>CAYYNT010000025.1:20842-51124 GCA_964473155.1 uncultured Gemmatimonadales bacterium | reverse complement strand
ATCAACACTCTGTCAGCCTTCGGGTGGATGTCTCTGGTCTTTTGCTGCGCGGAACTGGTCGACGCCTGGCGGTGCGCCCTGAATGAATTTGCCCAATTTCATCCGTTTCGGCAAGGATAAAGGTGCTATATCAATATATTGATACTTCTCAGCCCCGCTCTGCCCTGGCGAACAGGTCGTAATCGCCGCTTTCGATCACTTTTGCGCGCATGATCCGTCCTGGATTAGGACGCCCTCCGCTCAGGTACACCCAGCCGTCCACCTCCGGCGCGTGCGCCCGGCTGCGCCCGGCCCATCTGTACTCCGGCGAGGGCCGCTCCGGCGGAGGCACCGGCTGCTCCACCAGCACTTCCAGGCTCTGGCCCACGCGCTCCTGTTGTATCTCGGCGCTTATCGAGCGCTGAAGGCCCAGCACGGCCTCCAGGCGGCGCTCTTTCTCCGCCCGGCTGACTGTCTCGCGCAGGGATGACGCGCGGGTGTCCTCCTCCGCCGAGTAGATGAACCCGCCCAGCCGGTCGAAACGCGCCTCGGCCACAAAGTCGAGCAGTTCCTCGAAGTCCCGCTTGCGCTCGCCGGGGAAACCCACTAACACTGTGGTGCGCAGCACCGGACTGTCCAGCAGCTCCCTGGCGCGCGTCACAAGCTCGAGCAGCCGGGCGCGGGGCACTCCGCGTCCCATGGCGGCCAGAACATGGTCGCTGGCGTGCTGTACCGGCATGTCGATATACGGCAGCACCCGCGGGTGCGCGGCCATGAATTCGAGCAGGTTCTCGTCGATATGGGCCGGGTGCATGTAAAGAAGCCGGATCCAGGGGATGGCGGTTTCATCCAGCAGGCGTTCCAGAAGGGCCACAAGCCGTTCGCCGCGCTCCGTCCCCCAAGCGGTCACGTCCTGGGCGATCAGGTTCAGTTCGCGCGCGCCCAGGCCCTCCAGCCAGCGCGCCTCCTCGACCAGCCCGCGCAGGGGACGGCTGTCCAGCCCGCCGCGTATCAGGGGTATGGCGCAGTAGGCGCAGCGGTTGTCGCAGCCCTCGGAAATTTTCAGGTAAGCCCATCCGCGGGTGATTGTCTCCACCCGCCGCGCCTGAATAACCGGGCCGCAGCCCGCGGTTTCTTTCTGATCCAGCCCCAGGGCGCGTCGCAGCCTGGACGGGAGGTCTTTCTGCTCCGCCCCCACTCCCAGGAATATGTCCACTTCCGGCAGCTCGCGTTTCAGCTCTTTCAGATAACGCTGCGCCAGGCAGCCCACCACCGCCAGGACTTTCAAATTGCCGTCCTGTTTCAGCCGCGCCGCCTGGAGGATCGTCTCTATCGATTCCTCCTTGGCCGGACGGATGAATCCGCAGGTGTTGACCACCACCGCCTCGGCCAGGGTCAGGTCATCTGTCAGCTCGAAACCGGCGCGCTCGAGCTCCGCGTTCATGCATTCGCTGTCCACCTGGTTCTTGGCGCATCCCAGACTGATCAGCCCCACCCGCGCTTTTTTCAGACTCAAGTCCTTTCCTCCCGCCCTAAAAACAGGGTCACAACGGCAGAATGCATCCAGATATTCATGAAGACGCCGAACACAAAGCCCACCGGCATCAGCAGCAGGCTGACAATCATGGGCAGGCCGCCGTTCAGCGCCTCGAGGCGTTCGATCATGAATCCGGCCTGCGCGAAAGTCAGACTGGTCAATATCCCGATAACCAGCGCCGATACAGCCAGACCAATCACGGGCTTCCAGTTGTCGCGGAAAAAGCTCAGCGCGCTCCGCAACGCCTGCCCGGTAGTCTGTCCGCGCACCACGGCGAAACACAGGGCATAGCGGTACCAGACCAGCGCCAGCCAGGACAGAATTCCAAAAAGCAGCGCCAGCAGGGCCAGCGGTATCCCGAACTTCAGGGCCGCCCCGATCATTTCAGTCCTCGGGCCGGTGATCAGGTCCGGCAGCCGCCGGATCAGCATCACGGCCAGCGCCAGCAGAGGGACAAGCGGCGGAATGGTTATCAGGGCCGAGACCGAGGCGATGCCGGTCCCACGGGAGAAACCGCAACGGCCCGCACGCCAGAATTCGGCCAGTTTCACCGGCCCGGCCGATGAACCGCCGCTGTTTCCGCAAGCCATGCCGATTGCACCGGTCAGGGCCGCGCTGTAAAACAGCCAGATCAGCAGGTACAGGCAGGCGCCCACTGACCAGCCGGCAAAAGACCAGACCAGCACGGTCCAGTTGGCGATCATGAATCCCAGCGGGTCACGCGCCAGGTTCTCCGGCGAGGGCATCCCGTGGGTCAGCCACCAGAAAGCCAGGGGCAGCAGAAGGCCCCCGCCCATCAACAGAGGCCCGCACAGTGAGTTGACCACCTCGAAAAAAAGCAGCCACAGGTTTCTTAACACCGCCAGAGCTGAACGCCTGAGCGCCGCAACGACTGTTTCGACCATTTCCATGCTCCTTGATCCGGGTTTACCTGTCATGAATATCCGGCCTCAAAAACCGGATCGCTCGACAGGTATGACCTCCGCGTTGTCAGGCCAGGTTCAAGAATCTCAGCGCCGGCTGCCCAGACGTTCCTGCACTTCCCGTCCGGTCAATTCCCGAAGGGCGCCGTTAGCCACCCCGCGCGCGGATAAGCCGCCCTGGCCCGCTATCCTGTTCGCCGACGCTATGGCCAGGCTGTTAAGCTCCAGGCTGCGCTTGCCTATGGAACGCAGCGCCCAGTTGACCGCCTTCTTCACGAAATTCCGCGGATCATCCGCCTCGCGCTCGACAGCTTCAAGAAGGGGCAGAAACCGGCTGTCCGGCTCGTTCTTCGCGTTCACCGCCAGCGTGGCCGCCAGCGCGAACCCGGCGCGCTTTACATACTCCCGCTCGCGGCCGCACCATTCCAGAGTCTTTTCCCAGGCCAGCGGCGCGCGCCGGAACAGGTGTATGCAGGCCCCGTCGCAGATGGCCCACGAGTCGAACTGCGCGGCCCAGGCTTCCATCTGAGCGCCGTCCACCCTCTTCGGCTCATCCAGCAGCACGGCTAACATCCTGGTCTCGTGCCAGCCGCTCTCCCAGAGCGCCGCTGCCAGCGCATGGTCCCGCTTAAGCCCCTCTTCCCGTATCATGCTCCGCATGATCGAAAGCGGCACGCCGAACACTTTCGCCGGCCGGATACCGTAGCGCGCCATGCCCTCCACGTTGCGCGACGAACCCGCTGCCTTGAGGGCCTCGATCAGGGGAACTATGTCAGGAACCGCGGTCTTGACGCTCATTCAGTTCCACCGATCCTGTAACGCACAATGGCCCGGCTGGGGCTGGGGCGGGCCGCCACGCTGAACCCGGCCCGCTCGAAAGCGCTGAGCGTGCCGGTGTAGATGAAAACATCCGCTGCTTTGCCGGATTTCGGGATCACCGGGTAAGCCTCCACGATCCGCGCGCCCCGGGCGGATGCGTATTCGAGCGCCGCGCGGATCAGCGCCACCGAAAGGCCTTTCCTGCGTTGCGCGCGCTCCACGAACAGGCAGACCAGGCTCCAGACCGGTGTATCATCCAGCGGTTTGAGCGTGCGGGAGCGCGCCAGCCGGGGGAACTCGCCGCGCGGGGCCACCGAGCACCAGCCCGCCGGGACGCCGTCGATATAGCCCAGTATTCCCGGCACATGACCGGATTGCACCAGGTCGCGCATCGCCAGGTTGTTGCCCTCGCCCTTGCCTCTGTTGAACTGCGCCGCGTCAAGCCGCCACCACATGCACCAGCAACCGGCGCAGGCGCCCCGCGGTCCGAAAAGGCGCTCGAAATTTTTCCAGCACTCCGCGGTCAGCGGTTTGTACTCAAAACCTTCTACAGGGTTGTTCTCAGCCTGGGGCATTCCTGGCTCGATTCAACTGCACCGCCGCGCGGGACAGCCGGTATACAAAAAAACCGGCGGACACGCTGTCTCGCGCCGCCGGACTGTTCCCGTAATATTTCGGATTGAATTGCTTACGGACATGGCTTTCATTCCACCGTCCTCATTGCTCGTCCAGAATCTGCGTCCCCCGTGGCGGGCTGAACCTGAACTTGCCCGCATCGATCGCAGCGTTCTCTTTCAGGCCGGTCAGGTCAAACGTGTTGAAATTCCCGCTTTCGTCCTCATAGCGCACGGCCCGCGTGGCGAACGTGCTCTCATCCACCCAGGCGCGCAGGTTGCGGTAATAGGGGCTGGCCTTGCGCGGCGCCAGATCGAGGACGTAGCAGTTCGCGCCACCGCGGCTCTCCAGTCCCACCAGGGTGACATCGAAACGCGCGGCCAGGTTCCCGCCAAGCACGTAGCGCGGCACATCGGATGACACCCGGTCCATCCGGGCGCGCATGGCCTGCGGAATGTCGTTCTGGGGCTGGAAGAACCAGTAATACTGGCCATCCGCCACCATAAGCTGCCCTTTCGGGCTGGTGTACTCCAGGCGCATAAGGTCCGGCTTCCGGAAATACATCTTTCCCGCGTACCGCTCGCTTTTCTCCAGCACCGGGACCTCCACGGTCTGGCTGAACGCGGCGGTCAGAGAGCTTACGCTCTCGTAATAGCGGTCTATCCCGGTCAGCACGGCCTGTAATTTGACTTCAGTCTTTGCGGCCATCCCGTAACCGGGCAGGCAAAGCATGTACAAAACCAGCAACCACTTAAATGTAATTTTCATCCGTTCTCCATATCAATTCCGCACTCCGTAATCCTCCAGGTCCTCCGGACCGATCAGCACCTCGCGCGGCTTGCTCCCGTCCGGCGGCCCCAGTATCCCGGCCCGCTCCAACTGGTCCACGATCCTCCCGGCCCGGGCGTAACCGACTTTCAGCCGCCGCTGGATCAGCGAGGTGCTGCCCTGCTGGTGGCGTACCACCAGCTTCGCCGCCTCGTCGAACAAGCTGTCGCGCTCGTCGCTGCCCGCGTCCTCTTCCTCGCCCTCTTCATCCATGTCGAGCAGTATGTTCGGCGGGTGATGCAGCCCCTCCGGGCCTTCCCCGCCGCCATCCAATTCCTCCAGCACCCGGCGCGCCTCGAGACGCCAGTGCCCCACCAGGCGCTCGGTCTCCTCACTCGAAAGGTACGCCCCCTGTATACGCACCGGGTCGGCCTGGCCCGCGGGCATGAACAGCATGTCACCGTTGCGCAGGAGCTGTTCCGCCCCGGACATGTCCAGGATCGTGCGGGAATCTATCTTGGAGTATACCTGGAAACTGAGACGGCTGGGGAAATTGGCCTTGATCAGGCCGGTGATAACATCCACCGAGGGCCTCTGGGTCGCCACCACAAGGTGTATCCCCACCGCGCGGGCCATCTGGGCCAGACGGACCAGCGAACCCTCGATCTCGTTCTTCACGTCGCTGCACATCAGGTCGCTCAACTCGTCCACCAGCACCACGATATACGGCAGCTCGGCGATCTCGGCCTCGGTCTGGCCCTCCATCAGGGTGTGCACCACGGCTCCGGAGGCCACCCGGCGGTTGAAATCCTCGATATGCCGCACGCTGTTGCGGCTGAGCAGGCGGTAGCGGCTTTCCATCTCCAGCACGGCCCATTTAAGTATTCGCGCCGCCTCCTTGGCCTCTGTCACCACCGGGTGCAGAAGGTGCGGGATATCGTTGTACAGGTTCAGCTCGATCATCTTCGGATCGACCATCAGCAGGCGCACTTTCTCCGGGCCGTGACGGAAAATCAGGCTGGAGATGATCAGGTTCATGCACACGCTCTTGCCGCTGCCGGTTGTCCCGGCTATCAGAAGGTGCGGCATGCGGGTCAGGTCGGTCACGCGGATACGCCCCTCCAGATCCTTGCCCAGGGCGATCGGCAGGATCATCGAGCTGCCCCGGAACACCTCGGAATCCAGAACCTCGCGCGCGCGGACCAGCTCCGGCGTGGGGTTGGGAAGCTCCACGCCCACGGCGTCCTTGCCCGGAATGGGCGCCACGATCCGGATACGCTTGGCCCGCATGGCCATGGCCAGGTCATCGGCCAGCGACGAGATACGGTTCACTTTCACGCCCGGGGCGGGACGAATCTCGAAAGTCGAAACCTGCGGGCCGCGGGATATTTCCACAAGCTCTCCCTCCACGCTGAAATCCGCCAGCTTGGACATCAGCACCCGGCCCATTTTTTCAAGCTCCTCGCGGCTGACCAGCTTTTTGTTCTCCTCGGGCGGGTCAAGCAACTCTATCGACGGGAGTACGTAAACTCCGGACACAGGTGCGCCTGCCCTCGGCATAACGTCTTCGCCGGAATCGTCTTCTTCTTTCTCCAGGCCCGGTCTGGCCGCATCCCGGCCCACTTTTCCCTCCAGCCCTGAACCGGCCTCGAATTCCTCCATCTCATCCGAACCGGCCTCTTCCGACAGGCCTTTAACGCCGCGGCGGGCCTCCGCCGTCTCTTTGCTGTCCTCTGTGCCCGCGGTCTTGACCCGCTTTTTGTCTTTCCGGCCCTCCGCTCCTGCGGGGGCGGCCTTTTCCGGCCTGCGCTCGAAAAGCGGCCTGAAATTGCGTCCCGCCCAGGCCAGCGCTCCGCCCACTCCGCCGGCCACGGCGCGAAGGCTCAGGCCGGTGAACACGACCAGGATAATCAGCAGAACGGCAAGAGTAACTGTCCATGCACCCACACGTCCCATGTACAGCACAAGAAGCGTGGAAAGACGGAACCCGAGGCCGCCGCCGCTCCAGTCGAACGAGCGCAGGGAATCATCCTGACCGCCCAGCGCCGCCAGAACCATCAGCACGAAACCGGACAGGCCCAGGAACAGGCTCAGACGGGCCGCTGCGGGAGACGGCCTGCCCCGGAACACCCGCCAGCCCCAGACCATCAGCAGCAGAGGCAGGGAATAAGTCCACACCCCCACGAGGTCTTTGAGCGACTCGTTGAGCAGCTTGCCCGCCAGGCCCATGACGTTGGTCAGCTCCGCGCCCGGCAACGGCTGGGGCGAAAACTGCCGGGCCAGCGGCTGCGGCAGAACGCTCAGCAGTGCGAGAAACCCGAGGACCATCAGAACAAGACCGAGAATCTCCTCTTTCCTGTCCGATTTTTTTTCGGATTTCTTTTCCTGGCTTGAAGATGCCATCAGTTCAACCTCGCCTGAACGGCTTTAAAAGCATGCCGAGAGCATAAAACTGGAATTGCCATGAAAAGTACTGCCGGGACCGCCGGTTGTCAATTCACGCGCCAGACTGACAGCGCCCGCCCGATTTTGAGAAACGGAACGGGATGGCCTGGCAATCCACCACTGTTACTCCACAGGTAACACTTGTCTCCGGCCGGACATTTCACCCGACCTGTGTTTTAAAACCAGACCCCATTTTGTCAACAAAACAATAGCCGCATCGGACTGTTCGAAATTGTGCAATCCAGCGCCAGGCTGTGCGAAATCGAACAATCGGCCAGCTTGAGAACAGAAGGCGAGGTTCCGCTCTTTGCGCCTGTTCCTTCTGATGAACGATGGTCTTTTTATGTCTCTGACACCCCTTTTAAGGCATCCTCGTTTCTTACCGCAAAAGAAGCAGACCCAATTCTCACGCGTTTATCCTGTTGATTAATAAAGCATTACGCAGCACGGTCCCGGAACGCTCGCATAGCACGGATTTTGCTCTATCCTTGAGTGAACTTTGACTGGAGGCGGAATATGAGAAAGGTAAAGCTTACAGACGAGCAGGTCAGACAACTGGTTGAGTCGTGGCGCAACGCGGCGCACGGGTCGCTGGAAAAGAAACTTATCGAGGACCTTTTCCTTATCACCGGCGCATTCTCCGCGCTGGCCCTGCTTTCGACGGAAAACACATGACAGGGAATGGCGTTATCAGCCCGCAGCCGCCCACAGCTTTTCGAGCTTTTCGATAATCCCGTCCAGCCCCTCTATTTCGAACACCCTGCTGTAACGCCGGAGCACATCGATCAGGTCCGGCACTACCAGCGCCCCGCCGAGCTTCTGGATATCATCTCCGGCGGCGCGTATGTTTTCGGTCAGCCGGACGACGCAGCTTTTTATCTCGGCCGCCACCTCCGCCCGGTTCACTTCGGACGCTTCACCGTCTATGCGGGCTCTCTCGACCAGGGCCTCAGCCTGCTCCAGCTTTTCCAGCAGTTCCTCGTTCTGTTCGAAGATGGACACCCGGTCCTCCCGCGATATTTATTTTAACATGTAATCTTTCCTCTATCAGTATAGTAAAATGTTTATGAGGATTCGACAAATAAAAAAGGACTCCGGAGAGTCCTTTTTCTTTTCCTTACAGGGAGTTATCCCTGTCATGCGCCCTGTTGAAGAATCTGCCGCACACGCTCGCGGGAGACTCCCACCTGACGGCCAATCTCAGCTTTTGACAAGCCCTTGCGCTGAAGCTGGAAAATAGCTTTACGCTTTTCATCGCTCATCTTGCGCCACTTGGGCTCACGCGCCCCGCTGGATGTCAGGATCTGGGAAATCCTGTTCTCCGTCAGGTCATACTTCTGGGCCAACCGCTTTACGCTATAACCCTGCTGGTAGTCTCGTACAACCTTGTCATCACGACGCTTCAGAGAGTTACGGTTGTTCGGGTTGATCTGAAACCCGACATGCAGCTTGTGTCCCAGCAGCTCCAGGGCCATTGATAGTCCTTTCTTCATACCTTCTCCTCGCCGTTAGCATATGTGTTGTCTAACCGGAGCTGATTAATCGTTCATTTGTTTATACAGCAGAAACTATGCCAGTGTTTCAGAAAAGTGTCCAAAATAGTTTACATATTTTTCTTGCCATTTTTGAAACCTCACCTGTGACCGGACAGGTAACACCTGATGTGCGGGAAGGCCTGCAAAGCGAGAGGGAAAATTATAAACAAGAGAGAGATTCTTGAGCAGCAGAAAAGAGGTCCGGCCTGTCATATCCGTTTTAAAATGGCAAAAAAATCAAGTGCGGCAGGATATAACAGCCGGTATCGCCTTTAATAATCACTCCTCGGACAAAGCTGACACATGGCAGGATAATCGAATGCAGCACAAATTCATCAAGCTTTCACCGCCCGGATTCCAGTTGCATGGCAGAATCCGGCTCAAGAAAGCGCTCCGGCTGGACAGACATGAACTCAATCGCGCCGATAATCTGCGTGAAGGCTTTCTGTTTTGACTGCGGCCGGATGGTTATTGAAACCGGGTTCAGGCTCACGACATCCTTGTCTCCGGTCACGCTCTCCAACGCCCGGCAGACCGGATTGAGACGCACCCTGGCCTGACGGGAGAAATCCAGTTTGCAGAAACCATCGGCTATGTATACGTTCTCCAATCCCAGGCGGGCGGAGAAGAGGCGGAGGCGCATCTTGTCCAGCAGGCTGCGCGCCGCCTCCGGCAGAGGACCGTACCGGTCCTGCAGTTCCCGGGCCGCCTCTTCCAGTACAGCGGGGTCCTCGGCTGCGGCTATCTTGCGGTATAGAGCAAGCTTCTGTTTCTGATCCGGAACGTACTCATCCGGCAGATAAGCCGGAAGGTCCAGGTTCACCTTCACCGACATGGCTTCCGGGCGCGGCCCGCTCTGCTCCAGCTTGGCGATCGCTTCTTTGAGCATCTTGAGGTAGGTGTCGAAACCCACGGCGTTGATGAACCCATGCTGCTGGCTGCCCAGAAGGTTGCCCGTGCCGCGCATCTCCAGGTCGCGCATCGCGATTTCGTAACCGCTGCCCAATTCGGTGTATTCCTCCAGCACGCGCAGCCGCTTGACAGCATCGTCTGTCAGAAGCCTCTGCGGCGGCACCAGGAGGTAGGCATAGGCGCGGTGGAAGCTGCGTCCCACGCGCCCGCGCAACTGGTATAGCTGCGCCAGACCGAAACAGTCGGCGCGGTTGACTATTATCGTATTGGCGTTCGGGAAATCCAGCCCGTTTTCGATTATCATTGTCGAGAGCAGAACGTCCACCTCGCGCGCCTGAAAACGCCGCATGCTCATTTCCAGCTCCCGCTCCGGCATCTGGCCGTGGGCCACTCCGATCCGGCATTCCGGCACCACGCGGTGAAGGAACTCGTGCATCGCGAAGATCGACCCGACGCGGTTGTGCACGAAAAACACCTGCCCGTCGCGCGAAAGCTCGCGGCGGATCGCCTCGGCAATCACCTCCTCGTCGAAACTGCATACCCGCGTATGGATCGGCAGACGGTCCTGCGGCGGAGTGGTGATCAGCGACAGGTCCCGGATGCCCATCAGGCTCATGTGCAGGGTGCGCGGGATGGGAGTCGCGGTCATGGTCAGAGTGTCCACCTCGTTGCGCAGCTTCTTCAGGCGCTCCTTGTGGCGCACCCCGAAACGCTGCTCCTCATCCACCACCAGCAGACCCAGATCGTTGAATTTCACGTCGCCGCTCAACAGGCGGTGCGTGCCGATCACTATATCCACCTCCCCGGAGGCCAGGCGCTTGATTATGTCTTTCTGCTCCTTTGGCCCCTTGAAACGGCTGAGCGTCTCCACCCGCACCGGAAAATCGGCCAGGCGCTCGCTGAAAGTGATAAAATGCTGCTGGGCCAGCACCGTGGTCGGCACCAGCACCGCCACCTGCTTGCCGTCCTCCACCGCTTTGAACGCCGCGCGCAGGGCCACTTCTGTCTTGCCGAACCCGACATCGCCGCACAGCAGTCGGTCCATGCAGGCTTTCTTCTGCATGTCCGCCTTGATCTCCTCGATCGCCTTGAGCTGGTCGGGGGTTTCCTCGTAAACAAAAGAGCGCTCCAGGTCCCGCTGCCAGCCGGTGTCCGCGCTGAACGCGAAACCGCCGCGCACCTTCCGTCTGGCGTAAACCGTGATCAGTTCGTCGGTCATGTCCTGGATCGCCTTCACGGTGCGCGCCTTGACCCGCAGCCATTGCGTCCCGCCTATCTTGTGCAGGGCGGGCGCCTGACCGTCCTCCGCGCTGTAGCGCTCCACCAGGCCGAGCTGGTCCATCGGCACGTACAGGAAATCGCCATCCGCATATTCCAGCCAGAGGCACTCGACGGTGGCGTTCTCGGTGGTGATTTTCTTCAGGCCGCGGAACCTGCCGATTCCGTAGTCGATATGCACCACGAAGTCGCCGGGCTTGAGGCTCGAAAAATTCTCGAGAGACGGCGCGCGCTTGTAATTGCGGCGGCCCCGAAGGTGACGGAAACGGCGGAAGATTTCGTGGTCCGTGTAGATCACAAGCCCGCAGTCCGGGCAGGTGAAACCTGTCTCCAGGCTCCCCAGGGCCAGGCTGGCCAGCTCGGCGCTCGGGCCGAGAAGCTCCTCCAGCCGCTCGCGCTGGCCGGTGGTGTCGCAGAGAATCCAGTTCTGACGGCCGCGCTCATGCTCCCGGCGCAGATGCCCACGCAGGTTGTCCACATTGCGGTCCACTGCGGGCGCCTCGCGCGTGTCAAAGCGGATCGCCTCGCCCGGTCCCTCGGCAATGTGCAGGCTGCAAAGGTCGGCGCGGCGGAACTCCTGAAGGCGGGCCTCAAGTTCCCCGGCGGACAGATAAAGCTCTCCGGGCGCGCGGAAAACCGCCCCGCGGCGCTCAACCGCCTGCCCGTAAAGCTCCTGCACCTCCTGCCAGAAACGATCCGCCTCCTCCAGCACCTTTTCCCGCTCATCGAACAGCACCAGGCTGCCCGGCGCCAGGTAGTCGAACAGGTCGCCCAGCCGCGCCGCGCCGCCCTGTCCCCCGTTACGCTTCCAGTCGAACGGCTCGGCCACAGGCAGAAGCCGCACCTGTTCCAGCTTATCCACCGAGCGCTGTGTCGCTATCTCGAAACAGCGCATGTCCGCGATCTCATCCCCGAACAGCTCGATACGCACAGGGTTATCCATGTCGTAGCCGTATATGTCGAGAATTCCTCCGCGCACGCTGAACGTGCCCACCTCCTCGACCATGGCTTCCCTGGTGAACCCCATGCGCACCAGTTCGGTCAGGAGAGTATCCAGTTCCACCGCCTGGCCGAGGCTCAGCTTTGTCTCCCGTAGACTGAAATCCCCAGGGGCCACCACGCGCTGCAACAGCGCCCGCACCGGGATGACTGTCACTCCGGGGACCATGTGCATCAGGCGGGAGAGGGCCTCGATCCGCGGACCGACTATGCCCGGCTCCGGGCGTGAATCCTCGTAAGGAAGGACTTCCCACTGCGGGAAAAGCGTTACGCTCTCATCCGGCAGAAAATTGAGCAGGTCCGCCTCGATCTTCTCCGCCTGACGCGCTCCGCGGGTCACATAAAGCATTGCGCCCGGACGGCGCTGCTGAAAGCCCGCGGCCACAAAATTCCTGGCCGAGCCGAACAGGTTTCCCAGGCGCACCTCTGCCGCATCGCCGCCCGCCTTGCCGTACAGACGTTCCAAAGCCCTGTTGAAAGGACGCGAATTGTCCAGCCTGTCAAGCAGGTTTTTCAGGTCAGCCATGTCCCGTTCTTCCCGTCAGATTTGATTCGCACCAGCATCTGCCATCTCTTCGATTTTCGAATTGATACAAAGTATATCTCATTGCAATGAATGTAGTTATGCAGGGATACGGCGCGCCGCGCAGTCTCACTCTTCCTTACGGTTCGCCACTATCTGCTCGGCGCCCAGCACCAGCAGAAACAGCCCCAGAAGCCAGGGCCAGGCCTCCACTCCACCGCGGTCTGGAAACACGATGTTTTCCAGCGTGTCGGATGGAGAGATGAACCGCACCTCCGTTCCGCCGAACCACTGTTTTATTCTTTCCCGGCTTTCCAGGCGGACATCGCTCTCCGCGGGGTCCAGCACAACATCGAAAGCCCCGGCCAGCTTCTCTCCGTCGAATACGCGGTACACTCCCGGCTGATCCGTCCCCTCGAATTCAATCCGCGCGTGCTCCCCAGGCGGCAGCATGAACCGGCTTTCTCCGGGCCCGTGCACCTGCATCCGGCCGGTGTTCACCGGCGCGCCGAAAAACAGGTCCGCCTTCTCTCCCACGGTCAAGCCTGGTGTTATCACTGGTCCGCGCCAGGCGCAAAGGGAGACAAGCGAATGCGCCAGAGGCACAAAAAGCGGAGTCTCGGGCAGTTCGGTCTGCGCGGGATCCGCCAGGTCCGTTGCGGCTATCATCACGTTACATCTCTCTCCCCGCCATAAGCGCACCAGGGGACGGCCGCCGGCGGTTTTCAGCTCCCAGGCCTGTCCCGCCGCCTCGCCGGGACCGGCGCCGTCAAGAACCCGCAAGGCGTTGATTTTCACCTGCTCCAGTCCGGGTAGCGCCTCAAAAAGCGCGCCGAATACAGCCCGTGACTCATCCGCCGCACCTGGACGGGCGGGGGTGTCAAAACCATCCATCCGCTCGAGGGGTCCGGCCGCAAGCGAAAAACCCATTCTCGCGGCCGCGGCGCCGAAACGGCGCGTCGCCATATCCGAGACCGGGCCCTCTCCGGAGGGCAACACGAGTAGTCCGGCCCCTGCGCTCGCCGCACGGTCGAGAAAACTGACAATTTCAGCCTCGGGATAATCCACGCCATGCAGGACAAAAACATCGGTTCCCTGAAACGCTTTCAGATCGAGAGGCAAATTCTCATTTACGGCCAGCCTCACTGCCCCGGCCGCATCCAGAACCTCGAACGCCGTCCGTACCCAGCGATCCCGCTTCCCGCTCCCCTCGACCAGGCTTACCACGAGCCGCGGCGGAATGTTCAGGAGCATCGAGCGCTGGTTGTCCACTGCCAGGTTATCGGCGTCCAGACGGGCGGACAGTTCGAAAGCTCCGGCCTCCAGTGGAGGAAGTTCCACGCTCGCCGCAGCCTGACCGTCCGGATCGAGGCTCACCTCGCCCTGTCCGGCCAGACGGCCATCCAGATAAACCCGCGGCATGGCCCTGGCCGTCCCGGTCCCACCGAATCTGGACACCTCGACGCGCACCTTGAGCGGCGCGCCGGGCCGGATTATCTCGCCTGGCAACGAAAGTCCGGTCAGGGCCAGGTTTTCCGGGGGACGGGGATGTCCCTCCAGCACGTACCAGCGGGTGACCGCCCCGGCCGCTCCCAGGCTGTCCGCGCCGAGAAACCCGCGCTGGCAGTCGCTGAATATGAACCCCTCGCGTGTCACTGCGCCCTCCTGGGCTGCCAGAAGACGCCCGGCGGCGCGGACCGCATCGCCCAGACTACCGCCACGGCTGCCGGGACGCAGGATCGCGCCGGACGGCCCCGGACCGCCGGGTGCAAGCCATTCTCCGCTCTCCGGAGCAGTGAATCCTCCCGGTGCGGTAAGAAGACAGTAGCGGTCATGGTTGCCAAGCCAGGAACGGATACGCTCCATGCGCCCGGCCAGACGGTCCCCCACCGCGCCCTGCTCGTCCACATAGCCCTGGCTGGCTGAATTGTCGAAAACGAAAACAACTCCGGCGGGAAGGTGTTCCGAGGGTCCGGCTTTGAAAAAGCCGCTCACCACCGGCCGCGCCGGGGCAAGGACAAGCAGTATCACCGCCAGGGTACGCAACGCCAGCAGCAGCCAGCGGCGCATCCTCATGCGGCGGACCTGCCGCTCCGATATCTCGGCCAACAGCATGAGCGAGCTGAATTCGCGCCGCTCGGCCCGGAAACGGCTGAAAAAGTGAATTAAAAAAGGGATTGCCCCGGCGGCCAGGCCTAACAGCACCAGCGGATTGAGAAACTGTATCACCAGTTCTGTCCCTTCGCGATAACCGGATCGGGAATAAATATCACTCTTCCGTCACCCTGATCAGAACGCACCTGCCCCGCCCGGCCTTCCATCGGAAAGCCGCGAGGGGACTCACGAAAAACTGATACCTGCCGTACTCAGCCGTTCCCGCCGCATTATCATACGGTTTCGGCGCACTCTTCACCGGATCGCTTTTGCCACAACCGGAAATCCGGCGGTAAAAGTTTTCCAAAATATATCAAAAAGCCCCGGCAGGCAACCCGGAGCTTTTTCCAAAGCATTTCTAAAGAGTAAAATAATTTTCAGCCGGCCAGGGAGGTTGGCACGGGATAGATTTCTCCCGCGGCCCGCAATTCAGCCTTCTTTTCTTCCGTCAGCCCGATCTCCTCATCGGTCAGGTAGCAGGCCGGGTCCGGACCGAACGGGTCATCGTACACCCGGGCCGCGCGCACGCGCATCGCGCCGCCGCACATCCCGAAATAGCGGCAAAGGCGGCAGCGTCCGCGGATTCTGTTCGCCCGGTCCTTCAGTCCGGCCATCAGCGGATCGGACGTATCGGTCCATATCTCCGAGAACCTGCGTTCCTTCACGTTGCCGAACGTGTAATCCATCCAGAACTGGTCCGGGTGAACGTTGCCGTGCCAGTCCACCTCGCCGATCCCCACCCCGGTGGAGAACATTCCGCCGCGGTTCCACTCAAGCAGGCTGCGCACCTCGGCCGCCCGCGGGCTGGATTCAGCCTCCAGACGCCGCAGGACATAAATCCCGTCCACATGGTTGTCCACGGTCAGGATATTGATATTCAGCCCGCGGGCGTGGAAATCCCGCGTGCGGCGCATTATTATTTCCATGGCATCGCGGCTCTGGCCGTGCGACAGGTCGCTCCCGGCTATCTCCGCCCCGCGGCCGGAATACACCAGGTGATAGAAACAGGCCCGGTTGATCCGCTCCCGCTCGATAAAATCGAAGATAGCTTCCAGATCCTTATAGTTGCTGCGGGTGAGCGTCAGGCGCAGGCCCACGCGCTGGCCCAGTTCCACGAGGTTGCGGAAACCACGCATCGCCAGGTCGAAAGCCCCTTTCTTGCCGCGGAAACAGTCGTTCACCTCGCCTATCCCGTCCAGGCTTATTCCCACGTAGGTGAAACCGGCCTCCTTCACCTGCCGCGCCGTCTTTGCATCGATCAGCGTGCCGTTGGTGGAAAGGGTCGGCCGAAGGCCGCGCTCAACCGAAAAACGCACCAGATCGAAAATGTCCCGGCGCACCAGAGGCTCCCCGCCCGAAAACAGCACCGCCGGGACCCGGAAACCGGCCAGGTCGGAAAGGAAAGCTTTGGCCTCATCGGTGGTCAATTCACCGGAATACCGCCTGTTCTCGCTGTCCGTATAGCAGTGGACGCAGCGGAGGTTGCAGCGGCGCGTGCAGTTGAAGACCACGACAGGACGGCGCTCGGCCGCGCTTTTCGGCGCTTCCTGAGAAGCGGAAAGCGCAACGGTTCCCGGCGGCGGACAGGCCGGGGACGCCGCACGTGCATGGCCGTAACGGATCGCATCTCCGCTCGACTGCTCGCCGCAAAGGAGTTTTGTGATGTCTATCATCCAGCCTCCGCCTAACTCGCATTACTGAAAACCACACGTCCCGAGCGCTATTGTAACGTCCTGGATGCAGGTCATGTTTCGGCCATTCGTATTCCATTGTGAAATCAAATTGCCGCTGACAAGCCGATCACCTTAATTTATATTAAATGTCAGCTCTCGCGCTGTCAGGTAAATTTAGCCCCAGGCCCGGGGCGCTGTCAATCCGGGGCGGAGCCTGGAAAGATTGATAACAGCAGTGGAGGAAAAAATGGAGAAAGTCAAGCGCTTTGGCATATCTATCGACGCCGGCCTGGCGGACCGTTTCGACAGCCATATCCTGGCCGAGGGATACTCCAACCGCAGCGAGGCGCTGCGCGACCTGATGCGCGAGCATCTGATCGCCGACCAGTGGAGCCTGGACGGCACTGTGACCGCGGCCTCGCTCAGCCTGGTCTACGACCACCACCAGCACGACCTGGGCGAAACCCTGACCCACATTCAGCACGAACACCGCGAAATCATCATTTCCTCGCTGCACGTGCATATTGACCACGACAATTGCCTTGAAGTGATCATACTCAAAGGACCCAACACACAGATAAAAATCCTTGCCGACCGCCTTGCCGCCATCCGGGGCGTCAAGCACTCCAGGCTTAACATGACCACCACCGGTCAGGACATCTGAGCGCCAGCAGGCGCGGGGCGCACCGGACCGCAGAAATCTGCCTCCATCCGTCACGGCCCGATGAGCCCCACATCTTTCTGCGCTCTACATTCCGAGCATCCCCACCAGAACCATAAGGGCCATGAAATAAGTCAGCATGCTTACCATCACCCTTACCAGCATCTCCGCTCTCACGGACTTGAACTTGAATATGGACATTCTTCCCTCCTGACCTTCTATTTTTATGATCTTGATGAATTGCCAAATGCTGATCCTGTATTATCCCCAAAAAGGACCGGCCACCCTCCCGGGCGGCCGGTTTTTACTTTCCCTTCTTTGTTTCTCCCTCTCTCAGATCCCTGTCATCGGGTTAAGGAGAAAACTCATCAGGATGAAGTAAGAAATGAACAAGCCCAGGAATTTCATGGATGACTTGAGCAACTCTTTTCTTTCAGTCATCTTCACATCCTCCTTGATAAAGATCAATACAACTCTTGTTTTGCCCTCGGCCCCAGCCTATGTTTCTGCTACTCATTCTCATTTTAACCATATGCCACTCTCTTTCCCGCCTCAGTCTTTCAGTCCTTGTCCTGCCGAATCATACTTTGTATAACACTAATGTATACTTTTTGTTCCACTTTGTCAAAAAAATTTTTGTCCGCTTCTCAGCCTTTCTTACTGGACGACAGGAGGCCGCGACCGTTCCGGCCGTGGCCTCCCGTTTTCCCGCGTTCAGCCTGACTCATAAAATCTTCCCGGACGGCAGCGAGATCAGTATCCAGACAAAATCGATCACCGCGAAATACAGTCCGGCTGTAACCGCAGCCCCGCTCCAGGGACGGGATAGTATACTTTCCTTTGCACTTCGGATGGCATTCATTTTCTCTCCCTCGATCAGAATGAAAAACGGTTCAGGCATCCAGGGAGAAAAGCGCTTTTCTCGACTCTCACTCTCTAAGACTGTAAATACTGGATGAAGGTTTCAAAAAAATTTCTTTTGAAAAAATCCATACAAAAAACCGGCGGAGAATGCTCTCCGCCGGTCTCTTCCCCTCATCCCCCAGCTTCCCGTCAGACCATTGTGTTGAGCCCCAGGCAGGCAGCCGCGAACACGAAATACACCGCCGTTCCAAGAACGGCATGAAGGTAGAAAGCCAGGGCTTCGTTGTTAATGTTTCTCATAATGGTTCTCATTTTACTCTCCGTCTCCGCTATGGAGTTATGGTTTCATCTCAGGGTCGAGAGGTATCTCGAAATCCTGTTTCCGTTGTCCTTACACCCTATATGACCGCCCAACCGCGCTTAAGGTTTCATTTTTTTGCGCGGTCCACCCGAACGGAAAACCCGCCCTGATCCGGCTCTTTATGACGAGAACCCCATGAAAGCCCACATCCGTCCGAGCGCGGCTTTTCCCTCGGCCCGGAACGAATGGAAAAGATCATTGTTGCAGCGCGTGCACCAGCGGCTGATTCCGATATTCTCCGGCGGCGTCCCCAGAGAGCGCGCCTGATGCGCCAGGACAGCCCGGATATCCACCCGCCAGGCGCCCCGCTCTGTCATCCCCGCGAATCCGGGACTCTCCTCTCCCCTCACTCCCAGCCAGACTGCCACCTCGCGCCCTACCTCGTAACAGGCGCCGCAGATCGACGGGCCCAGATAAATCTCCAGTTCCGAGGGATCTGTTCCGGCCAGGTCGCGCAGACGGTCCAGTCCTGCCTGGAGGACTCCAGCCGCGACACCGCGCCAGCCGGCATGAAGGAGCGCCCAGGCCCGCGCCCGGCGGGACAGGATAAACACAGGCGTGCAATCCGCCGCCGAAACCACTCCGGCCAGGCCCGCCTCCACGCCCGCCAGACCATCCCCCTCCAGCGACTGGAGCATCGAAAATCTCCCGCCCGATACGCCGTCTAACAGCTTGACATCCACCACCCGCTGGCCGTGCACCTGTTTAAGACGGAAAGCGTCGCGCAGGCCGCGCTCCCGCAGAAAATCGGCCAGGAACGGCAAACCCTCGCCATGCCCGCGCCCCGCCGCACGGAGGCTGATTCCCTGAACCAGTCCCGGCACTCCGGACCAGAGCGTGTACTGCATGCAACTCAGGCTGTCCTGTTCGAGAATTGTTTCCATCCGCTCCGGCTTTCCGCTGGTTTGTTCTCACGGAACAGTTATTCGCAACCGGCCGACGCGCACCGCCGGATATGTCCGGGAGATCAATCCAGAAACAGGTAGCGCCGCCACTTGCTCTCCGCCGCCGGATGATGGAAGCGGATGAAAGAGAAATAGTTCGGACGGCGAGGCTGGCGCAGAAGACTCATGCCGGCCATTTCAGGCGTGCGGTTGCCTTTCTGGTTGTTGCATCTCACGCAGGCGGTGACCAGGTTTTCCCAGCTGTCCTCACCCTGGCGGGCGCGCGGAACGATGTGGTCGGTGGTTAGCGGCTCGTGGGTGCTTCCACAGTACTGGCAGCGGTATCCGTCCCGCCGCAGAAGGTTCCGGCGGTTGAGCGAGATCGTCCGCCGGCCCGGCTGAACGTAGATCATCAGCCTTATTACCGATGGAACGGGGAAAAAACAGTTCACTGTGTGGACAAACACCTGGTCATAATACTCGAGTATTTCGGCCTTGCTCAGCATCGCCAGGATTATAGCCCGGCGCGCCGAGCAGATGTGCACCGGCTGGAAGCTGTTGTTCAGCACCAGCACCTGGCTGCTCAGAGTTTCACCTGGGTCCATGCCTGTTTCCGCCTGTAAGAATTTTACCCTGACTCAAATTGACCTTACCATTGCTGAAGAACTGCCGTGACAAGGTCATCCGCAAGAAGGAGGATCACCCGCTGTGCGGCCTCCTGTTCGGTTTCCTTGTCCGGATCGTAAACCACATAGCGCGAGAAATTCTGGTCCCGCCACAGGCTCTTGTTCTCCGCCCGGTCCAGAAACTCCACATCCAGCACGATCGTCACCCGCCGCCCGGTGACCTCGATGTCCTGGGTCTGGCGGTAGGACTCGGCCTCCTCGTAATACCGCCGGATCGTCCCGTTCAGCGCCGCATCCGACTGACCCTCCTCAGCCAGCCGCAGGTTCGCGCCGCTGAGAAAACGTTCGGTCACCAGGTCGGTGATCGCCTGAGGCAGACTGAACTCCGAGGTCTGGTTCTCGAATGTCGGTATGTGTATTGTCCGGATGTGCGAGGGCAGCCGCCCGGTCGTGCTGTAATGGCTGCATCCGGCCAGGCACGCCCAAAGCAGAAACGCCGCCGCCAGCCTGTAAAAAGCATACTCCCGGATCAGTTCGGCCACTGTCACTGTCCCTCGGGCAGAGTAATATCGAACGCTTTCCCGGTGAGCGCCTGGTTGATTTCCTCCTTGCTCACCAGCACTGTAATCTCGCGGTCCTCAACGAAATCCCGGTAAACTGTCCGCGTGGCGCGCTGCAAACCGTCCGGGCGCGGTTTAAACTCCGAGCGGCTGATCTCCCGCCTCAACTTGCCGTCCTCGTAATGCGCAAAACGCACCACAGCCCTGAGACCACGGTCAAAGGTGAACTCATAGACTGAACCGTTCCCGATAAGACGCAGACTCCTCAGTGAGCCATCCTCCGCCGCTTCCTCGCGCATGCCCGGATGGCGGAAACGGCTCAGGTTGAATATGCCGGTCACTCCGCCTAAAAATTCCCCGTCTGTCAGGCCCTCGCTGGAAGACAGCCGGGTCAGGTTTTCCGTGTTCCCCCTCCGGGCGCGGACCACGCGGTTCTCTTTCGGCAGCACCACCGTGATCGAATCGCCCCGCTGGAGCATCTGCATCCATAGCGTGGTGAAAGGCGGGCCGTATATGCTCATCTGCAGCGTGTCCGGAGCGCGGAAAAACAAGGCCCCGTCGCCGCTGAACGTGCGGCCTTTGTCCAGAAGCCTGACCCGGAATATCTGCTTGTTGGTCTGAATATCTTTTTCCAGGCTCTGCAGATCTGCAATCGCCACGGAAGGTTCGATTGGCGTGCCGCTTAACCGCTGCTTCATCGCCACCGAGCAACCGGCGGCCAGCGACAGCAGCACCGCCACTGCCAGGCTGAAAGCGATCACCCGGCCTGTTCTGCCTGCTATTGGCTTAATTCCGCGCCTCCCCGTTTCAGCGGCCCGTTTTTTTCAGCTCTTCCAGACGGGCTTTCAGTTCAAGGTTGTCCTTATCCATCTCCAGGCTCTTGTTCCAGGCCGCCACCGCCTCATCTTTCTGGCCCAGCGAAAGATAGATTGCTCCCAGGTGCTCGTATATCTCAGGGTGATCCCCGAGCGCGTTCAGAGCGTTCCTGATCTCCTTGAGCGCTTCCTCTTTCCGGCCCATCTTGAACAACACCCAGCCCCGGCTGTCGATATAATGTCCATTGCCCGGCTCCTGAACCAGGGCGCGGTCAACGAGACTGAAGGCCTCTTCCAGGTTCTCGCCGCGTTCGGCGTAATAATACCCCAGATAATTCAGCGCCGGAGCGTAATCCGGCCATTCGGCGAGAACCGCCTTCAGGTATTTAACCGTGTTACTGCCGTCGCCCATTTCATGATAGACGTTGGCCATCGAGAACAGCACCTCGCGGCGTCCCTCCCCGTCTTCCTTGCGTACCCGAGGCAGGGCCTCTTCCAGCGCCGCCAGAGAACGGGGATAGTTTTTCAACGTAAAAAACACCCGGCTGAGTGTGAGGTGGACCGGCAGAAAATCCGGCAAACGGCCCTTCACTGCCTCGAAAACCCTTACCGCTTCCGGGAAACGCTCCAGCTTTGAATACAGAAAACCGAGTGTATATAGACCATTGTCGCTAAGGCTGCTGTCTGCCGCCAGAGGCTCCAGCAGCTTGAGGGATTCCGTGAGCTGTTCCCCGTGATAATACAGACGGCCCAGCCCTTCGCGCACCGCCAGGCTGGTGTCGCCTTTGGCCAGACGGGAACGGAACATTTCTCTCGGCGGCTCAAGGTTCTGTCCGCGCATGGAAACTGTCAGCAGATGGTCAAATACATCGGACACGGCGCCGGGATTAAACTCAAGGAACTTCATATAGTTTCGCTGGGCGCAAGCCCAGTCGCCGCCGGTTTCACAGAAATTACCCAGCACCCGGTACGGATCGGCGAAAGTGCTGTCCACCGCCACCGCGCGCAACATGTTTTCCCTGGCCTTTGCCTGGTCTCCTGTACGCAGATAAAGGACTCCCAACTGAAACAGGTCGCGTGCCAGGTTGTTGTTGTCCGGAGTCAGAAGGGGCTCGTACAGCGGTATCATCTCCCCGAACCGTCCCTTTGCGAACATCACCCGCAATAGGCTGCGTCTTATAAAGCGGTCTCCCGGCTCTTCAGACAGTATTTCGGAATACCGTTTTATCGCCTCGTCTGTCTTGCCGGTTGCCTCCAGCGCTATGGCTAAAACCCGCCGGAAAGCCGGATTCAGCGAGTCTCCCTCAGCCTGCCTGTGCTCCAGACGCTCAAGCAGGGCCGGCCAGGCCTCGGCCGAACCTGCCGAGTCACCGCCGAAAGCGGGATAGGCCGCCCTGAGCGCCACTCCCACCACCTGAGGGATCACGGACTCGGCTTCCTCGGGCTTGAGTTCCAGAAACCGCATATAATGCTCGAGCGCCGGACCGAATTTCAGTTCCAGCTCATCCAGACGGGCCAGAAGGTTGTGCGCCTCAGCCAGCGAGCTGTCCACCGCCAGCGCCTCCTCCAGGTACTGACGGGCCGGGTCGCGTCCACCCACCCGCATGTAAAGCGCCCCCATCTGGAAACAGTCAAAAGCGTAACTTTCGCTCTCCGGGTCCAGAAGCAGACGGTAAACCGGGATCATTTCCTGATGACGGCCCAGGGTGTTGAGAAGGTCAAGCAGGCGGCGTCGCGCCCACTCCTCATCCGGCTGACGTTCCAGAAGCTTGTAGAACCAGGAGACCGCCTCCTCGTTCCGGCCCGTGGCCTGGCAGCTTGCCCCCAGCATACGAAGGGCCTGTACATTGGGCGTGTCGCTTTTCTTTACCAGCGGCTGAAGGAGCTTGCAGATTTCCTCATGACGGCCCTGCGCGAACAGGGCCTCGGCGTACAGCACTTTCAGGTATTCACTCGATGGATCCAGGCGCATGGCTGCGGCCAGCGTATCCAGCGCCGTCTGGCCATCATCGTTCATCAAAGCCGCATAGCCACGGATCACCTTGGCCACTGCCTCAAGGTCATACGCTTTTTCCGGTTTTGCCGCCCGCAGTCCCGCCGCGTTCAATACCAGCAGCAGCAGGACCGGCAGGTAAATCGTCATCCTCTTCCCCACTCTTCCTCCATTCGGCTCTCTTTCGCCCGTTTTTCAATCAGGTAATATATCCCTGTCCATTCGCGGCTGTCAAGACTGCATTTATTCCACACAGACATTCATCTTGTTTAATTTCATAAAGTTAGGCCCCTTTTACGGATTGATGTTAATACTTTTCAAACCGGATATTCATATGTATATTACATTATTCTTCTGACTTCGTTTCCTCGAACCTTGAACGGCGGCCATATGCAGGCGGTGCTTTGAGCGAATCCGGAAAAATCAGGACCGGTGTGGTTGGCGTTGGGCATCTGGGCAGCCTGCACGCCCGCATATACAGCGAAATGAGCCAGGTGGAGCTTGCCGGGGTGTATGATTCCGACCCGGCGCGGGCTGCCGAGGTGGCATCCCGTCTCAAGGTGCGTGCTTTCGGCTCCCTGGATGAGCTGGCCGGAGCGGTGGACGCGGCAAGCCTGGCCGTCCCCACCGACCTGCATTACAGTATCGGCCGCGCCCTGCTGGAGCGCGGTCTGCATCTTCTTATCGAAAAACCGGTCACCGAGACCCGCGAGCAGGCCGCCAAACTGATCGAAATCGCCCGCGGCAACGGCAAGATATTGCAGGTGGGCCATGTCGAGCGATTCAATCCCGCCCTTATGTCCGCGGTCGAGCACGTGCACGGCAGCCTTTTCGTGGAGTGCCTGCGCATCGCCCCGTTCAACCCGCGCGGCACGGAGGTGGATGTCGTTCTGGACCTGATGATCCATGATATTGACATCATCCTCAGCCTGCTGCGCCGTCCCGTGGTAGAGGTCTCCGCCTCCGGGGTCCCGGTGCTTACCGGGAAGATAGACATTGTCAACGCCCGCCTGACCTTCGAGGGCGGCGCCGTAGCCAATATCACCGCCAGCCGGATCAGCCTGGAAAAAGTGCGCAAGCTGCGTTTCTTCGCCCCGGACTGCTATGTCTCGGTGGACATGCTGGGACGCAAAGCTACCCTGTATCGCAAGAAAGCCGGCGGGAATGAACTCGGGCGCGCGCTGTCCGACCGCACCAGCCTGCCTGACATGCTCAAGCTTTTCGAACGCCGCGAGCTGAAAATAGCCTCCGGTGCCGAACCGCTGCGCCTGGAACTGGACAGCTTCATCGACTGCGTGTCGCATGGGAAACGTCCGGTGGTGTCTGGTGAGGATGGCCTCCAGGCGCTGGAGGTGGCCCGGAGAATACGCGAAGCGGTAGAACGCTCCATGGAACTGGCCGGTCTTTCCACCGGCGCCCACCCATTCTGAAGGAGGCCCCGCGGTGGGAGTATCCAGATACTGGGACTCGCGCAAACGGTTCCTCCGCCGCATCGGCTCCCCGCGTCCGGTCTGGCGTCTTCTGATCATGCTTGCGGTGATCATTTACCTGATCTACTATCTGGACAAGATGCTTTCCCAGTGACACCCTCTCACCGTCCGACGGACTTATCCGGATGAAAGCTCCCGACATTTTCATCTCCGCCCCAGACCCGAGCGGAGAGATGCACGCCGCCAGGATGATCGAGCGCCTTCAGGAACTGGCTCCCGGCGCGCATGTCCGCGGCATCGGCGGACCGGCGATGCAGGAGCGCGGTGTGGAGCTGCTCTGCAACCAGGACCGTCTGGCGGTCATGGGACTGGTCGAGGTGCTGGCCCATCTGCCTTTCTTCCTGCGCCTGATGTCCGATATCCGGGCCGATTGGAAAAAGCGCCGCCCCGACCTGCTGGTCCTGGTGGATTTCCCTGATTTCAACCTGAAACTGGCCGAGGCGGCCCGAAAGCAGGGAATCCCGGTGCTGTATTACATCAGCCCGCAGGTCTGGGCCTGGCGTCAGGGACGCAAGCGTCGCATCGCCGCCCTCGCCGACCGTCTGGCCGTGGTTTTCCCATTTGAGGCCGATTTTTACCGTGGCGCCGGCGTAAAAGTTGAATTCGTGGGTCATCCGCTTCTCGAAACCCTCGATCCCCCGCCCGATATACGGGCTTTCCGCCGCCGCTGGGGCATCGATCCAAAACGGCCGCTTATCGGTCTGATGCCCGGCAGCCGCACCCAGGAACTGGAGCGTCATTTCGGTGTTTTCCTTCAGGCCGCCGCCATGATAAAAAAGGTCAGACCGGAAATCCAGCTCGCGGCCGGTCTTCTGCCGCATATCCAGGCCGCGCTCAACGAGGGTCACCGGACATTGATGGACTGGCTGGATGTACACCCCGTGTGCGGCGACAGCGCCGCCCTTATCGCCGCCAGCAAGCTTCTACTCACCAAGAGCGGCACCGTGACCATGGAGGCCGCCCTGCACGGCACGCCCATGGTGATCGGCTACAGGACGAGCGGCCTGAGCTTTGCCCTGGCGCGGCTGCTGGTCAAGGTCAGGCATATCGGCATGCCCAACCTCCTGGTTTCCGACCCGCAGATACCCGAGCTGGTGCAGGATAATCTGACTCCGGAGCGTCTGTCCAAACTGGCGCTCGGCCTTCTGGATGATGATTCCGCTCTGCGCGGCCGCATCCTTGAGCAGTGCCGCCGGGTGCGGAATATGCTTCAGACCGGTAAGCCCGCGAGCTTGCGAGTGGCCGAAATAGCGCTCGAAATGTGCGGCCCACGGGGGAACAAATGAGCGACACGCACCCGAAATACGGCTGGGGTGACCGCCTTCTGTTCTGGGCCTCGGGGATACTCGGCGTGCTGATCCTCGGGCTTCTGTTCTGCACCATCCGGACACGGGTGAAAGGCGAGGACAACCGCATCCGGGCGCGCAAGCTCGGGCCCGGCCCGCTGGCTTTCGCCCTCTGGCACAACCGTCTTCTCGGCCCCTGCTGGCATAACCGCGGCGAGGGTGTCTGCGTCCTCAGCAGCCAGCACCGCGACAGCGAGTATATAGTCCGGATAGTCAGACGGCTGGGTTTCCATTCAGTCCGCGGAAGCGCAACCCGGGGCGGAGCGCGCGGTATGCTGGCCATTCTGCGCGCCATGCGCGAGGGCCACGACCTGGCCCTGACAGTTGATGGCCCCAGGGGTCCGGCCGGTGTGGTCAAGCCGGGAGTGATATATGCCGCCTCCCGCTCAGGCTGCCCCCTTCTGCCGTCCGCCGTGGGCTACAGCTCGTTCTGGAGCCTGCGCTCTTGGGACCGTCTGCGCATTCCCAGGCCGTTCAGCAGCATGACCGTGGTTTATGGCGAGCCGATCCTGATCCCGGCGGACCTGAGCGGCGCGGATGCCGACCGCCTCTGCCTGGAGGTGGCCGACAGAATCGATGAGTGCGCCGTACTGGCGGACAATCTCTCCCGGCCGGTCGAGCGCGCGGGATCACGCCCCTGGCCACGCCGGGCGATCGAGGCTTTCCTGACCCGTCACCGCAACCGCTGGTATCACCTGCCCCTGCTGCTGCCTCTGTTCCCGTTAGAGCTTCTCTGGCGTCTGGGCTGGGCGGCGCGGGAAAACGCCTATCGCAGCGGCTTGTTTTGCGCCTCGCATGCCTCAGTTCCGGCTGTCTGCATCGGCAGTCTCAGTGCTGGAGGAGCTGGCAAGACCCCGGCAGCAATGCTTATAGCCGCGATGCTTATTAAGTCCGGCTTCAGGGTGGCCCTGCTGAGCCGGGGTTATAAGCGTTCAGGCAAGGACTGGCTTTTCCTGGCCGGTCCGGCTCCCGGACGGCCCCCCGCTACGGAACTGGCCGCCCTGGCCGGGGATGAGGCCGCCCTGGCCGCGCTGAGACTGCCCTCGCTGCGTCTGGCTATCAGCCCGGACCGCCGCCGGGCCGCCGCCGCGGCGGTGGAGAAACTGGACGCCCAGGTGCTGGTTATGGACGATGGGTTCGGGCATCGCGTTTTCGGCCGCAGCATGGATCTGCTGAATCTCACCCCGCGCCTTGTGTCCATGACTGGCCATGTCCTTCCCGCCGGCTACCTCCGTGAGCCGCTCGAAGCCGCCGACCGCGCTCGCGCGCTCATCCTCGTGCTGGATGAATCCGATCCCGCGGCCGAGGTCCCGGCCCCCTGGCGCAGGGACAAGGTGGTCCTGCGGCTGGTGCGTAAGACCCTTGGCCTGGTGGAACTCGGCCGCTGGCCGTCCGAAAGCTACCTGGACCCGCGCGAAACTCTACGCGGCAAGCATGTACTGGCTGTCTGCGGCCTGGCTCACCCGGAAAGCTTCCGCGATTCTCTGGCCGCGTTTTTCGCGGCGCATATCGAAACACTGGCTTTCCCGGACCACTTCGACTGGCCGGAAGCCGCCCAGCGCGAAATTGCCGGACGCGCCCGCGAGAGCGGCGCACTGATCGTCACCACTGAAAAGGATGCGGTAAAGCTCAACCCGGCCATTTTCGGCGATGGCTGCCTGGTCCTCTGCCAGGGGCTTGAGGACCGCACCCATGGCGCGCTGCAGCGCCTGCTGGACGAGCTGGTCCTTCCCGCCGCGGCAGGCTGGACCAGGAAAGCCTGATCCTGCCCCCCCATCGCCTTACACTTTCGATTATCTGACAACTCATTTATATTCAACTCAAGGAAAACGATCCGGCGGCATGGATATGAAATCAGGTCCGTGACGTCTTTAAGCTCCGCAGTCTGGATCGACGGCCACTCAGGCCGGAAAGTTGTCAGCAAGGTCAAGCTTCAAACGGGGAAAGTAAAATGTCAGGCAGGGATAACAGCTACAGCAAAACAGGCGGCGGCGCAGCCTCCGGCAATATCTGCGCGAGTGATTTTCTGGTGATCGGCAGTGGTATCGCCGGTCTGACTTTCGCCCTCAAGGCCAGTGAGCACGGGCGGGTGAATGTCATCACCAAGAAAGAGAATTACGAGAGCAACACCAATTATGCCCAGGGCGGAATCGCCTCGGTCATGGGCGAGGACGACGAGTTCAGCCTGCACATCCAGGACACCCTGACCGCCGGGGCCGGTCTTTGCGACCAGCGCGCGGTCCAGGTGCTTGTCACCGAGGGGCCTGCGGCGGTGCGCGAACTGCTTGACTGGGGCGTTCGTTTCACGCGCGACCGCGAGCATCCGGACAAGCTCTCGCTCGGACGCGAGGGCGGGCACTCACGCCGCCGCATAGTCCGGGCGGATGACCTGACCGGTCGCGAGGTCGAACGCGCCCTGCTGACCGAGCTAAAATCCCGCGAAAGCGTAAGGCTGTTCGAGGACCATGTCGCTCTCGACCTTATCGTGCGCGGCAGCGGAGAAGCGACGCGGCGCTGCCTGGGCGCGTACTGCCTGGAAAGCCGGACCGGAGCGATAAAATCTTTTATCTCAAGGGTGACCTTCCTGGCCACCGGTGGCTGCGGGCAGGTCTACCTGCACACGACCAATCCCTCGATCGCCACCGGGGATGGCGTGGCGATGGCGTTTCGCGCCGGGGCCAAGATCGCCAACATGGAATTCATCCAGTTCCATCCGACCGCTCTCTACCCGGATGACAAAAAATCTTTTCTCATCAGCGAGGCCGTCCGGGGCGAGGGGGCCGTCCTGCGCAAGCTGAACGGCGAGACTTTCATGGAGCGCTACCACTCCATGGGCTGCCTCGCCCCGCGGGATGTCGTGGCCCGGGCCATTGACCGCGAGATGAAGCGCGACGGGATCAAGCATGTCTGGCTCGACCTGTCTCCCATCCCGCCGGAGAGAATCCGCGAGCGTTTCCCCAACATCACCGCCGAATGCCTCTCCCGCGGAATCGATATAACACGTGAACCCATCCCGGTGGTGCCCTCGGCGCACTATCAATGCGGCGGAGTCCTCACCGACATCGAGGGCCAGACAACCATCGAGGGCCTTCTCGCAGCCGGCGAGGTCGCCTGCACCGGAGTGCACGGCGCCAACCGTCTGGCCTCCAACAGCCTGCTCGAGGCCACGGTTTTCGGCGCACGGGCGGTCCGGCGTGCCATAAGCCTGCTCGGCGATTTCGCGCTCGAGGAGGTCGATCCAGCCGGATATGCCTACGGCAAGATGGACTCCCGGCCGCCAGATGGAGTGTTCATAAGCCACAGCCGCGACATGCTGCGCCTGACCATGTGGGATTATGTCGGGATAGTCCGCTGCGACAAAAGGCTGGCCGAGGCCCGCAAGTGGATCGGCGCGCTGGGACGAGAGATAGACGGGTATTTCCGGAACAGCCCTCTCACCGCCGAGTTGGCCGAGCTGCGCAACCTATCCACAGTGGCCATGCTTATCGTCCGCTGCGCCCAGATGCGCAAGGAAAGCCGCGGATTGCATCAGAACGTGGACTATCCGGAGATCAACGACCGCAAGTTCCTCCGTAACACCGTCGTCGAGATGACGCCATGAGAACCGCCGTCTCCGCCCTCCTGTTCATCGCGCTACTCAGCGCGGCCGGCTGCGGCTCGGAAAGCGAGGCCCTGGAGAACGGGCATCTCTTGTTCGAGGGCGCGCGCGCGTTCAGCCGGGTGGAGGCACAGGTGGCGTTCGGGCCGCGCGTGCCTGGCAGCGGGCCGCACCGCGCCTGCGCCGCTTATTTCGAGAGCGAGCTGAAAGCGCTGGCCGATGCGCTGGAACAGGACCGCTGGGAGCATGTGACCCTGGACGGAGACACCCTGTCCCTGGTCAACATTCATGCCTCGTTCAATCCGCGGGCGAACCAGCGTATCCTTCTCTGCGCCCACTGGGATAGCCGTCCTACCGCCGACCATGACCCCGACCCGGACCTCCGCGGGCAGCCGATAGACGGGGCCAATGACGGGGCCAGCGGCGTTGCGGTGCTGCTGGAACTTGCCCGCGTGCTCAAGAGCCAGCCCCCGCCAGCGGGTGTGGATATCGTGCTGTTCGACGGCGAGGATTACGGGGATTTTCAGCTCGACAGGGATGTGCTCCTCGGTTCCAGGCGTTTCGCCGCCCAAAACGGCGCTTATCGTCCCGTGTTCGGCATTCTGCTCGACATGGTCGGCGACAGGGAGGCTGTTTTCCCCTGGGAGGGCAACTCGCAGAACGCCCTGCCGGATATCTGCCGTCTGGTCTGGGACAAAGCCCACGAGCTTGGCTACGGGAAATATTTCCCGCGCCAGAACGGGACCGCGGTGATCGACGATCACATCCCTCTTCTCCAGACCGGCATCCGCTGTATCGATATCATCCAGATGGGGCTGCCCTACTGGCACACCACGGCGGACACCCCGGACAAGCTCAGCCCGGCCACGCTCGAAGCCGTGGGCCGCACCCTGGCCGCGCTGATCTACGCCCAGTCGCCCTGAA
>CAYYNT010000025.1:0-20742 GCA_964473155.1 uncultured Gemmatimonadales bacterium | reverse complement strand
AAAGATTGACAAAACTGTAGCATATCGATCTGCACCTTATTATATTCATGTTTACAGTCCATTTTCCGGACCATTCCTTCCAGGCATACCGCGGTACAAGCCGGAAAAGTCGATCAGGATCAACCGGGAGATTATGATGCGAGAGAAGAATAATAGTGTATACGGACAGGCCGTTTCCGTCGGTCTCGACCGCCGCAGCTTTCTCAAAGCCACCGGAGCTGCGGCGCTGGGCGCTGCGGCAGGTCTGGGATTCGGGTTCGACCCCCTGCGCGCAGCCGAGGAAGTGACGGTCAACGGCCTGCCGGGCGTGGTTTTCGGACGCACTGGCCTCAAGGTTACGAAAATCAGCTTCGGCGGCATACTCACCCAGGAACCCTCCGTGCTGCTCAACGCCGTCGAGCAGGGCTTCAACGTCGTGCACACCGCTCTCGGTTACACCAACGGCCGCAGCATCGAGGCGTTCGGCAAGGTGATGAAAGATATCCGCCATAAAGTCGTCCTCCTTGTTAAGGGCATGCCTGACGAGAATTTGGACAAGTCGCTCAAGATACTCAAGACCGACTACGCCGATTTCATCATTCCCTCACAGGACTCGGTGGCCGAGATCAGCGATCCCAAGCTGCACGAAACTTTCTACAAGGCAAAAAAAGCGGGTAAGGTCGGGCACCTCGGCTTCGCCTGCCATACCAGCGATCCTAAGATTATCGACGCGATGATCAACATGGGCATCCATGACGGGATATTGATGACCTTCAACGACACCGCCAACGTCGAGTTCATGAACTCGCTCGAAAGAGCGCGCCGGGCCGGTATCGGCATCCTGGCCATGAAGGGTCTGCCCAAACGGGCCGCCGGCGATCCCACGCCCGAGGAGCGCGCCACCTACGCCAGCCTCTGCCACAGCATGGTTGTCAAGCAGCACGCGCATACGGTGCTCGCCTCGATGGGCAGCTTCCAGGCCGTCTCGATGTTCCGGGAGATACTGGAAACCAAACTGAGCTATTACAACCCGGACCTTGAGGATAAGTGGCGCGCCAGTCTCGATGGCCGTTACTGCGCAATGTGCGGCGCCTGTTCCGGGGTTTGCCCCAACGGCGTGGCGTTCAAGGATATCATCCGTTTCCGGATGTACCACGATGATTACAGGCTGCCGGAGTTCGCCCGTGCCGAATACGCCGCCCTGGGCGCGGCCTGCGACGCCTCGGCCTGCGAAGAGTGCGGCCGCTGCGAGAGCGTCTGCTCCCGTCATCTGCCCGTGCGCGCCATGCTGAAAGAGGCCCACGCGAACCTGGCCTGAATCTGAACGATGTGGCGGAAGGGTTTTCCGATGCTCTGGCTCTGGTCCGGTTTCATTGGCTTTGTTCTTCTGCTGTTGGCTCTGGACCTGGGTGTGTTCCACCGGAAAGCCCACGCCGTGTCGATACGCGAGGCCATGGCCTGGTCCGTGGTCTGGATCACCCTGGGACTGTCTTTTTCGGTCTTTGTCTATTTCGGTTACGAGAGCCACTGGGCTGGGTTGGGCCAGGCGGTGGATGCGGTCGATGGGCAGGTCAACGGCGGCTGGTTGGCGGTGCAGAAATACCTGACCGGCTATGTAGTCGAAAAATCCCTGAGCGTCGATAACATCTTCGTTATCGCCATGATATTCGGGTTCCTGGCCGTGCCGGACATCTACCAGCACCGCGTGCTGTTCTGGGGCATCCTGGGCGCGCTGCTGATGCGCGGGATTATGATCGCCGCCGGGGCCAAACTGATCGCCGAGTTTCACTGGGTCCTGTACGTCTTCGGCGTCTTCCTGATATTAACCGGCCTGAAGATGCTGCTGCTCAAGACCGGCGAGACCAGCCCCGACAGGAACCCGATTGTCCGCATGACCCGGCGTTTTTTCCCTGTCACGGCCCGCTTTCACGGCGAGCATTTCATTGTCAGGGCCGGATCAGAGGCCTCGCGCGAAAGCGAGCGGCCCGGATCGGCCTGTCTGCCGGATGAGGTGGTGGAACGGGCCAGACCCGGCACGGTGCTCCTTACCCCCCTGGCTTTGGCCTTGATAATGGTGGAATCGACCGACCTGATATTCGCGGTGGATTCCATCCCGGCCATCTTCGCCATCACCGCAGATCCTTTTCTGGTTTTCACCAGCAATGTCTTTGCCATACTCGGGTTGCGTTCGCTCTATTTCGCCCTGGCTGGAATGATAGACCGCTTCCGCTACCTGAAGGCCGCCCTGGCCCTGGTGCTTCTGGTGGTAGGGACCAAGATGATGTTAGCCGGATGGTTGAAAGCGCTGCTTGGTGCGCATTTCAATTTTTATCTGTTAGGCCTGGTGCTCCTGATCCTGTCTCTCGGCGTGGCCCTGTCCCTTCTCCACGGGGAAAAGCAACCGGATAAACCGGAGGGTTGACGCTTAGATTATATGAATAAGACCGTATCGGAAACGTCTTAACTCCAAGTCTCGGAATAATGTATCAATCTCACCTCATGACCGTTAAAAGCGGGTGAAAAGTAAACAGCCACTCAAATCCGGAGAACCAGATGACCGATTCGAAAGACCCCCGCACAGATTTCAGCCGCAGAGACTTCCTCCGCAGCACCGGGGCCGCCTTGGGCGCGGCCGCACTTGGCGGCGCGTTTGCATCTCCGCTCTGGAGCGCCGGTGAGCTGACTGTCAATGGCCTGCCAGCCACTGTACTCGGACGGACCGGACTCAAGGTTACGAAAATCAGCTTCGGCGGCATCCTCATCACCGAGCCGCCCGTGCTCAAGCGCGTGATCGAACAGGGGATCAATTTCGTCCACACAGCCCCCGGCTACACCAATGGACGCAGCATGGAGGCTTTCGGCAAGCTGCTCAAGACCGAGCGCAAGAAAGTCATCCTGGCCCTCAAGGTGATGCCCTCCGGCCTGGATAAATGCCTCCAGGTCCTGAACACCGATTATGTCGATATCCTGGTGCCTGGGATCCACAGCGTGGACGCCATCCAGGCGGAAGGAATCCGGGAGAGCTTCGAGAAGGCGAAACAGGCCGGCAAGTGCGGCTATATGGGTTTCGCCGATCATGGCGATATGACCAATATCCTTAACCGGGCGCTCGAGCTGGGCTTTTACGATGTCGCCCTGCTGGGTTATTCCAACAGCACAGATCCGGCTTTCCTCGCCGCGGTCAAGAAAGCGGTCGATGCCGGTGTCGGAATCATGTCGATGAAAGGTCTGCCCAAGCGCGCCTCCGAGGACCTGAACGCCGAGGAGCTCGGCCAGGTGGCCGCCCGCTGCTCCGCAATGCTCAACAAGGAGCACGCGCATACGGTGCTGGCCTCGATGGGCAGCTTCCAGTCCGTCGATATCTACAAGGACATACTCCAGACTAAGGTCGGTTATCTCGATCCTGGCGCCGAGCGCCGTTACTGGGCCGCCCAGGAAGGTAATTACTGCGCCATGTGCGGCAAGTGCACCGGCGTCTGCCCGTCCGGCGTAAAGGTCAACCGGGTGGTGCGTTACCGCATGTATGACCGGGACTACAAGCTCAACGAATACGCCCGCGCGCAATACGCTTCCCTGGGCGCTGCCTGCGACGCCTCGGCCTGCCAGAGCTGCGGCAGGTGCGAAGAGATCTGCACCCGTCACCTCCCGATTCGGCGGATGCTGGCCGAAGCTCACTCCAGTCTGAGCTGAACGGCTGAAATCATTGGAATGACAAGGCCCCGCCCGGAACATCCTGGCGGGGCCTGACTGTTTAACAAAATCTGTTCATTGATTATCAGCCGGTCCTCTTCCGATTGACTTAACACCGCGAATGCATCTTTATATATTCAGGCAATCCCACATACTTTCATTTTTCACCGGAGCCGCAATGAAATCTATGCACCACACATTCATCGCCTGCCTCTCCCTGGGCTTTTTCCTGCTCCTGCAAGCGGAGTTGTCTGCCCAGTGTGAGACCATTATGACCGAGGATTTCGAGTCCGGAAGCCTGGCCGGCAAGTGGATACCGTTCCACGAGTTTGGAAGCTGGGAAACAAGCGGATTCGAGCGCCGCCCGGAATTCGTGCACAGTGGCAAGATATCGTTCAGGCTTACTGCCACCGATAGAGGGGGCGAGGAAAACGGCAGCAATATTTTCTATTATTTCATGCCCGGAGAGGACAAGTGCCATTTCCGCTGGTACGCCAAATTCGCCGGGGATTTCGATCAGGGGAACCTGATGCACTGGGTGCTGTTCGGCGGCAACCGGATCGACAACCAGTGGTCCGTTTTCGGCAAGCCGGATGTGGCCGGCAAGCGGCCCGACGGGACCGATTTCTTTGTCACCAACCTCGACACATGGCGCGGCTGGGGCAAATTCCCTCCGCCGGGACGGCTCTGTTTTTACAGTTATTTCCCGGAAATGAAAATAGATAAGGACGGCCACTACTGGGGTAACATGTTCGCCCCGGAGGAACCGTTCGTGCCGGAGCGCGGACGCTGGTACTGTTACGAAGTGATGATCAAGCTGAATACGCCTGGAGAGCACGACGGGGAACAGGCGTTCTGGGTGGACGGAAAGGAGATGTTCCGCCAGACTGGAATCCGCTGGCGCGATACCCTGGACCTCAAGCTCAACATGCTTATGCTCGAGGTGTACGTGCACCAGTCGAAAAAAGACAACACCTGCTGGTTCGATGACATAGTAATTTCCAGGGAGTATATCGGGCCGTTGAAAGACAAGTAATCAAATGCTCAAGCGCTTCCGTAATCTTACGCCGTGGCGGATGACTGCGGGGCCATTTTGTGCCCGGCGCCTTTTATAAGAGAGGAACGGAGCGACAGACTTAACAATCCAAACCCGGCTGCTTATATTCAGACATATCCACATACATCCTTTCCCCTTCCCGGAGCGTCGCCATGCCGCCTCGTTTTGCAGGCTGCCTTCTGCTGTGGCTTCTTCTTACCGTATTTTCATTCCCCGCTGCTGCGGGCGAGCTGATCCTGGATGAGGACTTCGAGGACGGCAGCCTTCAGGGCGACTGGGTCCTGTACTGGGAGTTCGGCGACTCGGTCACCAGCGGGTACGAAACCCGGCCCGAGTTTGTTCACTCGGGCAAAAGGTCTTTCCGTCTGACCAGCCGGGCCAACAACGGGCAGGAAAACGGCTCCAACATACGCCGCTTTTTCATGCCCGGAGTCGACAGTTGCTATTTCCGCTGGTACGCCCGGTTCGCCGAGGATTTCGACCAGGGCAATCTGATGCACTGGGTCATTTTCGGCGGCAGCCGGGTGGACGACAAGTGGTCCTGCTACGACAGCACGGCCGGACGCAGGCCCACGGGGAAGGATTTCTTCTGGACTTTCCTGGACACGTGGCGCGACTGGGGCAAGTTCCCGCCCCCCGGACGGCTGGGGTTCTATTCCTATTTCCCGGAGATGAAAAGGGACAAGGACGGCCACTACTGGGGCAATATGTTCGCCCCGGAGGAGCCTCTCGTTCCGGAGCGCGGCCGCTGGTACTGCTACGAGGTGATGGTCAAGCTGAACAAGCCCGGCCGGAATGACGGCGAGCAGGCGTTCTGGGTGGACGGGAAAAAGATTTACCACCAGACCGGAATCCGCTGGCGCGACACGGAGGACCTCAAGCTCAACTCGATGATGCTGGACGTGTACGTGCACCAGTCCCGCAAGGACAACACCTGCTGGTTCGATGACGTGAAAATATCGAACGGGTATATAGGGCCGGTGAAGGAAAATTAGGTGAGGTTAGGATAGGTCTATACAGCTATTGACAAAATGCATCAGAATATTATATATATTATATAACCCTGTCTTTCGCGAAGCCCAACGTGCCACGCTGGGTATTTAGGTAGCGAAGATGGGGTTTTATTTTTCATCTCTTGGAACAAATACGTAATCGCTTGGTTTGAAACACCAATGGCGATATTGATGATTCCAAAGGTCTTCAATTTTATGTCTGCCTGTTGTCATCCCTATGTTGAATCCTGGATATATTTCCCTTATTCTTCTGTTAATATGTCTGTATAGTTTCTCTTTAGCGATAGTCCTTTTCCCTCTTGTATTAGCTCCAGAAGGCCTAAGCAGGTGTTTTCTATTCAACCGAAAATTCATCGCCCCGAGAACAATATCAAGACATTGTAAAATAATGTGATCATGAGAGTTAACTTCGGCTATCTGCTCTTGATCAAATAATATTCTCCCTTCCAGTAACGGAATGGAATCAAGACGTTTTAAGAAGTCTTTGAATCTTTTCGCTTTCTCCTTTGTGTCAGGCAAATCGTCAAGATAAATTCTGCATCGCACAGGTAACGGTGTTATATCATGGTACTGAAAACCGAAAGCAAGTTTGAACAAATGGTAATAGAGAATATAGTATTCATTCTCAATTTGGTCGCGAGTCAGATTTTGTGGTTCAAACCTATTGTCAGTAAACATAATCCTGATTTTTATAACATTTGACGAAACCATATCGAAAAATTCATCAATAACTGCAATATATTTATTCAAATAGTTCTCTGTAACTTTACCCCATTTAATCTCTTGGTAAAGGTTTTCTCTTCGTTTGATTGATTCCAACCTTCGTGTCGAAAGACTCAAATCATTTGAGGCCACAAGAGCTGCGCCAAAAAAATTGGAGTAATATGTTCCCTTTTTTTCTGATTCGTCAGCATATATAATCAACTCTGTAGCCACTATCACTCCTTACAATATCGATACCGTTTTGGACAAACCACGTTCCATGATAACACTATGAATACTTAACCGCAATATGATCGCAGGCAATTAGTGCAGCGGACAAGATACGGCTTTCCTTCGACACGTAATAATAATCACCTGTTTATGAGGAGATACCATGAACAGTAAATTCATTTGGTTGTTATTTATTCTATTCCTTGTACTACCTATTTCTCTCCACGCCCAGGTCCTTCTACACGAGGATTTTGAATCCACGGCGCTCAACACCGCGCGCTGGGAAACTAATGTCGACTCCTCGAGGCGCGGCGGATTTGAAACCCGGCCGGAGTACGTGCATTCCGGCAAGCAGTCGTTCCGCCTGACCGCGCCGGAAAACGGCGGCCAGGCTGGCGATGCCAATCTGCGCCATTTTTTCCTTCCCGGCGTGGAAAAGGCTTATTTCCGCTGGTACGCTCGTTTCGCCGAGGACTTCAACCAGGGGCCGCATATGCACTGGTGCGTTGTTTCCTGCTCCCGGACGGATAACAAATGGTCGGCGTTCGGCAAGGCCGGGATCCGGCCCAAAGGTGATGATTTCGCCGTGACCAACCTCGAACCGGATGTCCATCAGGGCAAGTACCCGCCACCGGGCGTGATCGGCACGTACACCTACTGGCCGGAGATGACAATCTCCGGCGACAGCGTGCATTACTGGGGCAACCGTTTCGAACCCGAGACGCCTTTCGTTATCGAGCGCGGAAAGTGGTACTGCTTCGAGATCATGCTCAAGCTCAACACTCCGGGCAAGCCTGACGGCGAGCAGGCGTTCTGGGTGGACGGGAAGGAGCTATACCGTCAGGGGGGGTTCCGCTGGCGCGATTCGGACATACTGCGGATCAATTCACTGACTCTGGATGTCTACATCCATCAGGCCCGCCAGGACAACACCTGCTGGTTCGACGATGTTGTTATCAGCACGGAATACATCGGACCGCTGGAAAGGAAACAGCCCTGAACAGTTGCTTTTTAATCAGAAAAGCCGCGCCCCGTGACGGGGCGCGGCTTTTTCTATTATCGCTCTGAACTATTTTTCACCGGTCATTCCAGGCATTCGGCCAGGTTCGCCCGCTGCGCTGTCACAGGCGGCGAGAGCCGTCCCAGGGCCTGCTCGATCTCGATCGGAAGGTTGCCGGTCACCCGCACCTTCCCGGCCAGCAGGGCGGTCACCTCCGGGATATCGGTCACGGTGAGCACCTGCGGATAATACGGCCCCTCCAGATGTGAGCCGGTCGGGCTTTCCAGGATCACCCGCTCCACCTTGCCGTCCAGCAGCGCCGCGTACAGGGCATTGATTCCCATCTCGCCCCTGCCGTACAGAATCACCCGTTCTGGGTCCACCTCCGGCAGGGCGCGCAGGGCCTTAATCCCCTGCATAATCTCGAAAATGCGGATACCATCAAAACTGTACCCCGCGATCACGGCCTGACGGCGCATCTGGTGCGCCAGGCTGTCCTCCAGGGTGCGGCTGCGCGTATCCAGCGGCTCGATACTCAGCGCCACCCTGTCTCCCCAGGCCATCGCTCGCGGGTCGGTCGCGCCCAGATTGTCCCAGATCGTCCCGCTACCGTCCTTTACCACCAGCACGGCCGGCATCCTGCTCCCCGGAGCGGCTTTCTCCGGCAGCGACAGGCTCGCCCGGACCGTCACGCCGGGCAGGGCCTGGTAATCGGCCTTCTCCAGTCTGCGGCCCCACAGTGCGCCGTCCGCGGCGCGCGACAATTCAGGCGCAGGCGCATCCTGCGGCAGCGCGGCGAACACGCGCTCACGCAACTGGTTTATCACCTCCGCGCAGCGGGCCTGACGGGCCTCGGCGCTCCACTGCCGGGGGACTGTGCCGCCGCGCTTTGGCATGAACTCCTCATGTACGCGGGTCAGGCGCTCATCCAGTGGATAACCATCGCGCATGCACAGCAGCTCGGCATCCGGCAGGGTGTCCACCGCTCCGTGACTGGTTATTTTTTCTTTGCTGCCCAGGAACTCACGCAGGAAAAACTCGTACACCGGCAGACGGATCGTCTCGCTGTCCGCGTGTCCGCCCGGAGCGGTGGCCGTGTTCAGGCTGTCCGAGGCAGTGTACAGCTTGTACACCACCCGCATCTTGTCCACGAGCTGGTTGAAATACGGCATCGGGTAGAGCGGATCGGCCGTGGCGTTGCACATCAGCATCGCGCGCGGAGCCATAAGAGCGCCTATCTCCGAGAACATCAGCCCGGCGCCGTTGACCGAGTACATGCAGTCGCAGTGCTGCACCGCCAGGCGTCCCTCGATATGCCCCAGGGTGCTGCATTCTCCGCTCACCGGAGCGGCGGCTTTCACCCGCGGGTCGGTGGCGGCCAGGAAAAACGTGCAGACCCCGCCGCCGGAGATGCCGGTGGCCCCGATCCGCTGCGGGTCCAGCTCCGGACGGGTGACCAGGTAGTCTATCGCCCGGCGAGCATTGAATATCTCGGCCGAAAGCGGAGAGTACCCGCGGCTGTACCAGTCGTACCATTCATAATAGTACGGCCCGTGGTGCGTGACTTTAAGCTCGCCCATTTCTATCGTGTCGGTGATCAGCACCGCGATACCGCGCGCGGCGAACCAGGCCCCATGGTGCTTGAACTGGCTCTTGTTGCCGTACGGGCCGTTTGGAGAGTGCCCGCTCTGGTAGATAATGAACGGATAAGGCTTCGCGCCTTTCTTCGGCAGGTAAAGGTTGGCGGTGCAGTAAAGTCCCGGAGCGACTTTGAGGACCAGGCATTCGAGTGTGTAGTCCGGACGTTCCACGCGGTGGGTGATTGTCGCCTCGGGGGGAGTCTCCGGCCAGGCACGGTCGAATCCGAGCATGCGGTCCAGGCCAAGTTTCACCTCTGCGCGCCGCGCCTGCCAGTCTGACTGCGATTTCAGGTTCGTGAACAGGTTTTCGTAGCGTTCGCGTGTCACCCGCACGAAAAAATCCTGCAGTGCGGTATAATCCGCGGTCCAGGCGAAGGAGAGACTGGCATTTGCCAGGATGAGCAACAGAAAAACCATCGATACGCGTATGCGCTTCATGCTTCCTCCTCTGACAGCTTGTTTGTATGGTCAGGCCTTGAAATCAGCTTAATTCCGCGTCACTTAATCTTAAGACCTTGCCATCTTACGGCAATATTTTTATACAATAATAATGAACATAGGAAAATCTTGTACACCAACCCCAAAAGACTCCAAGCCAATGCCTGGGCTTTGCTTCTTTAACACGGTGTGTGAGTGAACGGATAAGGATATGTTCCTGGTTTTGACTCTGGACAGATTCGCGATCAGTTTTCTGCTGGTGCAGAGGCTGGCCGGCCTGGATAAGAGTCAGGAGAGGAAATGAGGCCTTTACTGTTGCTTTTGCACTCTCGATTAGCTATAATATTTCCACTAAAGGACAATAATGTCCCTTTGGAGAAATATTATGAACATAATCGAATTCAGAAAGCGGCTCGCGCCCTTTCCGCTCGTGTCCCTGCAGGACGTGCGGAAAGCCGCGCCGGATTTGTCGTACCGTCAATTGGACCGCTGGGCCAAGAAGGATTACCTGAGCAAGGTCCACCGGGGCTTTTACCTGCTGGCCGGGCAACCGGTGGACCGTCAGTTCCTGTTCCACGCGGCCAACCGGATTTACCCACCCTCGTATGTCTCGCTGGAGGCGGCGCTCAAGTATTACGGCCTGATCCCGGAGGAGACGTTCCAGATCACCTCGGTCAGCACGCGCAAGACAATCAGGTTCGACACCTCGCTGGGCGGGTTCAGCTACCGTCACCTGAAGCCGGGTCTGTTTTTCGGCTACCGTCTGCTTGAGTTGGGCAACCGGAAGGTTTTGCTGGCGGAGCCGGAGAAGGCCCTGCTGGACTATCTCTATTTCACGCCATCGCTGCAAAGCGCGGATGATTTCCGGTCGCTGCGGATTGACCGCGGCCAATTCGCCGAGCAGGTCAATCCCAAGCGGTTGGCCGAGCTGGCCGGAGCCTTTGCACAAAAGAGCTTGCAGCGCCGGGCCAAGCTGTTTTTAACCACGGTGGAAAACGATGCTTAGTCTGAGCCAAATCCTGGAGCAATACCCGCAGGCCCTGCGCGCTTTCCCGGAAAGCCTGCTCAAGGAATACCTGCAATGCAAAATCCTGAACAGCCTTTTCAACAGCGAGGCGGCGGACAAGATGGCCTTCCTGGGCGGCACTGCGTTGCGTCTTGTGCACGGTGGCAGACGGTTCTCGGAGGATCTGGATTTCGACAATTTTAACCTGGGAGAGGACGAGTTCGCCGGTCTGGGGGAGATAATCAAGAAAGACCTGGAGCTGGAGGGGCTGGAGGTGGAAATCAGCTCCAGGACCAAATCGGCCTACCGCCTGAAAATCCGTATCCCTGGGCTGCTGTACGACACCGGCCTGGCCGGGCGGACTGAGCAGAAAATCCTGATCCAGGTGGACACCGAGCCGCAGCACTACGACTACATGCCGGACAAGCCGATCCTGAACAGGTTCGAGGTTTTCACACAGATTAATGTCGTACCAAAGAATATACTACTGGCACAGAAGATATTCGCCACCACGAACCGCAAGCGCGCCAAGGGACGGGATTTTTTTGATATCGTGTTCCTCTACGGCCTCGGCGCGCAACCGGACTGGGGCTACCTGAGGAAAAACCTCGGCGTGGAATCTCAGCCGCAACTGAAGGCGTTTTTGCTGGAAAAAAGCCATTCTTTGAACTTTTCCGAGCTGGCACGGGATGTCGAGCCGTTTCTGTTCGACGCACGGGAGAAAAACAAGGTGCTGCTGTTCCGTCAGTTTTTGGAGCAGATGGAGTGAAGCTTGCCATCCGCTGATCAAAATCTGCCAATGAACTACGCGCGATTCTGGAGTGACCTTTTTAAGTGCAGCAATATACAAAGTGTCGGCACTTGACAATAATTGCCGACGTTTTGTATATATCAATATGGAATCCACTCCTCTAAAACGAATAGTCCGGCTTGCTCGCGAAAAGGGGCTTCTTCGACCCGCTGACCTGGCTGAGATCGGCCTATCGCGCCAGTACCTCAACATGGCGTATAAGCGCGGGATGCTCTCCAAGGTCGCACGCGGCATGTATTGCCTCCCGGATGCGATGCAAGCGGAACATCGCAGCTTCGCCGAAGTGTGCAAGTATGCGCCGTCAGGAGTAATCTGCCTGCTATCGGCGCTTCAATATCACGGCCTGACCACACAGACGCCGTTCCAAGTGTGGCTGGCGGTTGGGCACAAAGCGCGAACGCCAAAGATCGATACTGTCCGCATCCGGGCGGTACACTACTCCGTTTCAACGCTGACCCAGGGTGTGGAGGTCCACAACATCGGGGGGGTGGACATCCGGGTTTTCAGCCCGGCAAAGACCGTAGCGGACTGTTTCAAGTACCGTGGCAAGATCGGCCTCGATGTGGCGCTCGAAGCTCTGCGGGATTGTCTGCGCCAGAAAAAGGCAACGGCCGATGACCTTGTGTCCTTTGGGCGTCTATGCCGCGTGGGAAAGGTGATGCGACCGTACATGGAGGCGATGCTTTGAGTCAAGCGACAGCGCATAAAACATTCTCTCAGCACCTTGGGAAATAATAATGGGTACCCCGGTTTTCATTGTTGGCGCTGGCTTTTCACTGGCCGCAAATTCTAAATATGAAAAAATATTCGACAAGCAACTTGCAAAGAGCTACCCTCTTGCTAACGATCTTGGGAATGAGTGCTTTGGTTTGTCCTGGGATCCAATGGCCGGAGTTGAATGCGCTTTCGATATTGCCTTGCAAAAAAGAAATAGAGAACCTTTGAATAAACTTATAAAGTTAATCCAAGCAGCAGATTACTTTCTTGGGCAGGAAGAAGCCAGAGACCCCAATTCATGCTATGGTAAATTAATAGAGCATTTTCCTGGGGCCAGTTTCATTTCATTCAACTATGATTCCCTTCTCGAACAAGTATTACTTAACAGAGGTTTGTGGAATCCAATAGATGGATTTGGGTTACCTGTAGAAATAGGTAACATGCAAGAAATGGATAGTATGCCTAAATCTAAAGTACTAGTGATTCATCTCCATAAAACGATGCTTTATTACAAGATAGATATAGCATTTGAACGAAGTGATCCAAATGACATTGCTATGATGAAAGAAATTGAGCCATTTTTCCACTTCGATCCTGAGAGGCTTGGCAAATGCTTTCCACGCTACGAGAGAAAATTGCATGGTACTGAATACCAGTATCCTGAGGATCGGATTATTCCACCAATCCCCGATAAAAGAGAGGCACTGCAAGAGAAAGACGTTCGACTACTTTTTAATCGAGCGTGTAAGCTCCTTGAGCAGGCAACGCAAGTATATTCAATCGGTTATCGGTTTGCTGAATGCGATTCCTGCTCTTTCGATCCGCTATTAAAAACTATCGTAACCAGAAACACTCAACTTTGGATTGTAGCGCCTGATGCCGAAGACATTGCAGTTAGATTACGAATCCGTTATCCTCGCCTTCGAGTAAAAGAGGTATCGCTAAAATTTGAGGACTGGGTAAAAAAGGGCTTTACTTGTTTCGCATCATAGAGTTACATTGAGCCATACAGTGCAGGATATCAGGAATTAGCAAGGAGTAACATGCCGTGGGTGTCTATCAGAAAGGCAAATACTGGTACATCGACTACTACTTCCGGGGGCGGCGTAAACGCAGAAAAATCGGCCCTTCGAAGAAGTTAGCCGAACAGGTGCTCAAGGACGTGCAGGTCAAGCTGGCCAAGGGCGAGTACCTGGGTGTCCACGAGCAGAAAAAAATCACGTTCGGCGAGTTCGCCCAGCGCTACCTGGATTTCTGCAAGGCGAGCAAGGCCCAGTCCACCTATCAGCGCCGGGATAGGGTGAGCGTGAAGCACCTGAAAGCCGCTTTCGAGGGCAAGTACCTGTTCGAGATCACTCCCCGGATGGTGGACGAGTACAAGGCCAAGCGCCTGGAAGATGTGGCCCCGGCCACGGTCAACCGGGAGGTGGCCTGCCTCAAACACATGTACACCAAGGCGGTGGAGTGGAGTTTTGCCACTTCCAACCCGGTCCAGGCGGTCAAGCTGCTCAAGGAGCCGCCCGGCAGGCTGAGGTACTTAAGCCCGGAGGAGGCCAACAGACTGCTTGAATCTTGCGCCAAATGACTGAAGTCTATTATAATTAATGTTTATAACAATGAGATGAGATAACTGCCGACTGTACAAGGAATGAATCCCATATTGATGCCAAAAGGATTTAGAAACACCAGACAAAACTCGTAACTGATTGATTTACAAAGCCTGCCCCTATAGCTCAGGCGGATAGAGCAGCGGTTTCCTAAACCGCGTGCCGGGTGTTCGAGTCACCCTAGGGGCACCATAAATAGCAAGGGTTTGCGCCGGACAGGCCAAACCCTTTTTTTGTTTGCAGGCCGGTTTGAGTGTTTTCAATCTTGAATCCACAAAGTATTTTTTGATTTCCCTCAATTTCAGATGTAGTTTCGATCAACCGGGATGAAAAATATCTGGCTTCTCAAAAATCCACAGGGGGGCGGTAATGGACAGACCTGGACCATTGGAGAAACGTAAGACAGCCAACACCATCCCCGGTATCCGGGCGGCGCTGATCCTGGGATTGTGTCTCTTCTCAGGCCTGGGCCATGTGACAGCCAAGGAAAACAACGCTGACAGCAGCGGCTGGACCTGCGAAGAAACGATGCAAGTCAGCCGGATAAGCAGCGTGCAGGTGTCGCCGGATGGGAAAAGGGTGGCCTTCGCTGCCGCTCTTCCGGTGATGACCGAGGAGGAAAGCCAATATCTGACACAGATTTACGTGGGAAAGACAGATGGCTCAGGATACTATCAGTTCACTCATGGCGTAAAATCATCCTCCAGCCCGCAATGGTCCCCGGATGGTGCCTGGCTGGCCTTTATCTCCGAACGTTCGGGCAAGAGCAACATCTGGCTTGCCCGCGCCGATGGCGGAGAGGCCTGTCAGCTCACCGATGTTAAAACCGGAGTCGGCGTTTTCAAATGGTCGCCGGATGGCAGCCGGATTGCTTTCGTGATGCAGGATCCGCCTGACGAGAAGGAAGAAAAAGCCGCCAGGGGCAAGGATGACGCCAGAATCGTGGACGGCGATTCGAAAATGAGCCATCTGTGGATCGTTCCGGCCAGACGCGCGGAGGGGAAGATGCCGGAAATGCGGCGGCTCACCGGCGGTGATTTCACTCTGAACGTTCAATACGCCGGTGGCTTCGACTGGTCGCCGGACGGCAGAAAAATAGTATTCACGCACACTTCTGGCACAAGCGCCGACTCATGGACGCTTGCAGATATTTCCCAGGCCGATGTCGAAACAGGCGCGATTACACCGCTTGTAAACTCGGCCGCTGCGGAATATTCGCCTCTGTACTCTCCGGATGGCAGGCTGGTGGCTTACCTTTGCAGCGAAAACCCGCCGAGCTGGGATTTCACCAGAGATATCAAGGTTGTGGATGCCACAGGAGGCAAACCGAGGCCCCTGGCGCAGACTGCCGACCGGAACTCCATTCTTACCGGCTGGGCCGCGGACAGCAGGAGCCTGTTTGCGACAGAAATACAGGGCACGGCAAGCTGTCTTTTTCGGATACCGGTGGACGGCGGAGCGGTGATAGTAATCACCAGGGGCGAACAACTCATGGGCAACGTCAGCCTGAACAACTCCCGGGAGTATTTCGGTTTCACCCTGCAAGACTCCGATTCACCCGAGGAGGTGTTCGTCTCCGCGTGCGGCGCTTTCAAGCCCATGAAAGTGAGCGATCTGAATTCCGGCCTGCCGAAACATCCGCTGGGCAAGACAGAGACCGTGCGCTGGAAAACCGTGGATGGCCTGGAGATCGAGGGTCTGCTGACTTACCCCGTGGGCTATGAAAAGGGCATGAAATACCCGCTTCTGCTGATAATCCACGGCGGGCCGATGGGTGTTTTCACCCGGAGCTTTATCGGCAGTCCGGGACCCTATCCGATCGCGGTTTTCGCCTCCGGGGGCTATGCCGTGCTGCGCTGCAACATCCGGGGCTCCTCCGGTTACGGAAGGGAATTCCGAAGAGCCAATTTTAACGACTGGGGCGGTAAGGACTACCAGGACCTGATCTCAGGAATAGAACACTTCATCGGGAGCGGTCTGGCCGACCCTGAGCGCCTGGGAGTTATGGGCTGGAGCTACGGGGGCTTCATGACCTCCTGGATCATCACCCAGACCACCCGGTTCAAAGCCGCATCTATCGGCGCGCCGGTGACAAACCTGATCAGCTTTACCGGAACGACCGATATCCGGAGTTTCATCCCCGGTTATTTCGGCGGCGAATTCTGGGATATGCCCGAGGCCTACCGGGAGCACTCCCCCATGTTCAAAGTCAAGGGGGTCACCACCCCGTCACTGATTCAGCAGGGCGAGAACGATGTGCGTGTGCCTTTTTCCCAGGGTATGGAATTGTACACCGCGCTGAAACGGCAGGGAGTCGAAGTCCGGATGGTGGCCTATCCCAGGGAAGGCCATGGACTTCAGGAGCCGAAACATATCCTTGACGCGGCGATAAGGAACGTGGATTGGTTCCGCAGCCACATTCCGGCCCGGTAAACAGGGAACAACAAAAAGCGCAAAGCCCCGCCGGATTTTTCTCGCGAGGCTTTGCGCTTCCTTCCCGCCCACGCCAACCTTGAACCAGCCCTGCTCCACAAAATGTCTCGAACAGGAAGATATGGTTGAAACACAGGCCCCGAAACTGATCAAGGCTTCGAATCAAGTTTAAGCCGCAGCGCAATGTCCACCCTGTGAGAGGGGGTCACCAGTTCCCGCATCCCGCCACTATGTTCGAACCTTTCACTGTTCAGGACAGTCCCGGTAGCCGGATCGATCCAGTCGGCCCTGTATCCGCCAGCGGGCAGGTCCATGCGCAGCTTTTCAATGTAGTCGCCGGGAGTGACCGTGTACGAGGAGCAGTTATCGCACTGGCTGTGGTGAAGGTAGAAAGCGTACTGGCGGCCCGGCTCGCTGATTCCGTGGATAAACACCCCAGCCGGAACCGCGCCGGACAAGGTCACTGTATCCCGGCTCATCCGGATGAAATCGAAACTGTAAATGAACTCCTTCAGGCTCCTGAGCGCCACGCAGATATTCTCGTTCTCCGTTGTCCTGCCCGCCGGATCGGCCACCGTGTACAAGCCGTTGAGCTGGTTGAATCCTGCGCCTCCGCCGACAATGAAGTCCCAGGCCTCGACACGTGAATCGGCGACTTTGTCACCCTCATACCAGATGGGGTAATAATCTGTTTCGTTCAGTTCGATCGGCTTCAGCTTTCCATACTCCAGTTCCAGCGCCCGCATGCCCCCCATCTGTTCGGCCATGGCATTCCAGACATACTGGGCCACGATCAGCGAAATGTCAGGATCGCCGGTCAGATCGCAAGGCCCATCCAGAGGACCTTCCATCTGCTGGGCCACCAGGTGTTTCTTGGGCAGGCTGCTTTCGGTTTCGTGGATCAGACGGGCGAAATGCCTGAGCCATGGGCCGGCCAGCTCGGGTGGAGTACCGTTAAGGATCGGCTCGTCGCAGATTTCCAGGACCACGTTGTCGAACTCGTTGACCTCCCGGACGATCTTTACCACGTAATCCTCTTCTCGGCGCAGAAGGTCAGGATGCAGCATGGTCTGGGCATCATTGAACCCGCAGTCGCCCTCGCGCTGGATGTTGTTGGCCTTGTATAGGGGCGAAAGCGGCCAGGTGTCCTTGTACTGGCAATTGAAAAAGCATATCTCCACCACGATCCCCCGCGCCGCGGCCTGGGCCGTGAAATCCCGCAGGCGCTCGAAAAAGGCCGGGTCCCAGCGGTCCAGGTCGAACAGATTCCCGCCCTGCGCATAGCCTGGCATGCCGCTGCGGGCCCAGGGCAGAATCAGGCTCTCCGGCGGCGCCCCCAGCGTGTTGCCCTTGATGAACTTGTCCTGCGGCTCGAAAAGGAAACCAGGATAGATACGGGTGTAGTTCAGCCCGTAAGACTGAAGGGTCTGCAGGTAGGAGACGTAATCAAAAGCCCGGTTGACCACGGCGCCGTAATGCTCGGCCGAGGTGATAAGGACTGTCGGCTGGCCGTTGAACAGAAAATAATGTGGATTGTCTGGGTGAACCTGGATCGGCCCGGCCGAAAGACTGGCAGTCAGAAAGATCAGAGCCAGAAACGCCATCCCTGGCCGAAACCGTTTCACTCCATGACCGGATAAGCCAGGACCGTGACAAAGGATTCCGTCATTCCCTGCAGGCATAAAGCACTCCGCTTTTCATTGTAAAACAGCGCCGAACCCCGCCCTGGACCAGGATCACATTCTTTCCTGACATGGTTTTGAGGACAATTCATACGGGGAAAGGAAGCTCCCACGGCAACAGAACTTCCCTTCCGCGGGACTCCAGCCTACCGCGCCACCTCGAACCGCGCTTCCTTCCCGCCCGCACTCACCTTGAACCAGCCCGGCTCCACCACATGCCGCATGTCGCGGTCGTACAGGGCGAGCTGGCTGTAGCTCAACTTGAAAGTAACGGTCTTCTTCTCCCCCGGAGCGAGAGCTATGCGCTGGAAAGCCTTCAGAGCCTTGACCGGCGTGGCCACGCTCGCCACCTCATCGCTCACGAACAGCAGCACGCTCTCCTCTCCCGCCATTTTCCCGGTGTTGGCCACCTCCACCGAAACCGGTATCTCCTGGCCGGGCAGAACACGCTGGGGCACTACAGGCGCGCCGTACTCGAACGTGGTGTAGCTCAGACCATGGCCGAACTCATACAGCGGTTTCCAGGGACCGAACTTGTAGTCCACCTCGGCCGAGTAGGGATGGTTGTAGTAAACCGGCAACTGGCCCGCCGAACGGGGGAAACTGGTCGAGAGCTTGCCGCTGGGATTGACATCCCCGAACAGCACCTCGGCCACGGCCTGACCGCCCACCAGTCCCGGCTCCCAGGCCTCGACCAGAGCCTGAACGTTCTCGGCCACCCAGGACACGGCCAGCGGACGGCCGTTGATCAGCACGACCACGGTGGGCGTTCCGGTGGCATACACCGCCTGTACCAGTTCGAGCTGTCCTCCCAGAAGGTCCAGGCAGTCGCCGCGGTCCACGCCCTCGCCGCCGGTGCGCTCCCTGCGCGTGCGGTCCCAGGCGCCCTCGCTGTCGTAGCGGGTGTCGTTGTCGCCCACCACCAGCACCGCCACATCCGCGGCGCGCGCCGCCTCGACCGCCTTCCTGATTGTCTCTTCGGTTATCTCAAATATCTTCCCGCTCGGCGCATAATTGACTTCCGTACCCTTCGACACCGCGGCCCGGATTCCCTCCAGCACTGTAATAACGTTTCCGGCAGGCTGCGGCGCGGTCCAGTCGCCCATCAGAGAATTGTCATCCGCGCCTGGTCCGCTGACCATCACACGCTTAAGGTCTTTCTTCAAAGGCAATATCCCACCCTTGTTCTCCAGCAGAACTATCGACTTGCGCGCAGCCTCCAGGGCCACTTTCACATGCTCCGGCGCAGTCATCACCTTCGCGCTTTTCGCCGGGTCCAGGTAGCGGTTCTCGAAAAGCCCCAGCCGCATTTTGGCCGTGAGGATACGGCGCACGGACTGGTCCACCCGGCCCTCGGGAATCACACCCTCGCGCACCAGCTCGATCAGCGGCTCGGTGAAACCTTCTCCCTGCATGTGCATGTCCACCCCGGCGACCATCGCCTGGCGCACCGCCTCTTTCATGTCCCCGGCGGTGCGGTGCGGGTTCACCAGACGTTCGATACCGCCCCAGTCGCTGACCACGAACCCGTTAAACCCCCACTCCCCACGCAGGATGTCGTTGAGTATATACTCGCTGGCATGGCAGGGGATCCCGTTTATCTCGTGATAGGCCGCCATGACCGACCCGGCCCCGGCCTTGACCGCCGCCGCGAAAGGAGGCAGATAATTACTGCGCAGATAACGTTCCGAAACATCCACCGGCGCGGTGTTGCGTCCTCCCAGAGGCTGGCCGTGCGCCACGTAATGTTTTAGACAGGCGATAATGCTTTCGGAACTGGCAAGGTCCTTCCCCTGGAAGCCCCGCACCACTGCCAGTCCCATCTGCTCTACAAGATACGGGTCCTCGCTGAACACCTCGGCAGAACGTCCCCAGCGCGGTTCGCGCGCCACCTCCAGCACGGGGTAGAACGCCCAGTGCATCCCGCTGGCGCGGGTCTCGCGCGCGGTCACCCGCGAGGCGCGCTCCACCAGGTCCGGATCGAAAGTCCCGCCCATGGCAACCGGAACCGGGAAAATGGTCGCCCCGCGCACCGGGCAAATCCCGTGCACAGCATCGATCCCGAAAATCAGCGGTATGCCCAGACGCGAGTTCTCGGCGATTTTCTGCAGTTCATTGGCCTCCGCCACGTCCGAGACAAAAAGGAACGAGCCAACCAGGCCCTTTTTCATCAGTTCCTCGAGACGCTGGCTGGCATCCTGGGGCTCCGAGGCGCGGGCGTAGCGCAAGGCCAGGTACTGGTTCATCTGGCCGATTTTTTCCTCCAGGGTCATGCGTCCCAGGAGGTCCTCCACGCGCTGCTCGATCGACAGCTTCGGATTCAGGTAGGGCGCGGATGGCGCTTTCTCGGCGGCCCGCGAAAGCCCAGCACTCATCAGCAGCAAAGCGCAGATTGTCGGTAGAACGGACTCTCTCATTCTCCTCATTGCATTTCTCTCCGTTACCGCAGGGTTTGAAAGCATTGCACTCCGCTCGAATTGCCAGAGCGCGGATATATAGAACCTTTAGAAGCGTGTTGAAAAATAATTTAAAGAACACAACCCCCAGTTTCCCCCTTTTTCAAGGGAGACTAACTTCTCTACTGCCATGCGATTGCAGATGAACAGCAGTAGCAGGCTTTTCCTCCCCCCTTGGAAAGGGGGGATCGAGGCAGTTTTGTCCGGTTAGGAACTTGCATCACAGGATCGAAAGGTTATTGTTTTCATGTCCTTTTCCGGCTTGTGGAAAAGGACCAAA
>CAYYNT010000024.1:51180-55304 GCA_964473155.1 uncultured Gemmatimonadales bacterium | reverse complement strand
ATCGCCAAGATGATCCCCGAGGAACTGGGGATCACCCTGGACAAGGCCCTCGAGGTGCGGCCCGAGCTGCGCGAGATGGGCGAGAAAAATCCGCGTATAGGCAAGCTGCTGGAGATATCGAAGACCCTGGAGGGCGTCAACCGTCACGCCTCCACCCACGCCGCCGGGGTGGTGATCGCCCCCGGCAAGCTGACCGACTACGTGCCGCTGTTCCGCTCGCCCCGCACCAACGACATCACCACGCAGTACGACAAGGACTATGTCGAGAAAATCGGCCTGCTCAAGATGGACTTCCTCGGCCTTCGCACCCTGACCGTGATCCAGGACGCCCTGGACATGATCCGCGAGAACACCGGGAAGGAGGTGGATCTCGACGCCCTGCCGCTGGATGACCCGGCGACCTACGAGATATTCTGCAACGGCGACACCGTGGGCATCTTCCAGTTCGAGTCCGGCGGGATGCGCGAGTACCTTCGCAAGCTCAAGCCCGCCTGCCTGGACGACATAATCGCCATGAACGCCCTGTACCGTCCCGGCCCGCTGGGCAGTGGCATGGTCGAGGATTTCATCAACCGCAAGCACGGGACCGTGGCGGTCGAATACTTTCACCCGGTGCTGGAGCCGATCCTCAAGGAGACCTACGGGGTGATCGTGTACCAGGAGCAGGTGATGCGTATCGCCAGCGAGATGGCCGGGTTCACCATGGGCGGGGCGGACCAGCTCCGCCGGGCGATGGGCAAGAAAAAGAAAGAGGTCATGGACGAGCAGAAGGACAAGTTCATGGCCGGGGCGAAAGAGAAAGGGATCGAACCGAAGATCGCGGACAAGGTGTTCGAGCTGATGGCGCATTTCGCGGGCTACGGGTTCAACAAGAGCCACAGCGCGGGCTACGCCGTGCTGGCCTACCAGACCGCCTGGCTCAAGGCGCACCATCCGTGCGAGTTCCTGGCCGCCACCCTGACCAGCGAAATGAACAATTTCGACAAGTTAGCCGTGTTCCTGGAAGAGTGCCGCCGCATGAAAATAGGGATCCTGCCGCCGGACGTGAACGAGAGCGGACCGGTGTTCACCGTGGTCGAGGGCGGGATACGGTTCGGCCTGGCCGCGGTCAAGAACGCCGGGCGCGGCGCGGTGGACATGATCGTGGAGGAGCGCAGCCGCAAGGGGCCGTACAGGAGCCTGGGCGATTTTATCGACCGGGCGGACAGCCGGGCGGTGAACCGCCGCCTGCTGGAAAGCCTGATCTTCGCCGGGGCGTTCAACTCCCTGGGCGTGCGTCCCGAGCAGCTCCTGGCCATGCTCGACCCGACCGTGGAGGCCTGCCAGCGCCTGGCCGCCGAGCGCGCCAGCGGACAGATGAGCCTGTTCGGCGTGCAGGAGAAGGCCGTGCCGCGGGGCGAGGACCTTTTCCCTCCGCCGCCGGAGAAGTTCGATCCCTGGCCCGCCGGGGCATCGCTGGAGTATGAGAAGGAGTACCTGGGTTTCTACATCTCGGGCCACCCGCTCGACCGGTTCAGCGAGGAGCTGGACGCTTTCGGCAACACCACCAGCGTGCAGTTCAACGACCCGGACGAGGAGCGCCAGCCGCTGATCCGCCTGGGCGGGATGATCTCGGCCCTGCGCACGTTCTTTGACCGCAACAACAAGGAATGGGCCGTGATAACGGTGGAGGACCGCTACGGCAGCGTGGACGCGTTCGTTTTCGCCGAGGCGTACGAGCGCCACCGCGAGCTGGTGTTCCAGGGCTCGTTCGTGCTGGTCTCGGGGCGCTACAGCAAGCGGCCCAATGACGAGACCGGCAAGCTGATCGCGGAGGGCCTCCTGGCCCTGGAGGACATCCGCTCCGATCCGGGAGTGGGGGTGGAGGTGCGCATAAAGGTGCGCGAGGCTGGGGATGACCTGCTGAAAAAAGTGCAGACCGTTCTGTTCGCGCATCCCGGAGAAAACCCGGTGTACCTGCGGCTGAGCGAGCCGAACGGGGAGTACCTGATGCGCAGCCGTCAGATATACGTTAAGCCCGAGGACAGCCTTCTGACTGGTCTGCGCGCGCTTCTCGGCCCCAAGGGGGCCGGCCTGTTCTGGCCGCCCGCGCGGGCCGGGGCCGCTCCCTCCACCGGCAAGCTGGAGAGTTTCATGAATTACCGCCCGGCCAACGGCAAAAGCGGCGGTGGCAAGGGAAAGAATGGGGGCTGGGGGAAGAAGGAGTGAGAGGGGAGCAGAGAAGCATCTCTTGCGTTTTGTGTTTTTCGTTTTACATTTAGAGAGAAAACGATTTTGATTTAATCGTTGATGATATTGATTCATATTTCACATATATTCATAATACATCTCCATCATTAAAGCCTTAGCATGATCAACAAGCCGCAAATACCAGAATATTTCAATTCATCGGAGCGAATCTCCATTTACCATGGAGATTGCATGGATTATTTTACTCAAATACCCAGCGAAAGTATTCAACTGGTTGTAACATCTCCACCCTATAATCTGGGTAAAGAATACGAATCAAGAACCGCATTGAGCAGATATTTGGATTTTCAAAAAGCGGTTATCAAAGAATGTCACAGAGTTATGCGCACCAACGGAAGTATTTGCTGGCAGGTCGGCAATTATGTCGAGAATGGTACAATCGTGCCTTTGGATACGGTTCTTTATCCAATATTTAGTTCTCTGGGCTTTAAAATGCGAAACCGGATTATATGGCATTTTGGACATGGGCTGCATTGTTCGAAAAGATTTTCGGGCAGGTATGAGACGATAATCTGGTTTACGAAAACTGATGAATATGTTTTTAACCTTGATCCTGTCCGCGTGCCACAGAAGTATCCAGGAAAAAAGCATTATAAAGGTATTAAGGCGGGAGAGTATTCAAGTAATCCAAAAGGGAAAAATCCGAGCGATGTTTGGGAAATTCCTAATGTAAAAAGTAACCATATTGAAAAAACGGAGCATCCCTGTCAATATCCGGTGGAATTGATTGAGAGATTGATCTTATCTATGACGAATCCGGATGACTGGGTGATGGATCCTTTTCTGGGAACTGGCACGAGTATTGTGGCGGCGCTGCGGCACGGAAGAAAAGGAGCAGGTTCCGAAATGGTGGAAAGGTATTATAATCTTGCTAAAGAAAGAATTCAGATGGAATTGGCTGGAACGCTACGCACCCGGCCGATGGACAGGCCGATCTACGATCCGAAAGAAGCGGGGAACAAGTTGACTGTTTCTCCCTGGGATCGTTCCCAGCTATCTCTTAAGGAATTTTGATCCTGCACCGGGATTAATCCAAATGAAGATTTCAGAAGTATACTCCCATCTCAACGGATTGGAATTTCTTCTGGTGCATAAGCCAGGGCTCTGGAAAGAAATCCGAGCAGTCATAAAGCAAGTGGATGCAAAGAAATGCAAGACGAAAATATCGAAAGAAAAGACCATGCGTGGTAAATTGTTATTTAGTCCAATCGAAATGAATGAGAGTTTTAAACAGTTGTTGAAAGAGCAGGAATGGAAAGAAAGCCGCGTTAATTACTGGGTGACAAAAAGTGAGAAACTGATAAGACAGACTTTGACGCTTCCACCCGATGAGCAAAAAAAAGAGATAGAGCAGGGGGGAGAAACTCCGATATTCAGTTACAACCAGACGGATTTTGTCAAAGATAGGGTTGCGATAGAAGTACAATTCGGAAAATACTCCTTTGTCGCATATGACCTTTTCGTAAAGCATCTTGCTTTTTATGTCGGCGACAAAATCGATGTCGGGATTGAAATATTACCGATGAAAACCCTTCAAAGTCAGATGAGTTCAGGAGTTGCATACTATGAAGGTGAATTTTACAACGTTGTCAGACAGGGCCGTGGAGTGCCGGCTGTTCCGCTTGTTCTGGTAGGAATAGAACCGTAATTGCAGTATAAGGAAAATACTAAAAGGCCGTGTTGTTTACCGCCCCGATTGAGACCAAACTCCGAAAGACCTCCTTCCGCACTTTTTCTCCCCACTTATGTAAAAAGAGGATTTAAAACGCCTCACCCTTGGCAATCCGGCAAACGCCTGTCGTGCGCGCCTTTGATCCCCTCTGGAGAGGGGTGGACCCGTTGCAGGCGGGGCCGGGGTGTGTCAGGCGGCCAGT
>CAYYNT010000024.1:0-51080 GCA_964473155.1 uncultured Gemmatimonadales bacterium | reverse complement strand
TCTGGAGAGGGGTGGACCCGTTGCAGGCGGGGCCGGGGTGTGTCAGGCGGCCAGTAAGGCCGCCGCCCGCAGCGCCACATTCCGGGCGAGACAGGTCTCGCCCCTGCGACAAACCAGAACATGCTTCAACCGCCTGTCGTGCGCGCCTTTGATCTTCTCTGGAGAGGGGTGGACCCGTTGCAGGCGGGGCCGGGGTGTGTCAGGCGGCCAGTGAAGCCGCAGCCCATAGCGTCCGGGCGGGCCTCAAATGCATCCCTCTGTGCTCCTTTCTAATCCTTTTCCGGAAATAGGTTGCTTTATCCGGCCAAATACTGTATTTCTTCTCCTCAATCTGATTTCCTTTGCATGAACAAAGTTGCCGCTCCGCGCCGCAAATCTGACAGGATTGAGGTTTGCATGTCACAACAGGATATTGACCAGAGGCTCCGGATTTCGAAAAACAGCTTTCCTCAAGGGGTATGATAAATGTCTGTTTCGAGGTTTCGTGTTATATCGGCGCAAGCGCTGCTGTTTGCCTTTTCGGCATTGCTGTCAACGGGTGATTCGTTCGCCGGGGTCCGTCTGGCCAGGATGTTCGGTGACAATGCCGTCCTTCAGTGCGAGATGCCGCTGCCGGTCTGGGGCTGGGCCGATCCCGGCGAGACAGTCAGCGTGGAATTCGCTGGTCAGACTGTTTCCACGGTCGCCGACAGTCAGAGCGGCAGGTGGCGGGTGACACTCGCGCCGGTCGCGGCGGGAGGGCCTTACGAGCTGAAAGCGCGGGGCAGCAGCACGGTGACGGCAGGCAACGTGCTGGTGGGCGAGGTCTGGTTCTGCGCCGGACAATCCAACATGGACCTCGAGGTCAAGAATTGCACCAACGCCGCCGCGGAGATCGCCGCGGCCAGGTATCCGCAGATCAGGTTCCTGTTTATTTCGCGAGTCCTGGCAAATGAGCCGGTCGAGGATATCAGTACCTGGAACGGCTGGGTCGAGTGCAGCCCGTCCACGGTGGGCGGCTACACAGGTGTGGGCTATTTCATGGCGCGCAACCTTCACCAGACTCTGGGCAGGCCGGTGGGGATTATCCAGGCGACTTACGGCGGCACCCGGGCCGAGACCTGGACCCCGCGCGAAACCCTGGCCGGGGACCCAGTTCTGGCCCCGATCCTGGTGGATTGGCCCGAAATGGAAAAAGATGTGGACTGGATGTACCAGGACTATCTGGCCTACCTGGTTAAAGTGGAGCAGGCCAAGGCGGCGGGCCAGCCCATTCCTGTCTATTACAACGCGCCGACTGCGCTCTACAATGGGATGGTAGCCCCGGTGATGCCTTTCGCTATCCGAGGCGCGGCCTGGTACCAGGGCGAGGGAAACGATGCACGCATACAGGGCTACAGGACCCTGTTACCTGCCATGATCCGCGGCTGGCGGCAGAACTGGGGCCAGGGCGATTTCCCGTTCCTGTTCGTCCAGTTGCCCAACTACGAGTGGGGGTCCAACTGGCCCGGCCTGCGCGAGGCCCAGAGCCTGGCCCTGGACCTGGCGAACACCGGCATGGCGGTGACGATCGATGTCGGGGAGTCGCAGGACATTCATCCCAAGAACAAGCAGGATGTGGGTTTGCGGCTGGCCCTGATCGCCCGTTCCAAAGTTTACGGCGAACAGAACCTGATCAGCTCGGGGCCGGTGTTCGAGTCCATGACCGTGGCGGACGGCCGGTGCAGGATAAGCTTCACGAACAGGGGCGACGGCCTGACGATGAAGGGCCTGGGGCCGCTGCGGACTTTCGAGATCGCGGGGGCGGACAGTGTCTTTACATCGGCCAGGGCGGAGATATCGGGCGACATGGTGGTTGTCTGGAACGAACAGATACCGGAGCCTGTTTTTGTCCGCTATGCCTGGTCCAACAACCCGCAGGGGCCGAACCTCTACAACCTCAAAGGGAACGAGGTCTGGCTGCCTGCCGGGCCGTTCCGCACTGACAGGGCCGTTCCGGGCACCCCCCTCGGCATGTATGATTTCAACCGCGACTGGAAACTGGGCCTTGGCGATGCGCTGGGCCTTCTGCTCCACATGCGGGCCTACCCCTCGGACCCGGCCTGCGATTGCAACCGCGACGGCCAGGTGAACCTGCGTGACGTTGTAGCTGTGCTCCAGGCGTTGATTGGCCGTTAGCGGGCCGCCGGGAGAGTGAGATGGCGATTCATGGCGGCGCTGTTTCCCGTCAGATGCCCCGCGGGGAGAGATAATTCGATCATTCGGAAGCGCCGGAGTTAACCGGAACAGCTCTGAGTTTAATTTTTTCTGCCGCCTTGGAAAAGAAGTGGAATGGCAGCCCTGTCCACAGGTTTTCAGGAATCTCGCTGCCAAACTGTGACGCTTTTCGCACGTAAATGAGCGGTCTCGATCATCCTGCCTGGACCTGTCTGAGCGTTTCTGTCTGGAATCATGCTTAAATCAAGCAGTTAAACATACGAACAGTTACGGGCACGCGTATTGCTTAATCCGCAGTTCTGCGGAGCAGCGGCTTAGGCATACTATGACCGATAGCCGGTTGTGCGTTTTTCACTGTCCGCCCATTCTGAAACAGGCCGGCGTGTTCATGGTAATCCGGCAGAATACTTGGTACTCCAGAAGGAAATTGGCAGGACGATGCTTTCAAAAGCCCTGATACTGGACCAGATAAAAAAACGCGGCCTGGGGATAGTGCAGGGCGAGCAGGAAGTGGAGTATTTCGGCAAGGTGTTTTCCATAGTCCGAGAAAAAGACTTTGAGAGACTGCACGAACTGTCGCGCTCTCATCCCGAGGAACTGAAGGGTGTTCTGAAAACGTTGGAGGAAAGGGGCGCCCGGCGTTTCGAATCGGATGAACCGGCGAGGAGCTATAAATACTGCCTTATCCGGAGACTTTTTTCCGGCTCAGGAGAAAATGACAATCTGCCTGATGTGGCCGGGGCAGCGGCGCTGGATGACAAGCATCTGCTGGAGCTGTACCATCTTTTCTCCAGCCGTCCTTTCGGGGTCAAGGAGAGCAACAAGCTCAGGGCGCGAATCCAGGAATGGGAGCTTGGCAAGCTGCGGGACTGGACCTGGAACGAGGGTCTGTGCAAAATGCTGAACGCACGTTATCGAGATATCAAGAACCTGAAAGGTCCGAAAATTCCGATTAAGGAGATACTGGAGAAAGAAAGACTGCCCCGGCTGATTAACGAAAACCAGTTTATAGATAATTACGTATTCGATAACCTGCGCCAGTCCAAATCGGTGACCGGGATGAGAACCGATGTCTTCCTGGAAAAAAAAATGCGGCAGGAAGCGATGGAACTGAGGGACCATCTTTATGATGCTCTTAAAAGCCAGCCGATCAATTTCAGTTACCTGAAAAAGACGATGCTCGATCTGCACATGGAACGCGAGGTCGAAAATATCGAGCGGGCCGGCTGCATAGCGTTCAACGACTGGCTGGAAGAGAACTGGCACGCGGGCGCGCGCGAGTTGGCCAGTCAGTATTCACTGGACTTCGTTCCACCCGCGGACAAGGATTCGCTGGTTTCATCATCCAGAATCAACAAGGCGCTCCTGGCGCAGATACATCTTAAACCCGCTGCGGCGAAAATGCTGCAATGGGAGGCGATACTCGATTTCTCGGGATTTCCGGATGAAGCGTCCTGCTATCTGATGCGAGAGGATTATATCGTGGTGCGCGTTCTGCAGGAGCAGGCAATCGAGCATGTCCTGGTGGTTCAGTTACATTCGGTCCGGGAGCGAGAAAAATTCATATCCGCCTGTCTTGGCGCTTTTTTCTCGGATGAGGACCCGAGAATCGCCGCAGCCCGCCTGGTGGAAAAATACCTGAGAGACCTCGCCGGGTGGCTCCGTCTTCGCAAGGCCATGCAATTCGCGGTAATCGCCCTCCCGGTGGTCCTTGTCTCCGCGTCCGTGCTGGCCGGTATCTACAAAGTGACTATGGGAGACACCAGCGAGGCCCTGATGCTGGGGCTTCTGCTGAGCCTGTTCGGCGAGATACTGGCCGCGCGTAACGGTTATGTGCAGAAAGTACGGCCTGAAAGTCATGAGAAAATCCCGGAATATATGTATTTCTCGCATGTCATACCCAGGATCAGCGCCGATGAGGGGTCTTCAGAATCCCCGTCTTGAAACCCGGAAATTCCGCTGTCCCTCACGGTTTACTATCCAGCCCGGCGACGGGCGCTTCCCGGCGGCAGCGGCAATAACGGCTGTCCAGGCTGTATTGTCCCGGCCCGGTGAAAAGCAGACCCAGAAACACCAGGCCCAGCTCCAGCGCGTGCGAAAACACCGGGAAACCATCCCCGGCGGAAACATGAAATACTGTGGCCACGGTCATCTGAATCACCAGTATGAACGCGCTGAGTCTGAAGCAAAGGCCGATTGCCAGCAGCAGACCGCCGAAAAACTCGGTGCAGGCAGCCGCGAGGCCCCAGGCCACCGGGGCGAAAGTGATCCCGAAATTCCCCATCGCCAGCCCGAGCTGTCCCCAGAGCGCCATGCCGCCGGTGATTTTGGGCCAGCCGTGCAGCATCATCGCAATACCCAGCCCCAGTCTGATGATCAACAGGCCGGTGTCGCGGCTCCAGTTGCAGCGTACTGATTCAGGTATTGCCATGGTCCCTCCGGTATGGAATTTTCAGATACAGCCTGCCAGAATATTCTCAAACCTGACCCTCTTATATTATCTTGTTCAACTGAATGCTTGTAAAGACATTCACATTGGCAGTGGAAAATTTTTTAGGTTACTGTTTATCCTGCCGGGACATTCGCCGGACAGGCGGGCAGTCCTGGCATGGGAAGTGCAAAGTCAGGCGGTGCACGGCGGACGGGCATATTTATAAAACCTGACGTTAATCATAACCGCTTAAGAGACAATGAAATCAGAAACACAAACAACTGAGCGCGGCTTTCTGCGGGAGAAATTTGTTCCCCATCTGCCGCTCGCGGCAATCGTTGCCGCCGCGCTGGCTTTCCGCATCGCCTACATCCTGTCGATCCGTCACAACCCGCTGTTCGGCCCGTCGCTGCCGGGATATGACATGACCGCTTTCCACGAGTGGGCCGTTCGGATAGCCGGAGGGCAGTTCAGCGATGGGCGCGCCTTTTACCAGGCCCCGCTCTACCCGTACCTTCTGGCCCTGGTGTACCGGATATTCGGCCCGGATCCGCTGGCCGCCGCTTTCTTTCAGGCCGGGCTGGGCTGTATGACCGTGGTGTTCGTGCACAGCCTCGGCAAGCGGCTGTTCGGAGGCGCCGCCGCGCTCTGGGCCGCGGGTTTCATGGCCGTGGCCCCGATCTTCCCCTATTACGAGGGGTTCCTTCTGCGCGACAGCCTGGCCACCTTTCTGAATGTGTTTTTTCTGTGGTCGCTTTTCCGGTTTTCTCCAGGGAAACCCCTTCGCGGCGCCATCCTCTGCGGCTTCCTGCTCGGACTGGCGGCCCTGGCCCGCTCGAACGCGCTGATCCTGCTGCCCGTGGGGGCGCTGTGGCTCTGGCTCGGGAGCGGCAGGACAACGCGAAACCGGTCTGTTTTGGCGGCCCTGTTTATCGCAGCCGCTTTTCTGACTGTCAGCCCGGCCACCCTGCACAACCGTCTGGCCGGCGGGCAATGGGCGCTCGTTGAGGCGAATTTTTCCCAGAACTGGCGTATCGGGAACAGTTTTGACTCCACCGGAGGTTACTGGGAGCCGAAACAGGGGCTTGTCCCGCCGCTCTCCGGGGCTTTCCCGCGCCTTCAGCTTAAAAAGCTGGGGAAACTGCTTTCGGATTACGAAGAACCCAACAACATGAATTTCTACCATTTCCAGCGTTACTCCCGCTGGCTGAAAGTTCCGCTTCTCTCCTGGGGCTTTTTCCTGGCTTTCGGCCTGGCCGGGGTCTGGCTCACCCGGCGGCGATGGCGTGAGATCTGGCCGCTGTATGGTTACGCGTTTCTGTATGGTGGTTCGATTGTGGCCTTTTTCGTGACCAGCCGTTTCCGGCTGCCGCTCTGGCCGGTTGCTATCCTGTTCAGCGGGGCAGCCCTGTCGGCGGCCTGGCGGTATATTGAAGAAAGACGGTTCGCTTTGGCGGCGGCGATCCTGCTCCCGGCCGCCTTGGGCGCGGCGCTGCTGAAAGCGATGCCGGACAGGATCATCCAGGCGCAGTATTTCCAGAACGCCGCCCTGGCCTGTGAAAAAGCCGGGCGCAAAACCGAGGAGTTGCGCGAGTTGAGCGACTGGGCGAAAATGTATCCCTCAGACCCCAACCCGCTGCCTGCTCTGGCCCAGCTCCTTTTCGAGCGGGAGGACAAGCGCGCCGCCCTGGCGGCGACTGTCCGCCTGACAGAGTTGCGGCCGGATTTCGCCCGCGGCTGGTACGGCGCGGGCCGCCTTTCCTTTGAGCTGAAAGACAAGGCCATGGCCGCGCATTATTTCCGCCGCTGGCTGGAGCTGGAGCCGGAGGCGCCCGAAGCGCCGGGCATCCGGCGGTTCCTGGGGCAATATGACAGCAGCCTGGGAATAAGCCCCGATACAACAGGGAGCAGGCCTTGAAAAATATAATCTGGATAGTCCTGGCCTATGCCCTTCTGACGGCGTTACCGCTGGCTGCCGCGCCGATCGCCGGGCGGCCCAATATCGTGCTGATCACCGTGGACAGCTTCCGCCCCGGCCGCCTGGGCTGCTACGGGTATTCGAGGGCGCGCACGCCGGTAATAGACTCGCTGGCCGCGCGGGGCGTGCTTTTCGAGCGGGCCTATTCCAGCGCCTCCTGGACCAATCCCTCGCTGGTCAGCCTCCTCACCGGACTGTATCCCCCGGTGCACGGGGTCGAGCGGCGCGACCGCAGCATCCCGCCCGGCCTGGTCACCAGCTTGGAAAGCCTCCGCGCTGCGGGCTACCTTGTGCCGGAGATCAACTATCTTTTCCCGATGCCCAACTACACGAACCTGGGTTTCACGCGCCACGAGTGCCGCGATCTGGCGCAGTTCCTGGCCCTGGAACGTGACACCACTTTCTTCGCCTGGTATCATTACCACGGCCCGCACCTTCCGTACAACCCGCCCGAGAAATACCGGAAGATATACCTGCCCGGACTGAAAAAAGGCGGCCGTCCGGTCGAGGCGGTGCGCTCGAACGTTCTTCTGCCGCGCGGGGAACGGGCATTCAGCCCGCGCGACCGCGAGATTGTCCGCGCGCTGTACGATGCCGAGGTGGCGGCGCAGGACGAGGAACTGGCCGCGGTGTTCAAGGCCCTGGACAGCCTGGACCTGCGGCGCAACACGATTGTCGTGCTTGCGGCGGACCACGGCGAGGAGCTGTTCGAGCACGGCTGGGTCGGCCATGCCTCGACCAGCCTGGACGGGACCCTGTTCGAGGAGCTGATCCGTATCCCGCTGATCATAAGCTGGCCCGGGCATATCCCGGAGGGGAAACGGGTCGCCTCGCCGGTGCAGGGCGTGGACCTGATGCCCACCCTGTTCGAGCTGATCGGGCTGGCCCCGCAAGGCCCCATGCAGGGGATATCTTTCCGTGCTTTGTGGGAAGAGAAACCGTCCGGTACGGCCGCCCCGCTTCCGCGGCTGGCCGTTTTCTGCGAATGCAGCGTCTGCGGCTACCAGTGCCCGGATTCCGTGGAGCCGGACTGGCTGCGCGCGGTGCAGAGCGGCGGCTGGAAACTGATCCAGCGCGTGTCGCCGGGCCGGGATGCGCAGTACTGGCTTTACAACCTGATGATAGACCCGGGCGAGAAGCAGGACCTGGCCGGGCGGAACCCGGAGGAACTGCTCCGTCTTCAGGGGTTTCTGAGCGCGCACCTTCTGGAAAGCGCCCGCCTGCGCGAGACGGTCCTCGCCGAGCCGGACAGCGCCGGGATTTCCGGGCCGGACCCTTTTGCGGGCCAGGCCCCGCCCGTGGCGATATTCCCGGCCGAGGGCCAGACAGTCTCCTGGGAGCTGCACCAGGGGGCGGTCCCGGTGCGCTGGAGCGGGCCGGAGGCGGATTATGTCCTGGAGTACAGCGTGGGGCAGGGCAAGTATCATCTGGAGGGCAGTTTCCCGGTCCGGGGCGGCGGGCAGACTTTCGGGCCGTTCAACCGGGTTTTCTGGCGTTCGTTCCCGCTTTACAATCCCTGGTCTTTCCGGGTCGTGCCAAAGGGTCACCCGGAACTGGCCGGCCCCTGGCGTACGTTCTATTTCGAATGAGCGGGCGGCGGGGCCTGAGCCAATTTCCTGCAAGCTGTGCCTCTTCCGGTTGACCGAATTCTTTTCAGCATTATTCCAGACTGCTAACCACATGCCAGTCCATTTTTATGGTTTTTCGCAAGCATGTATTTCCGCGAGTGGCGGGCGCGGAGCGGGTGAAATGTCCAAAGCCGTGACATTTTCTCTGCCGATTGTTACTTAATCAGCGAGATTGTTACCCTCGCGGTGACAGTTCCCGGACATGCAGAAAGGTGTGTATGATATTTAAAATACTACGAATCAATATGATACGAAAATAACACTGTTCTGGCGCGAAAAATGCTGATTAACGCGTTATTCGTCAAGGATGGTGACTCCGTGAAATCAGAGCCATTATCCGTGCCACCCGTGATACAGGAATCACGGATCACACGGATAAAAGACAGATGGCACGGATGATCATAAACAGTACGCTGGATTATACAGGGGTATGCAATGGCCTTAAAAAATGGCGGATTTATCACGCTGGCCTGTCTTCTGGCTATGTTGGCCGCCTGCGGCGAGGACAGCCTGCCCACCGAGACTGAGCCGCCCCTCACAACCACGGTGCACCACGGCATCACACTGGTTTCGCTGCCTGGTGGGACTTTTCAGATGGGCGACACAACCGGAGACAGCGATGAGCTGCCCATTCACACGGTTAAAATATCTCCATTCGAGATGGGCGCGTACGAGATAACCAACTCGCAATATGCCGCTTATCTGAATGAGGCTCTGGCTGCCGGGGAGATCACGGTCAGCAGAGGCATGGTAAAGGGATTGGTGGGAGATTACGCGGGATACAGTTATATCTATCTTGCCGGTTATTCGTATTCGTTAGGTCCGGAGGACAGTTGCTGGATCCGGTACAACATGACAGAGTTCATTGTCAGGGCTGGCAAAGAGAACTGGCCGGTAGTTTATGTTACCTGGTACGGTGCAATGGCTTTCGCCGAATTTTATGGCCTGAACCTTCCGTCCGAGGCGCAGTGGGAGTACGCCAGCCGGGCAGGCAGGCAGTACGAATGGGGCACGGACGACGGCACATTCTCGTTAACCAAAGGGAATATAAATATATATTGGCATCCTGTGGATATTGGCAGTTATCCTCCTAATCCTTTCAGACTATATGATATGGTAGGCAACGTAGGGGAATGGTGCCTGGATTTATATTCCAGCGACTACTACCGCATAAGCCCGCATCAGGACCCCCAGGGACCTTTAACCAATAAAACTACCGGAGGTCGCGTAGTACGGGGGAGTGGTTTTGGGAGTAATGCTTTTGATTCCCGTTCAGCTGCTCGTATTGGATACCTTGGACTGGCTACAGTGGTGAATCTATCGGATTCCGTGTTGTGCGCAATTAACCGCGAAGGCTACCGTGAAACCAGAACATTTATCCGCGCCATCCGTGATGCCGGAATCACGGATCACACGGATAAAAGACGGATGGCACGGATGATACAGGATATTTCTCAGTCCACCAGGGGAAGAAAACCATGCCCAAACCCATGATTCTTATTCCATGCCTGGTAATACTGGCTTTGTTTTCAGGCTGCTCGGATGACTCCAGCCCGTCGGACCCCCAGGACCTGACATCCTCCTCGCTGACCTATTTCCCGTTGAGTGAGGACTACAAGGCGGAATACGAGTTCACCTGCGAATCCCACAGCAGGGACACCAGCGGGCCGTACCAGATAGAGCACGAATATACGGGCGCTTTCCGCCTCGAAGTGGTCGATACCCACGTCCGTGAGTCCAGCGGCGAGATGTTCTACAAGCTCAGGACCACCCTGTCCGTGCAGCGGGAATACTACAAGAAGCAGAACCTGTCCGCGCAGACTGATCCCCTGAACGAGGAATATACGAAAAATGATTACGTCCTGACCGACCAGTACAATATCATGCTGCACAACGATTCCCTCTGGTATGTGGACGGCGCTCCGAGCTTCGAGCGGCTCGACTTGGGACAGGCGCGCATGATGATGGCCTGGCCTGTCGCCAACGGCGGGGCGATGGATTTGGAGCTTTTCAACTGCCTGGAGATGATACACCTTGAATCGCTGCCTTTCACTGTGTCCAAAACCGGAAACATATGCGGTTACAGTTGGGTACAGATCGATATACTTTCCAAATCGCTGTTCATCGAAACCGTCAAAGGCCGCGGCATCCGCTACATATTCTATCAGGAAGAACTTGGCGTCGGAGCGGTTGCGGCGGCAAACCAGGCCACCTTCAAGTTTGAGCTTGCCGAGTAGCGGCCGTGTTTTTTTAAAGCACAGGCCGGAATAGCACGCTCTTTACTCCGCCTTCTTCCGCCTTTCCCCCATCCCGCTGTAACCTTTTGCGCTCAGGGTTGTCTTAATCCTTAAGGGGCAGGGCGGCTTGCGCCATACCCGCTTTTTTCGTATCTTGAGGTTCCCTATCCGTTTAAGTTCCCATGTAACCCCGAGCCCGGCGAGAAGATGAAACTCATAGACATGTCCATCCGGCGGCCCGTGACTGTCACCATGCTGATGGTCACCCTGGTGCTGTTCGGATTTGTCGCCTACCAGCGCCTCCCGATCAACCTTCTGCCAGACATATCCTACCCCACCCTGACTGTCCAGACCGAGTACGAGGGCGCCGCGCCCGAGGAGGTCGAGAACCTGGTCACCCGGCCGGTAGAGGAAGCGGTGAGCGTAGTGAACAAGGTGATGCGGGTCTCCAGCCGCTCGCGCTCCGGCATGAGCGAGGTGACTATCGAGTTCGAGTGGGGCACGCAGATGGATTTCGCCTCGCTGGACGTGCGCGAGAAACTGGACCGCGTGCAGTTGCCCCAGGACATCAAGAAACCGATCCTCCTGCGCTACGACCCCTCGCTCGAGCCGATCATGCGCGTGGGCCTCACCGGCAAGCGCGACCTGATGTACTACCGCACCCTGGCCGAGGAGCGCCTGAAACAGAAGCTCGAGACCACCGACGGCGTGGCCTCGATCGAGGTGACCGGCGGGTACGAGGAGGAAATCCATGTCCTGCTGAGCGAGACCAAGATTTCCGCCCTGGGCATGTCGATCGAGGACGTGGCCCGGCGCGTGGCGGCCGAAAACATCAACCTGACCGGGGGCACGCTCACCGACGGCGAGGCGGATTACCTGGTCCGCACGATCAACCAGTACAAGCAGCCCGAGGAAATCGAGGACATTATCATCGAGCGGCGCGACAACGCCCTGATACGGCTGTCGGACGTGGCGCGAGTGGAGCTGGGCTGGAAAGACCGCAAGCAGATCACCGCCCTGAACGGCGCGGAAAATATCGAGCTGGCCGTGTACAAGGAGGCGGACGCCAACACGGTGCTGGTGGCCCGCCGCGTACAGGAGCGCCTGAAAGAGATTCAGGCCGAGTACGGGGCGGACGGGTCGATGAAGCTGGAGACAATCACCGACCAGAGCCGCTTCATCGACCAGTCGATCCAGGAGGTCCTCTCCAGCGCATGGATCGGCGGCGGACTGGCTATCATCATCATCTACCTGTTCCTGCAGCAGGTGTTCCCGACCCTGATCATCTCGCTCTCCATCCCGATCAGCGTGGTGTCGACTTTTTTCTTCATGTACGTCTCGAATGTTTCGCTTAATATCATGTCCCTTGGCGGCCTGGCCCTGGGCGTGGGCATGCTGGTGGACAACTCGATCGTGGTGCTCGAATCGATAGACCGTTTCCGGAAGGACGGGCTGAGCAAGGCGGAGGCGGCCCGCCGGGGGGCCTCGCTCGTGGGCATGCCGGTGATCGCCTCCACCCTGACCACGGTCTGCGTGTTCCTGCCGATTATTTTCATCAGCGGCGTGGCGGGCCAGCTCTTCGCCGACCAGTCGCTCACTGTCACCTACAGCCTTCTGGCCTCCCTGCTGGTGGCCCTGACCCTGATCCCGATGATGAGCAGCGGGTTCCACGGCGGTCAGAGTTTCGGCAGCGAGGGCCTCACCGGCCAGCCGGTCTCGGAGACCCACCCGCTGTCGCCCTCGGCCGGGCAGTGGAACGAAAAGCACGGTCCTGCCTGGCTGACCAGGTTCTCCAGTCCGGCGTTCAAGGTGGTGCGGGCGCTGTTTTACTGGCTGCCGTTCTGTATCCTGACCGGGATCAAGTACCTGGGCCTGGCTGTGGGGATGGTGCTGGGCTTCCTCATAAAGCCTCTGCTCAAGACCCACAGCTATTTCTACGGCAAGCTGGAGCCTGGCTACGGCCGTCTGATCCGCTGGGTGCTGGTCCACCGCGCGGCCACAATCCTTATCGCGGCCGCGGCTTTCGGCTCCTCGATGCTTCTTTACCCGCAACTTGGCATGGAGCTGATCCCTGAGATGAGCCAGGGCGAGGTGCTGGTCGGGCTGAAAATGCCGGTGGGCACTCCGGTCGAGCAGACAAAAAGGGTGCTTGACGAAATGGAACGCGCGGCCTCGGCCGAGCCTGAGACGCGCATGGTCTATGTCACCGCCGGAGTCAGCTCGATGACCGGCGGAAGCATGAAAGACGAGCGCGAGGACATCGGCCAGATGACGCTCCTGCTGAAGCCGGGAGTGGACCGGGCGCATGAGGATGCCCTTATCGAGCGCCTGCGCGCGCGCTATGAAATGATCCCCGGGGCGGCGGTGAAGTTCGGCCGTCCGGTGCTGTACAATTACAAGACCCCGGTCGAGCTGGAGATACGCGGCTACAACCTGCGGACCCTGGCGCGCCTGAGCGACCAGGTGGTGACCCGTCTGCGCGAAGTCCCCGGCCTGACCGATATCAAGAGTTCGATGGAGGGCGGCAACCCGGAGATACAGGTGCTGTTCCTGCGCGACCGCCTGGCCGCCATGGGCCTGACCCTGAACCAGATCTCCACCGTGCTGCGCGGCAAGGTGTTAGGCGATGTCCCGACCGAACTGCACCGCATGGGCCGCAAGGTGGATATACGCGTGCGGGTGGATGAGGCTGCCCGCGACCGCATCTCCGACATCCGCAAGCTGACCGTGGCCACGGTGGGCGGACGTCCCATTCCGCTGGAGGCGGTGGCCGACCTGGTGGTGGAGCAGGGACCGAGCGAGATACGCCGCCTGGACCAGGAGCGCGTGGTGGTCATCTCGGCCGGGCTGGCCGGGGCCGACCTGGGGACTGTCAGCACGGAGATCGAGCGGGCACTGGCCGATATCGCCGTGCCGCCCGAGATTACGATCGCTTTCGGCGGGCAGGGCCTGGAGATGAGGCGCTCGCTCAACAGCATGATTTTCGCCGTCTCGCTGGCGATTTTCCTGGTCTACCTGGTGATGGCGAGCCAGTTCGAGTCTCTTCTGCACCCGTTCGTGATCCTGTTCACCGTGCCGTTCGGTCTGGTGGGGGTGATCTGGTCGCTCTACCTGACCAGCGGCGTGATCAGCGTGGTGGCGCTGATCGGGGTGGTGATGCTCTGCGGAATTGTGGTGAACAACGCTATCGTGCTGGTGGACTACGTGAACGTGCTGCGGCGCGAGCAGGGGATGAACAAGTTCGACGCCCTGATCGAGGCGGGGCAGGCGCGCCTTCGGCCGATCCTGATGACCACCGGCACGACAGTGCTCGGGCTGCTGCCCATGGCTATCGGGCTGGGCGAGGGCAGCGAGGTGCGCGCCCCGATGGCTATCGTGGTGATCGGCGGGCTGACCGTGTCCACCCTGCTGACCCTGGTGCTGCTGCCCACGATCTATTCGCTCCTGGACTGGCGCAAGTAGGGACTCTTTCATACGAAGGAATTTGAAGGCCGCTTCCGGAAGCCCCGGGGGCGGCCTTTTGTTTTAAGGTGCATCCAGGCGGAGGCAAGGCGCCATGAACTGTTACTCTGAAAACAGGATTGTTACTTACGGAGCATCAGAACGCCTGATCTTGAAACAAGTGAAATCATTTGTAATATCATTCAAATAAACAATTTACAGCGAATCGTCTTGAATGGTGCGGAAATTGCTGATTATCGGTTGAACCGTCAAGAGGGGGTCTGTGTTCCGGAATCACGGATCACACGGATAAAAGACGGATGGCACGGATACCGGATATGGCCGGACATATTTCAGCAGGAGTATGAAATGACTTCCAGGACTACCGGATTGTTCACTCTTGCCTGTGTGCTGTTAATGCTGGCCAGTTGCGGCGAGGACAGCCTGCCCACTGAAACCGAGCCGCCCCTGACCACCACGGTGTACCACGGCATCACCCTGGTCTCGCTGCCGGGTGGGACTTTTCAGATGGGTGACACAACCGGAGAAAGCGATGAGAAGCCGATACACACTGTCACTCTGAGTGCTTTCGAGATGGGGGCGTACGAGATAACCAACGCGCAATATGCAGCCTACCTGAACGAGGCCCTGGCCGCCGGTGAAATCGCCGTCGTCAGCGGTTATGTCAAAGGAGTAACAGGTGATTACTCTGGGCGAGACTTCATCAATCTCTCAGGCTATGATTATTCCTTTGGTCCGGAAGACAGTTGCTGGGTCAGGTACAACGGGATAGAGTTCATCGTCAGGGCAGGCAAAGAGAGCTGGCCGGTGGTGTATGTGAACTGGAGCGGAGCGAAAGCCTTTGCCGGGTTTTATGGTCTGGACCTTCCGACCGAGGCGCAGTGGGAGTACGCCAACCGGGCGGGTAAACAATACAAGTGGGGCACGGACGATGGCACGTTCTCCCTGGCCAAGGGGAATGTTAATGCCAACGGACACCCGGTGGACGTGGGCAGTTACGCTCCCAACCCATTTAAGCTCTACGACCTGGTGGGTAACGTGATGGAGTGGTGCAAGGATTTGTATTCAAGCGACTATTACCGCATAAGCCAGCGTAATAACCCTGCCGGACCCGACTCAAATAAAACTACTGAAGGCCGGGTGGTGCGAGGAAGCAGTTGGTTCGGAAATGATTTCTGGTCCCGTTCAGCGGTCCGTTGGGGTATTCATGGTGATGGCACTATGCATGCAGACCTTGGCTTTCGTGTTGTGCGGAATTAACTGCGGAGGCTACCGTGAAATCAGAGCCGTTATCCGTGCCATCCGTGATACCGGAATCACGGATCACACGGATAAAAGACGGATGGCACGGATATTAAAGGACAGTCCGCTGTTTGCAGGAGGATACAATGACATTGAAGAATAGCAGATTTATCACACTTGCTTGTCTTCTGGTTATGTTGGTTGCCTGTGGCAAAGACAGCCCGCTGCAGCCAGAGCCGGAACCTCCTAAAACCCCGGACATTATTCCACTGGCCGAAGGTTCAAGTTGGGAATACTCGGTACACTATCATCACTATGAAACTTCTCAACCACTTGGATTCCAAGCAACTACCGATGAATATGGTCAATTGCAGTTTAATGTTATAAAAGAGAGTCTATCTGGAGACACAATGGAATATGAGCTGAAAATACGTTTTCGTATCGACAGCCTGCATTTCAACTATTCCCTCACGTATCCTGGATCATATGATCGAGACACTGTATATACCCAATATAAAGTGGCAGATTCAACCTATTACTATACAATAGGTTTTGCCAATGACACTCTCTGGTACAAATCCTCCGACAGTTTGTACTTGTTCATGCCGGATTCCATTTTTAATTGCATCACTATGAACCTTGAATTGTTCGCTACTGGTCGGTATAGAGATTATTTTCGCTGGAATCCAACATTTTGTCCAACTACTACTATTCAAGAAAGCTACGAGCGTGAATGGAATTTGGAATCTTATGAAATAATAGCTAAGGTCAAACCGTCAGATGGAGGAATAGACAATCTTAATTGGCACTTACAAATCGGTTATAACAGTGGTCACATCCGCGACCTGCTTTTCAGACTGATAAAGTACACCCCCGGCTCGCCCTGAGCCGCTTGGGATTGCGGCTTTTAACCTCACGCCCCACTTACTCCCTGGCGGCCAGCCATTTCTCGGCATCCAGACTGGCGCGGCAGCCCATCCCGGCGGCGGTGATCGCCTGGCGATAGCGGTGGTCCACAACGTCCCCGGCGGCGAAAACACCCGGAACGCTCGTCGCAGTGCCGTCAAAGGTGAGGATATACCCCTCGGCGTCCATCTCCACCTGCCCGGCGAACACCCGCGAGTTGGGCGTGTGGCCGATAGCCATGAATATCCCGTCCAGCCCGCGCTCCGTAAGCTCTCCGGTTTTTACATTCTTTATCCGCACGGCGTACACCCCGCGCTGGTCATCGCCCAATATCTCCTCGACCACGCTGTCAAAAATCAGAGTGATTTTAGGGTTGGCCCGCACGCGGTCGCGCATGATCTTCGAGGCCCGGAACTGGTCGCGGCGGTGGATAAGAGCCACCTCGGAGGCGAAACGCGAGATGAACGTGGCCTCCTCAATGGCCGAATCTCCGCCGCCCACCACTGCCACCCGTTTGCCGCGGTAGAAAAAGGCGTCGCAGGTGGCGCAGGTGCTCACCCCCCGCCCCATGAACTTTTTCTCCGAGGGCAGGCCCAGAAGGCGCGGGCTGGCCCCGGTGGCGATTATCACGCTCTCCGCGAGCCAGGTCTCTCCGCCCGCGCTCAGACGCAGGCCGTCCGAGAAATCCACGCTCTCCACCCCCCGCGGCATGAACTGCGCCCCGAAACGCGCCGCCTGCTTTTTGAGCGTGTCCATCAGCTCGGGCCCCTGGATGCCGTTCTCGAATCCTGGAAAATTCTCCACCTCGGTGGTGGTGGTGAGCTGGCCACCGGGCAGGTCGCCCTCGAAAACAAGTGGATTCAGGCCCGCGCGCGCCGAATAGATGGCCGCGGTAAGCCCCGCCGCGCCGCTTCCCACGATTGCCTGGGTGATACGGGAGTATTTTTCGGTAACCATTGCCTGTTTTCTCCTGTCTAAATAAATTGAGGCTCTTTCTGACGGTCCCTTTTTTTAATCCGGCGACAACATATAATAAATGATTACGGGATTGACTGCAAATTAAGCCTCCCCGGCTTGACACGAAGCCACGGTTTGTGGTAAAGTATTTGCGGTGAAATGCAAAAATCCGTAAATCCGCGAGACTAATCCAGTCAAAGGCAGGACAAGATGGCGAAGGAACTGTTCGGACAGTATCTCATCCGCCGCGGCCTCGTCTGTCAGGAGGACATCGAGGAAGCGCTGATGCTGCAGGACATTCTCAAGGACAGCCTGGGCGCGGCCGCCCTGGCCAACGATATCATCACCTACAAGGATGTCGGCCGGATACTGGAGCAGGTGGACAGGACCGGCGCTCCGTTCGCCGATTGCGCGGTGAAGCTCGGAATTCTGAGCCAGGCGCAGGTGGACCATCTTCGTTCAAAGGACGAGGTCTGCCGGATAAAAATAGGTGAACTTCTGGTGGCCACGGCCAAGCTGACAAAGAATGAACTCCAGGCCGAGCTGGACGCGTTTTACCGCGAGCGCCAGCTTGTCCCCTCGCCCAACATCACGCGCGCGGCCCTTATCGAGCGGGTGGCCGAGCGCAGCGGTCTCAATCGGACCGGGGTCAGGAAAGTCCTGGAGGAATTCCTTTCCCTGGTCGAGACAACTCTGGCGGATGGCGGTGAGATTAGGCTGCGCGGTTTCGGCGCTTTTGTCACCCGTGAACTCCCGGCAAAGAATGCCCGTAACCCGCGCACCGGCGGAAGTGTTAAAATCCCGGGCCGCCGGGTGGCCCGCCTGGAGTTCTCCGAGAGCCTGCGGCGGCTGGTCGAGCGGGGCAGGCGCTGTTGAGCGGAGGCAGGCTAAATCGTTGAAAATCATTGACAAATATTGATAATTGTGAGTATAATTAGAGGTTGGCCGTTTTTTGTCGAGACGGGGCGGGTTTGTGTGTAACTTTATTGATTAGAATAAGTTGAATATCCGGGCGGAAGATTGTAGTGCGACATGAAGAATGATTTCCTAAAAGAATGGGGCAAGTCTCTCGGTCTGGCATTTCTGCTCTTCCTGATTATCAGGGCGTTCCTCGTTCAGGCATTCAAAATCCCCACCGGGTCCATGGAGAATACCCTTCTGGTGGGGGATTTTCTTCTGGTCAACAAAGCGGTCTACGGAGCGACCACTCCGCGCAAGCTGCCTTTCGTGGATGTGGCCCTGCCGTACTACCGTCTGCCGGCCATTGAAGACCCGAAACGGGGAGACATAGTTGTTTTCGAGTTCCCGCAGGACCGCTCGCTCGATTTCGTGAAGCGCTGCGTGGCCGTGGGCGGAGACACGGTGGAGATGCGGGACAAGGTGCTGTATGTGAACCACGTGCCGCAGGATGAGCCTTATACCCGTCATGTGGACCCGTATATTCACCGCCGGGAGGACGGGGCGTTCGAATCGAACAAGTTCGACTGGCAGTATGAATACCTGGTCGAATCCGCGCGCAGCCAGCTTCAGGGAGCTTACGAGCCGACACGCGACAATTTTGGACCGCTCTGGGTGCCGGAGGGTAAATATTTTTGCCTGGGAGATAACCGCGACGCCTCGCTGGACAGCCGTTTCTGGGGTTTCGTGGACCACAGCCTGATCAAGGGCCGTCCGATGATTCTGTATTTCTCCTGGGACAACAGGCACTGGTTCCCGCGCTTCAACCGTATCGGGCGCATAATCGACTGACCGTGTGGCAGAGGTCCGCAGGGGCGGACAGGGAGGGGACGTGAAGGGAACGGGAAAGCGTATCGCGGCAGGCAGTGAACAGGATCAACGCGAGTGGAACCGCAAGGCTGCGCTGGAATGGGCGCGAACTCTTGCGGTGGCGCTGGCGCTGTTTTTTCTGATCCTGCGGCCTTTCGTGCTTCAGGGCTATTACGTGCCCACCGGCTCGATGGAAGACAACATCCTTATCGGCGATGTCCTGCTGGTGGAAAAACTGTCATTCGGCGGCATGTCTCCGCACAGCCTGCCCCTGACAGGCAAGGAGATTCCCTCGTTCCACATGCCCGGCCTCTCGGAGCCCGAGAGGGGCGAAATAATCGTGTTCGAGCCTTATTTCGACCGTTCCGTGCCGTATGTCAAGCGCTGCATGGCAGTGGGCGGGGACACGGTGGAAATGCGGGACAAGGTGCTGTATGTGAACGGGGTCAGGCAGGATGAGCTGTACGTACGCCACTCCGATCCTTCCGTTCAGCGGGCGGGCCGCGATCTGCCGCACTCGAGGGCTGAGTTCGGCTGGCAAGCCGTTTTCCTGGCTGACCAGGACGGGAGTGGAGAGAGCTACTGCCCGACTCGTGATAATTTCGGCCCGCTGGCCGTGCCCACAGGAGCTTATTTCTGCCTGGGGGATAACCGCGATGACAGCTTCGACAGCCGCTACTGGGGATTTGTCGAACGTAAATACGTTCTGGGCCGCCCGCTGCTGACTTACTTCTCGTGGAATGAAAAGCTCCTGTTCCCGCGTTTCGACCGGATAGGACGGATAATACAGTAGCAGCGCACTGCGGCCCTCCGGCCGGACAGAGGATGGACCGTGGAAGAAGAATCGGGTTCCGGTGGAGCCGTTAAGACTCCGGGTTACATGGAATGGGTCAAATCGACCCTGTTCGGCGTGTTGTTCTTTCTGCTCGTGGTAAGGCCATTTTTGCTTCAGGCTTACCATGTGCCGTCCGGCTCGATGGAGGTCACTCTTCTGCCGGGTGATTTCCTGCTGGTCAACAAGGCGGCCTATGGTTCACGCTCGCCGCACCGGGTGCCGTTCACGGAGCTGAGCCTGCCGAGTTTCCACGTGCCGGGCTATGACATACCGCAGCGCGGCGATGTGCTGGTGTTCGAATACCCGCTGGACCGGACGCAGGAGTATGTCAAGCGTTGCGTGGCAGTGGGCGGCGACACTGTCGAGATGCGGGACAAGGTGTTGTATGTGAATGGCAGGCGCCGGGCTGAGCCGTACGCCCGTCATGTCGATCCCGAGGTCCGGCGCGAGCATAACCGGGTTTTCGACACGAATAAATTCACCTGGCAGCTCGACTATATCGTAACGGAGGGTGGAGCCGATACCGTGGACTGGCGGTACAATCCGACGCGGGACAATTTCGGCCCGCTGGTTGTGCCCCAGGGAAAGTTTTTCTGCCTGGGAGATAACCGGGACACATCCAGCGACAGCCGGTTCTGGGGTTTCGTGGACCGGGAGATGATAAAGGGACGGCCGCTGATATTGTATTTTTCATGGGACAGGCAGCGCAGCCTTCCACGGTTCGACAGGATAGCGCATTTGATTCATTGACACGCTCGCAAAAATTCAGTCTTCAGTCTTGAAGAAATACAGATGAGCAGGAGTCATGACTAAATGAAGGCGAATCAGCAGAAAAAGTCTTACTTCGATGAGGGGTCGCTCGACCTGTACCTCAAGGAGATCAGCAATTATCCGCTGCTGACCCGTGAAGAGGAGATCGAGCTGGCGAAAACAATCAAGAAAGGCTGCCAGAAATCGCTGGAGAAGCTTACCCGCAGCAACCTGCGTTTCGTGGTCAGCGTGGCTAAAAAATACCAGAACCAGGGCGTCTCCCTGGCCGACCTGATCAACGAGGGCAATGTCGGCCTGATCCGCGCGGCGCATAAATTTGACGAGACAAAGGGCATCAAGTTCATCTCCTACGCGGTCTGGTGGATCCGTCAGGCTATCCTTCAGGCCCTCGCCGAGCAGAGCCGTATCGTTCGCGTGCCGCTCAACCGGGCCGGGACGCTTTACAAGATCGGCAAGAAAAGCAACATGCTCACCCAGGAGCTGGGCCGCAAGCCCACGGTCGAGGAAATCGCCGAGGGCATGGATATCAGCCTCGAGGAGATTCGCAAGACCCTTTCGATCTCGCAGTCGCACCTGTCGCTGGATGCCCCGCTCACGCCGGGCGAGGACAACCGTCTGCTCGATTACCTGCCCGACAACTACAACCGCGGGCCGGCCGAGAGCGCGTTCGAGAACGCCCTCTCCAGCGCCATCGAGGAATCCCTGGGCACGCTCAAGGACCGCGAGGCCAAGATACTGCGCCTGTATTTCGGTCTGGGCGGCCAGGAGCCGATGACACTGGAGCAGATCGGCTCCGTGCTGGGGATCACCCGCGAGCGTGTGCGCCAGATCAAGGAGAAGGCGATCAGCCGCCTGCGTCATGTCTCGCGCAGCCGCGCGCTGCAGTCGTTCCTGAACTGAGCGGGATTGTTTAAGGCTGTCATGATAAAGAGCAGGGGCGGGTTTAAAACCCGCCCCTGCTCTTTATCTGCATATATTACGAATGATTGCGCAGGGGCACGGCATGTGCCGTGCCCCTTTTTTCAATCTCGCTCTTCGGCGCCACAGCCCTACAAGTCGTCGTCCTCTTCAATCATCGGTACGGCCGCTGATGCTGGGGCTTTTGATGCCGAGGGCCAGGTGCGGACATACCAGGCCGTGTACTCGCGCAGCTTTGCCAGATAATCCTCCAGCCCCAGTTTCTGCTCGTCCCAGATCATGAACGAAAGGTCCGGCCTGCGGTTGGCGAAATTGCGCTGACGGTCCCGGGCGTGAACGTACTTTTTCTCCGGCGTGGACAGGCCTTTCGGGAGCTGGCTTTTCTCCCAGGTGGCCTTGATTTTCGCGTACAGGGCCGCCCGCTGGTCCAGACTGGCCTGGATCATGGACGCAGCGCTTTCGAGCTGCGCCCGCGCCGCGGCGTGGTCGGCGAAATGCAGCTCATGGGCGGCCGTGACCGTGCGCTCCAGGCGGGAGAGCATCAGGTACACCCGCGCCGTGTGGTCGAACAGCTCGGCCAGGCGGTCGAACAGCTCGAAATCGTAGGCGTTGGCCGCGCCGGCCTGAACGTTCAGCCTGCAGATAGTGCGGGCGCGGGCCATGGCCGGGATTATGGCGCGGGACTTCTCCACCCGATCCCTGTACTGCGTGTTCCAGAACGGATCGTATTCGATGTCGTCGCGGGGGAGGTCGGGCAGGTGGGTTTTGCCCACCTCGCCCCAGTGCCAGACACGCCGCTCGAAAGATTCCATGTAGAAGCAACTCCCCTCGGCCAGAAGGCGGTACAGTTCCTTCACATCCACTGAGTGCGGGCCGTAGTAGTTGTCGAAAAACTTGTCCCGGAATTCTTCCCAGCCCGGCTGTCCGCCGCTCCAGGAGTACTCGGCCCCGGTGATGTAGCGCAGCATCCATCCCTGGTTGTGCACTCCGGAGCAGTTCCAGCTTGTGGACACCATCCCGTCGTAAAAACCGCTGCGCGCCGCCGCTGCCACGGCCTTGGCTGAAATCTCCAGACTACCGGCGGTTTCCCTGCCTCTCTCGTCCTGGCGGTACAGGTAGGGCAGGAAAAGGTGCTCGATCCCAGGATTGGGATCATAGTAATACAATGGATACCCGGCCTCCTTCACAGACCGGTCCATCTCGGGGACAATCCCGAAAGTAATGAGCCCATCCGGCGGCCTGACTTTTTCAGAGGGGCGGTATTCGCCGCCCCAGCTCATCATCTGGCGGCCTTTCTTTTTGACATGTTCAGCCGCACGGCTGAGGAAAAGCTGCATCAGACCATAACGTCCAATTTCACCTGCCTTTTCCGCGCAACCGCAGGCCACCCCGGTTCCCAGTTCCCAGGTCTCATCCGTGCCCACGTGAAGGTAGCCGCTTCCGGGCGTGGCCTCCATCGCCTCGTCCCACAGGTCGAACAGAAGGCTGTAGCTGCCCTCCTTGAGCGGGCAAATCTCCCAGTTCGAGGCGGGTATCTCTCGCAGGGCCTGGTGCTGCGGGTGCTTGAGAATATAACTCACATGACCGAGGCCCTGGACCAGCGGCACGAGCTGGATATGATACCTGCGGGCCAGACGGGTGAACTCGCGCATCCGCTCCGGGGTGAACGCCCCCGGCGCGCCGATCTCCGGATGACGCTGGTAGGCGAACTTGTCCTCCCATTCCCAGATCAGCATGTTGATCTTGTAGCGCGCCAGGGTGCGGATGAACTCCTCGATATAGGCCTCGTTTTCCTGGAAGTGCTTGGTGTCGTAATGCACTGCGCGCACGGGGATATCAGGCCAGTCGGTGATACGCATCCCCGGCACGGCCGGGCCTTCACGGCGGGGCAGGACGCACTGAAGGAGGGTCTGAACGCCATTGAACAAACCCTCGGCCGTGTTCGCCCGGATCACAAGCTCCTCTGGCGAGGCTTCGAGCTGGTAGCCCTGCTCGCCCGCTTTGGCAGGAGCGCCTTTAAGAGTCAGCCGGATGGTGCAGCCGGAAGCTCCGCCCACGCTGCACTGAAGGCCCCAGTCCCGGCCCAGGCCGCGGCAAAGCTCGCCGGCCGCGAAGCGCGCCTCTTCCGATGCCTCCGGGTCGAGAGCCACGGAAAGCGGACTGCGCAGGACAAACTCATCCCCGGCGAGCCTGACTTCCTGGGGATAAGGGATCAGGTTTATACCGGCCCGGCGCAGCGGGGTTTCCAGGGCCGGTGCATTCGAGAACGACAGCAGAATAAGGACAGCGGTCAGAACAGGCAGGTTCTTTTTCATGCCGGCCTCCGGATGAGTTTACTCGCCACCGAGCAGGATTTCGGCCGGACGGCCGGCGGAAACCTCCCGCGGCCCGTATGACTGTCCGGAAAATCCGGCTGTAAGATTATGCTTTCCCGCGCCCGCGTTCTCGAACATGAACCGGCCGCGGCTGTCTGTCTGCGTTGGCAGCCAGCCGTCAAGCCATACCAGCGCCCCGGCGATTGCATTCCCGCGCCCGTCGCTTACCCGCCCGCTGACATGCGCGGTTTCCTTGCCCTCCTGCCAGCCGAAATACGCGGCCAGGGCGTTGAACAGAGCCAGGGCCTCGGCCCGGCAGAGGGCGGGGTCGGCCAGAAGGCGTTCGGCCTGGGTGTCGGCAAGGGAGGCGGCGCGCACCTGCACCGCCGGGCAGCTCACCTGCTGCACGATCCTCTGGCTGAGCGCCACGGCTCCCTGCCAGGGACGGCCGGCAAAGCCCTTGAGCGATCCGGCGGCCAGGGCCGCCAACCGGCGTCCGTCCTCGCTGCCGGGATAATGGTAAACCAGGCTCGGGGCGGATGGAGACTTTTTCGACACCGCGCCGGAATGCGTGACCGAAAGCATGGCCTCGGCCCCGAAAGCCTCGATCCTGTTGACCCGCTCCCAGACTCCCGGCCCCTCCTCGATGCCCCGCGTCACAAACACCACCGCGCCCGCCCGCTCAAGGTAATCGCGCAGGAAAGAAACAACCCGCCAGTTGATGTCCGTCTCACGGTTTCCCAGGACTCCGGTCTGGCCAGCCTGCTCGCCACCCGCCACCGGGTCGAGCGCTATCTTTCGCCCAAGCAGCGCGCCGTCCAGGGCGGGCACAAGCTCCACCCGCTCAAGCCGTCCCCGCCCGGCCTCGAGATCGAGTTTCAGCTCGCGCGGCAGATAGCCGGAGCATTCCACTTTCAGGCTGCAAGCTCCACCCTCCAGACCGGACAGGCTGAACCAGCCCTCCTCATCACAATTGAACGTCCCGGCGCCCGGAACACTTACCCTGACAGTGCTGCGCGGCAAGCCGCCGCGGCTGTCGAATGCCTGGAGCACCAGCGCGGCGTGGCGTATCTGGCCTATCTCCACTTTCACCTCGGCGTTGACATCCCCGCAGGAGGCCGTGACCGTGAGATCGTGGTTCGCCGCTGGAACGACATGGCACACCGCGCGCCCGTCTTTTGTCAGGACGGTTCGCGGCGGGATATTTGGGTCGGAGAACTCGAACAGCACCCAGGTGCTGTCAGACACCGGCAGACCGCGCCGGTCGGAGATACTGGCGGTGAATTTCACCGGAGTGACCCCATCCAGCGGCGCTCTGGCCAGGCTGGCCGAAAGCTCGACATGCGCCGGGTGCACGGCTGTCTGGAAGGAAACAACCGCCTCGCGGGCAGAGTTGCCGCGGATGTTCCGCACCCGCACCGCCGCCATATGGCCGCCATTAGCCAGTCCCTCCAGAGCGGCGGCAAGAAGGCCGCTGGCAGGATCATAGCTGAACTCGACCGGAGCCCCATCCACCGCCACCTCGATCGCCTGCGGGTCGATCCCGCCGCCGGTCCTTTCATCCCGCACCCTGGCGTAAAGGCGCGCCTGAAGCTCCTGCACTGGAGCGCCTGGCCCCACCCGGAGGTCTTCGATCAGCGGGACCCCGCGGCTCAGGTAATCCACCAGCGCCAGAAGGTACGAATAGGCTTCGAGCTGACGGGCCGCGGGGCCGCTCAGTTTCGACTCCACGCCCGGATGGCTCAGGTAGCTGGCCTCGCCCAGGACAGCGGGATGCGGATTGTTCCGCAGGACATAGTAATTACCGGGGCGGAGGTATGTGCGGGGCAGGCCCAGGTCGGCTGTCAGGCGGGCATGGATGAAGCGCGCCAGGTCGAGCGAGGGGCCGGTGTCGCCCTGCTTGTAGTATGTTTCGGTGGCGTTGTACCGGCTGTCCGGGACGCCGAGGCTGTTGTGGTGGATGGAGAGAAAAATCGCGCCGCTGTCCGCGCGGGAGCTGTCCACGCGGGCGGCCAGGTCGGCGTGCAGCGGTCCGGAGGCGCCGGGAGGCAGAAGGTCAACATCCGCGGAGCGGGTGAGGCGCACCCGGGCGCCATAACCGGCCAAAAGGTCGCGCAGGATGACCGCCACCGCCAGGTTGACCTCTTTCTCGGCCAGCCCGCCCGGACCGGCCGCCCCGCTGTAGCGCCCGCCGTGGCCTGGATCGAGAACGATTCTTTTCCCTTGCAGCACGCTGAAATCATAGCCCGCGTAACTAAGCTCACGGGGGCCGTAGCCCGCCGGGTCGCCTTTCTTGAGGACAGCGCAGCCGGAGAAAGCCATAATAATCAAAGTCAGCGCCGTTATTATCCACGTTCCGCTTTTAAGCCAGTGCATCCGGTCAGCTCCGTGTATGTCGTTCATCCATATATCCGTTGAGTATTGCACCGGGGTAAATTACAGCCCGGCGGGCGCTCTGGCAAGTGAAGACGGATGATAAAGCAATAAGAAAAGAAAGTAGTTTTCCACGAAGGAAAGAAGAAACACGAAAGTGCAACAATCAGAGAATTTGCCTTCTAACCCGGATTATTCATAAATTACTGTAAGTTATTGCAGCGGTTCGCAAACCATTCTAATTATAAAAGCGTGGTGCGGAATGGAAAGAACCTGTTCGTTTCGATGTTTGCCTGTTTCCTATGGTAGGGGCGACTCATGAGTCGCCCGTAAAAAGCCTTCGGGCGAGGCAGGCCTCGCCCCCTACGACAAAAAACCATCCTGAGCTGGATACGTCACTTACAGTGCAATCGAACGCAAGATTTATGAATAAACCGGACTAACTTCGTATCCCTTCGTGCCCTTAGTGGATAACGCTTTTTTCTCTCGCCGTGAAATAAAAAAGCGGCCGCCGGGGCGACCGCTCCTTATCACAATCATTGAATGATTTTCCGCTCAGGCCTGAGCCGCCACCGCCTCCAGGTCCTCCTCCGGCGTGGCGATAGGCCGCAGGTTGAAATTTTCCACCAGCACCTTGAGCACGTTAGGGCCGATAAACGCGGGCAGGCTGGGACCCAGGCGCATGTTTTTCAGGCCCAGGTGCAGGAGGGTCAGCAGGATGCAGACCGCTTTCTGCTCGTACCAGCTCAGGATAATCGACAGCGGCAGGTCATTGACGCCGCAGTTGAAGGCCTTGGCCAGGGCCAGGGCGATCTGTATCGCCGAGTAGGCATCGTTGCACTGGCCCAGGTCCAGCAGGCGCGGGATGCCCTCGATGTCGCCGAATTCGAGCTTGTTGAAGCGGAACTTGCCGCAGGCCAGGGTGAGTATCAGCGTGTCCTCCGGGGCTTTTTCGGCCAGCTCGGTGTAGTAGTTCCGTCCCGGCTTGGCCCCGTCGCACCCGCCCACCAGATAGAAATGCTTGATCTTCCCCTCGCGCACCAGCTCGATCACCTTGTCCGCCACGCTCAGGACCGCGTTGCGCGCGAACCCGACCGTGATCTCTTTCAGTTCCTCATCCTTCTGGAATCCCGGCGCATCGAGCGCGGCCTGGATGACCGCGCTGAAATCGCGGTCCGCGATATGGGCCACTCCCGGCCACTGCACCAGCCCGCTGGTGAAAATACGGGCCTGGTAACTTTCCTTGGGTTTCTGGATGCAGTTGGTGGTCATCAGGATAGAGCCGGGGAACTCCTCGAATTCCCGGCGCTGGTCCTGCCACGCGCCGCCGTAATTGCCCGCCAGATGCGGATACTTTTTGAGTCCGGGGTAACCGTGGGCCGGGAGCATCTCGCCGTGGGTGTAGATATCGATCCCCTTGCCCTCGGTCTGCTTGAGCAGGTCTTCCAGGTCGCGCAGGTCGTGGCCCGAGACCAGGATGCACTTTCCGGCGCGCGGTGTGATCCGCACGCGGGTGGGTGTCGGGTGCCCATAGGTCCCGGTGTTGGCCTCATCCAGAAGCTCCATCACGCGCAGGTTGACCTCCCCGGCGCGCATGGCCATACCCACCAGCTCATTCACGTCCTCCGGGTTGCCGGACAGGAAATCCAGCGCCTCGTGGAAGAAAGCGTACACCGCCTGATCCTCGCGCCCCAGTATCTGCGCGTGATCGGCATAGGCGGCCATGCCTTTCAGTCCGTAGAGGATCAGCTCCTGGAGGCCCGAGACATCCGGGCCGAAAGCCTGACGGCGGCTCTCGATACCGGCCTGAAGACCCTGCGAGATAAGGCCCTCTCCGCCGGGAGCCGGTTCCCAGTCCGCCGGGCCGGAGACTGTCTCAGGCTGGATGCCTTTCTCGCGGCAGGCCCGGTGGTAAAGCTCGCGCGCGCGAGCCTTGATCTCAGCTCCGCGGCGGATGAACGACGCAATGTTCGCCGGATCGAAATTGACATTGGTCACGGTGGTGAAAAGCGCCTCGATGACAAACAAATCGATCTCACGGTCGGCCTGGCCCAGACGGCGGGCGCGGTGGGCGTACTGCGACACACCCTTGGCCGCCAGAATCAGGAGGTCCTGGTAGATAGAGGTCTCGGGGTCCTTGCCGCATACGCCGAAAGCGGTGCAGCCCTCGCCGTGGGCGGTCTGTTCACACTGATAGCAGAACATGCTCATTGCCTTGCTCCTTGCTGGTTGGATTTTCGATTGCCGTTGTTCCGTGTCCGTGCCGGTTACGCGAACAAGCCGGTGCAGCAGTCTCCGCGCGGGGTGTCCGGCAGAGTTGAATCCTGAAATGAATCCGTAAAGCGCGACTACATTGTATATCTGGATACTTTTATCTTAATATAAATCAAGTAGACAAAATTGTCAAGAGCCGGGCAGGGGAAAAAACCCTTCATTCCACCGTGAACTGTGATTCAGTCCGCGCCAAGGGTCCATCCTGCCGCTCCTGCACCTCGATAACAAGGTTATACTTTCCCGGCTTGAGCTGGACGGCGTCTATTTCAAACTGTTCGGCTGCCGCGCCGGCAGTCGTTCCGGCACTGCGCTCGAAACTCATGCTCAGGCTGCCGACACGTTTTTTGCCGCCGGTAAGAACGGATTTGAGAAGGGATTTGCGCTCCTCGACAAGGCTGACAGTCACTTTTTCGTGGTAATCCCGCCCGGAGCTGTCAGCGGGAGCCAGACCGTAGATTTCGCAATAGACCGAGACTCTCTCCTGCGGGGAGAAACTGCGGGATGGACGGGGCAGGACATGAGCGACACCGCGGCTTCTCACTGACAGTTCCGGCTGCGGCGGATCGCCCAGGATTATCCCGCTGACGCAGAGGCTGTCGCCGCGCAGGCGTCCTATATGCAGGTTGCCGGTAGCTGCGGCCCTCCGGCCGGCCAGATCGAGGGCGACGGCGCAGGAATACGCTCCGGGCTTGACAGTCAGATGGTTGACGGCCAGCCATTCATTCTGTCCGGCCACTCTGACCGGAACCACAGTTACACTGTCGCGCGTCTTCTCGTTGAGGCTGCGGTCGAACAGCACCAGACGGGCCAAAGGCAGGGAATCCGTTTTCGTTTGCTCCGCCGGGGCTGAGCTGAAATATTCCAGGTCTGTCGCGCCGTTATCCGCCAGGAATGCGGCGGAGTAATGCTCCAGTTTCAGCACGGGCAGAGGATCGGTGAAGGTCTGGGTCTGCATGGCGTGCTGGATGTCCGCAATACCGACTTCGCTCTCATCCTTATCCGGCCAGAATAGAAACCCGCCGGTGCCCAATCCGGATTTGAACACAATTTTGTTTGGCCAGTAATACCATTCTTCCGCGTTCGTGGCACCGAACTGAGCGACAAAACCATCCTTTCTTTCATTGATATACCTGAAATTGATAAAATCAGGCGGCCCATGTCTGACATAAACAAGCCCTCTGTGATCCAGTCCCATTTCCATACCACGGTCACCGAAAACCTGCACCGGATTATAGTCGTACAGGACCATTTTCCCCCTGGCACTTTCCTCGACCGATACAGTAGTTCGTTCTTCGAGGGATAACAGTCTCAAGTAATCCTCTGATGTATTTATCAGTCCATCCGGAGCGAGAATAGAATATTTCTTCTGCGCCGTGCGCAGGCGGCGGTAATGCTCCAGCAGGCGCTCGTTGTGGGCAGTGGTGGGGTCAAAATCCTTGTTCAGCCAGAACACCCGGAAAAAGGCGGCTTTCTCGGCTGCAGAGCGCAGCCGGGAGAAAGACTCCTGCTCCCGTGGTACGAAAATCACCTCGGCCTCGCGCTGCAATGTACTGAAATCTCCGCTGTGCTCCGCGGCAGCCAGGGCCTGATTGTACAGGCTTTCAAAGCTGTCGGGCTGCTCCTGGTCCAGAAAGCATCTCGCCCTGAGCAGCAGCCTGTCTTGAAGCTTATAGCCTGGGGCAAAGCGTTCCAGGCTGTCCAGGGCCTCCAGGCAATCGCCGGTCTCGAACAGCTCGAACCGGTCACGGGCGATATCCAGCCAGAGGTGGCCTTTTTTCGGGTTGGCCTGGATGTAACCGGGCAGGCTGGAATCCACCTTGCGCAGGTTGTCCAGAGAATGCCCCTTGATTTTCTGCCGCCACTGCGAATAAGCCCCGCGATAGTCCGGGTCCAGCAGTACCAGATCGGCCAGGGTGTTGTCCGCGATCTCGAATCCCGTAGCCTCGCCCAGCTCAAACCCGAGCTGCGCCAGTTCATACAGGGCCTCGGGATTCAGCGGATCGACCATTACAGCCAGTTTGTACTCTTTGACCGCCACCATCTTCTTGTCCGGCAGTCCCAGCAGTACCCTTCCGAGTCCCAGGTGGGCCTGGCTGCGTATCACGGAGCTTTCCGAATTCAGAAGGTAGTTGTAATCGGCCTCGGCCTCCTCTGCCCGGCCTGCGGCCAGCCTGAGTTCAGCCCGCCTGAGGCGCGCGCTCCAGTCCCGCTCGTTCTGAGCCAGTGCGCTGTCCAGGCAGGCAACCGCCCGCGTGCTGTCGTGAGCGGAGAGAGCGGACAGGGACTGCTCGTAGAAACCGCTCTCCCCGGCTGCGGTTTGGGCCGGGAACAGGAGATACAGGGGGATCAGAAGAAGGAGGGACGGAAGTAATATCCTGTGGATCGGCCTGACACTCCTCACGCTCATGGCGGCCTCGGGGGGCTGAGTGGTCTTGCCGTATAATGCAGGCTCAGGCTTGATTGAACCGATTTTACTGCTTATTTAGCATTCTATACATACAGTACATGTAAAGCAATCTTATTGTTCCAGATGAAATGCGAAACGGCCGCACGCGGGTGGAGGCCTTTTCCCCCCTTCCCAAAGGGGGGCCAGGGCAGCAATGTCCGGTTAGGATATTGATAGGAGGATTGAAAAATACTTCACGGTCACGGCGCGCCGTGACTCTACGCCGGAAGTCCCAGGAAAAGACAGATTTTTTCCAGCTCTCTGACCTTATGTTTTCGGATTTCGTTTTTAAGCGGCCCTTACTGGGCCGTCCGGGGCCGTATGTCCGAGCCACGCAGAAGAAGCGGAGTAATGGCCGCGGGCACGCTTAAGCCTGAAAGAGCTTCCGCGGTAAGGCGGGCATTCAGCGCTAGCGTCGCCCCGCAACCAGGGCAGCGTGCAGAGGCTCCATGCACACCGCAGGTTGAAAAAGAGTCGTGGCCTGGGCGAGTTTACGGCCCCAAAGCGTCTTTTGGTCCTTTTCCACAAGCCGGAAAAGGACATGAAAATCCTAACCTTTCAATCCCTTGATGCAAGTTCCTAACCGGACAAAGCTGGGGCCAGGGGGGATTCAGGTCTTGACCTGCTTTTGTGGCCGGGTGGTGGAGAGCGAAAAAAGCTAATCCCCCTCAGTTCCCCTTTACAAAAGGGGGAGGCAACTAACGGCGGGACAGGCTGTTATAATTCTTACGAGTTTGTCGTAGGGATTGGGACCTGTCTCACCCGGAGTGTGCCGCACTCGGGTGGCGGCCTTCTGGGCCGCTTGACACACCCCGGCCCCCCCTGGAGCGGGTCCACCCCTCTCGAGAGGGGATCAACGGCTTGAGGGACACGTGGTTGCGGTACTCCCGGAATTTGTGCAGGGGGCTGTCCCAAAAGTCTTAGATGTAGGGGCACGGCGCGCCGCGCCCCTACACAACCATTTATCATCTAATACGTTACATTATTTTCCTGGCAATCATTTCGGGAACAGCTCCCACAACTCCGCGCGTTCCGGCTGACGGCCAAACTCGCAGACCTCGAACGCCTCGACATGCGCAATCCTGTCCGCCCGCTCCTTGCCGTAGCGTTCGGCCAGCAGACCGTAATGCGGGTTCTCAGGGCCGGTCTTTCCGCCGGAGCGCCTTTTGATATACCAGTCCACGCGCGCGGTCTTGTCTTTGGGCACCTCTTCCAGCCGCCCGCCGATCCAGGGCAGCCACTCGAACATCTGGCTGTCCATCTCGGCCAGTGCCCGAAGCTTGCGCTCCAGCACCGGCCCGACATCCACCGCCACATCCGCCTTGAACGGTATCGGTTTCTGGAACCCGTCCTCGAAATACATGAACACCGGATTTTTTTCCAGGCGCGGCGTCTCGGGGCACACGTTCGGCACCATCACCATGTAGGCGGCATCCTGCACCACCTGGGCCGTGTAGCGGTGGTCCGGGTGATAGTCGTTGGGCCTGGGCAGAAAAACAATATCGGCCTGCCATTCCCGTATCGCGCGGATCACGGCCTTGCGCACCTCGAGACTCGGTTCCAGCTCCCCGTCATGGAAGCCCAGGGTGCGCCAGCTCACGCCCAGCACTTTCGCGGCCCTCAAGGATTCCGCGGCCCTTCGGCGCGCCAGCGCCCCGCCGCCCTCGCTCTGGTGCCCGGCATCGCCATTGGTCACGGACACAAGCTGAACTTTGGCCCCTGCCGCGGTCCAGAGCATGGCTGTCCCGCCCCCGTCTCCCTCCGCATCGTCCGGGTGAGCACCGATCATGATCACTCTAAGCGGCTGGTCCGCGGCCCGGCTGTCCGCAAAGTCGATTGCAAGAGCGGCTGCCGCGAGCGCCAGGACAGTCAAACGGAAATATTTCAGCATCGACCCCTCCGTTAAATGACCGTTTTAATGCTTCCGGCGATTCATCCCCAGGCCATGGCCTCACTTCGGAAACAGCCCCCACAGCTCGGCGCGTTCCGGCTGACGGCCGAATTCGCAGATCTCGAAAGCCTCGACAAAAGTCGCGGCGGCGGCCTTGTCCTTCCCGTAACGCTCCTCCAGGACCTCGGCGCACTGCTTTTTCCATTCCTGCATACCCATGCCGCGCCAATTCTTCACCCATTCATAACGGGCCTTTTTGTCTTTCGGCACCTCATCCAGATAACCCGCGATCCAGGGCAGCCACTCGTACATCTGGCTGTCCATGGCATCGACCGAACCCCATTTTTTCTCCATCACCGGGTCCACCACCACGGCGATATCCGCCTTGAAGGGTATCGGTTTCTGGAAACCGTCCAGGAAATACATGAACACAGGGTTTTTCTCCAGGCGCGGGGTATCCGGGCAGATGTTCGGCACCATCACCATGTAGGCCGCATCCTGCACGATCTGCGCGGTGTAGCGGTGGTCCGGGTGGTAATCGTTGGGCCGGGGCAGGATCACGATATCGGCCTTCCATTCTCTGATCGTCCTTATGACAGCCTTGCGGGCCTCCAGGGTCGGCTCCAGTTCCCCGTCATGAAAGCCCAGGGTCTTCCAGCTCACGCCCAGGCGCTCGGCCGAAAGCTGCGCCTCGGCCGCCCGCCGGCGGGCCAGCGCCCCGCCGCCCTCGCTCTGATGCCCGGCATCGCCATTGGTCACGGCCACCAGCAGGACCTTGGCCCCGGTCTCGGCCCAGAGCGCGGCCGTCCCGCCGCCCTTGATTTCCGAATCGTCCGGGTGAGCCCCGATCATGATCACCCGCAACGGTTCTTTCCCGGCACGGGCAGGCTCAACTCCGCCTTTGTAGACTGTCTGCGCCGGCGCCGCGGAAACAGCCAGGACCAGCAGAGTCAGCACTGTCATAACAAGAATCTTCCGCATGGCATTTACCTCCTTGAAAATGATCAGCTTGTTCGGACACAATCACTATCATTCAGAAAGGAAACAGTTCCCAGACCTCGTCGCGCGAGGGCCGGCGTCCGTATTCGCAAAGCTCGAAACTCTCGCTGTACTTTACACCGGCGGCCCGCTTGCTGCCGTAGCGCTCTGCAAGGAGTGCGCGGAAAGTCTCCGGGTCCTCGAAAAAGCCCTTCATAAACGTGGGCAGCCAGGCCAGGCGTTCCGCATCCCCGTCCGGCACATCCTCCAGGCATCCCTCGATCCAGGGCAGCCACTCGTACATCTGGCTGTCCATGGTGTGAAGGGCGCGGAATTTTTTCCCGATCACCGGGTCTATATCCACGCTCACCGTGGCCTCAAACGGACACGGCTTATGGAAACCATCCGAAACGTAGAAAAATGCCGGGTCCTTTTTCAAAGCCGGAGTGTCCTGGCAGTAATTGGGCACGCGCACCACGTAGGCGGCATCCTGCACGATCTGGGAGGTGTAACGGTGGTCCGGGTGGTAGTCGTTGGGACGGCAGGTGAGCACTATGTCAGCGCGCCACTCACGGATGGCTTTCACCACCGCCTTGCGGACTTCCGTGTTTGGAGACAGTTCCCCGTCATGGTTATCCAGAGTCCTGGTCTGTACTCCCAGGACCTCGGCGGCGCGGTTCGATTCGCGCTTTCTGCGCCTGGCCAACGGCCCGCCCCCTATCTCATGATGTCCGGCATCGCCGTTTGTCAAACTCAGGAACATCACGCTTGCACCCTGTTCGGCCCAGAGCGCCGAGGTCCCGCCGGTTTTAAGCTCGCAGTCATCCGGATGCGCTCCTATCGCCAGCACCCGCAAATCCTGATATTTTCCAGCCATTTCCGCTTACCCCCGTGTCTTGAGTTAAAAACTCCCCGCCCAATCATTAAACATTTCAATCTGGTACGCTTGTTGCTATTTAATCATCAAGCCAGACACTAACATTTTAGCATGCTGGCGTAAAAAGGTAAACCCTGATCGTGTGGACACTGCCGTGGAAGAGCTTGTTCTCGTTCTTTTTGCCGTAATACTGGTCATGGGCGGCTTTCTTGGGTGGCTGCGGGGGCGCGCCGCCGCGCAAGGCGCGGGCGGGCGCAAGCCTCGCGGCGCCCATGGCGCCCGGCGCGCCCCCTCCGGGGCCCGTAACCTCAACTACAGCCTGGCCCCCCGCAAACCCGAGGTCATGGCCGGAATGCTGTTTGAACTGCTGGCCACCCGTCTTAATTTCGAGGAGATGCTTTCTTTCGCCGATCTTATCTCAACTCCTGCAACAACAACACGCTACCTGGAACGTCTTGCCGCCAGGACTGACCTGGCAGAGTTCACCGGGCAGCTCGAATTCCTCTGCCACGCCATGGAGGCCCATGGCTACAGCGACAATGAAAGGATTCAGGTCAGCCAGTCCCTCGCCGCCCGAGCGCGCCAGGAACGCAAGCTGCTTACGATCCACAAAAACGTGGATAAAATATTCTGATCAGATTTTTCCCTTCAGGCAGAAAACTTTGGTCCTCCCGAATTCCAGCGGAAAAGTGATCTCCCGCACCTTCTTTCCGTAAAATTTTTCCTCAAACACCTCGTACAGGTCCACCGGGCCGGTGAAACGCAACGTTTTCATTCCGCCGGTGGAGCCGTGGATCACCGCGAAATCTCCATCCGCCGTGAAAATGTCACCGCTCTCGCTGTAAATGTGAACACCGGCGCGCCGGGCCGCGGCCCGCAATATTTCCGCCTGAACGTACTTGGCCCCGGTCCAGATCGAACGGTGGCCGGGCCGGTCAGTCTCGCCCAGGGCCGGCAACCCATCCTCTAAATATATTCCCCCGGCGCTTTGCAGGGTATCGGCCAGGTAGAAAAGCGGATCGGTCAAGGCGGGAGTCAGCTCCATCAGGTGTCCCGGCTGTTTTGTCTCGAAGCTGCCGAACAGCGGGCGGTCCGGCTGGCCGAAAAACCTGTCCCTGGGCAGTCCGGCGGTCAGAGGATGACGGGGGTCGTCGATCACTATCCGCGGACGGAACGAGCCGCGCTTATATTCGAAATCGAACCCGGTCAGCTCCTCCATCCAGGCAACGTTCAGTTTCGGCTCGCGGTCCGGGTCGATCAGGCCGGGCGCGTAAAGCCAGAAAGCGGTGGCTCCGTTTTTCAGCAGCTTGCTCCTGATCGCTTCCCGCTCGCCATCGGTCAGGCAGACCGCGTTCAGGAAAACGTACAGCTTGTAATCCGGCATCCGCGGATCGGCCAGGTCGCGAGTGTAATAGTAGTCATACGGTGCGCCGATCCGCTCGAATTCGAGCTGGCGCTGCCACATCAGCATGTCTTTCAGGCTCTCCTGATCCGTATGGAAAATGCTGGACTCGCTGGTCACCATGGCGATTTCCGCAGCCCGGCTCCGGCCGAAATGCCGCGAGGCGTCGAAAAGCTGCTGAATGCGTTTCATGGCCGCCAGCATGTCCCTGTCATGGTACCACTTGTCCTTGCTGCTGTTCTCGAACCACCAGGCCTGGTAATGACCGGTGAGGATCTTGCCCATGTCGCGCTTGAGCATCTCGCAGCTTTCGAGCGCAGAACGGGCCTGGCTCCAGCGCGACCAGTTGCCCTGGTCCGACAGCACCGTGCGGGTGTCCTCCTCGGTGAACCAGATCATGCGCCTGAGGTTGTAGCTGCTGAACGGGCTTCGCGCCGTGGCCTGGCCGCCTGGAGGACGGTTGAAATACGTGCTGGGCGAGGCCAGGAAATCCACCACCCCGCTGTCCTGGATTTTCGTAGCCGCTCCGGAGACACCCATTTCATGGTAAACCACGCAGGTCAGTGCACCATAGAAAGCGCCGGTGAGGAGCCTGCCGCCGGAAATATCCTTGACCCGGCGGCTGAACCGGATTATCGCCTCGGCCACCGATTCGTGAAGCGCCCGGTAATAGTCGCTTTCGAACTCACTGTGGTCCGGGTTGGCCAGGGTGCCGAATGTGGAACGGCTGTCGTAGCGGCGGCTCATCAGTTCGCCCACTCCCGTGTACAGCGTACGCTCGGCAAGCTGCGGGATTCGCACCTGCTCGAACGAGCGGATGTCGTTGCGCCAGGCCGCGGCCAGCTTTTCATCCGTGACGTACTTGCGGTGCGCGTATTCGCGGAAATACTCCAGCATCGGACGGCTGAAATCGTGAACATGATAGCGCCGGTCATAGGTGACAGTGTAATACCATTCCTCGGTCTCGCTGGCCGTGAAAAAGTACCCCGCCACCCGGTGGCCGAAATCGCTGGCCGCCACCTTGAGCACGAAATCGGTCAGCGCCCGTTCAGCCTGTTCCTGCCAGGCGCGGCTGGCCAGCGAGAACTTGAGCTGGTCAGTCAGCACCGGGTCCCAGGTCCGGCCGATCTTGGTGTTGATTATCATCCGCGGACTGCCGTTCTCGAAAGTGGTGCACTGGTCCTGGTTCCGCTCCATCCACTCGTGCGGCGGGTCGAGCGACAGGCGCAGGATCAGCACCGCCTCAGGATCGAGCGACAGGATACGGTGCGCCAGATCGGTAAGCTTTTCAAAACCCTGGGGGTCTTTCCATTCCGTGTCGCAGATCGGGAAATGCAGCCTGATTCCTGCCTCCAGCAGCCCTTTCAGGTACTCCGGGTCCGAGTTGTTGCGCGAGCAGAAAGACATCGGCTCGAGCGGAGCGCCTCCGGCATAGATCACCGAAACACCGTTTTCGGTTCGGATCTCAGCGTCCAGACTGTTGAATTTCTTCGTCGCCTGCGCGTATAAGCCGGTCATAAGCGCCAGTAAAAAAAAGCACACTGCTTCCACCGTGATCCTCATCCTCATAACTCCCTCTAAATGTTCCAGTTGGTCCCAGATTGACAAGCAGGTTTCCGGATATGGAATCACTGTAATGAAGACTGTCTGGCGGCGCAACCTGTTTTCATGATCGAATCGCCTTGAATAAACCTGGCCAGTGAGAAAAAGTTTGCTCCCTGCTCTGGATATTTTTAAATTGGCGGGACTATCCTTGACAACATTCCGCGCAAATCACCCGGAGGTCCAGCCTTGGAGAACAGTTCCGGTTTCGTGGCTTTCATCAATTACCTGGACAGCCTGGTCTGGGGCGTACCGACCCTGGTGCTGCTGGTCGGCACCGGCATCTACCTGACCATTCGCCTGCGCGGTCTTCAGTTCACCACATTGTTGTCCTCGCTGCATCTTGCTCTGATTAAACGCCGGGAAGAGGACAGCGAGGGAGACATAAGCCATTTTCAGGCCCTGATGACCGCCCTGGCCGCAACTGTAGGCACAGGCAACATCGCCGGGGTGGCTACCGCCATCGCCGCGGGAGGGCCGGGAGCGCTTTTCTGGATGTGGATCACCGGACTGTTCGGCATGGCCACCAAGTACTCCGAGGCCCTTCTGGCGGTCAAATACCGCGTGACTGACCGCCGGGGCCAGATGTGCGGCGGGCCGATGTATTATCTTACTCATGGACTGGGCTGGAAATGGCTCGGAGTGGTGTTTGCCGTGTTCGCCTCGATCGCTGCGTTCGGAATCGGCAACATGGTCCAGTCAAACAGCGTCTCCGAGGCCTGCGCCAGCAGTTTCGGCGTGCCCCCCTGGATCAGCGGGCTGGTAATGGCCCTTGCGACCGCGCTCGTGTTGCTGGGAGGCATCCAGTCTATAGCCAGAGTATCCAGCCTTTTCGTGCCGGTAATGATCGTTTTTTACATCGGCGGCTCACTCTGGGTCATAATTGCGAATTTCCACATGCTGGGCGAGGCTTTCCGTCTGATATTTACCCAGGCTTTTACTCCCACGGCCGCCGGGGGCGGTTTCGCCGGAGCGGCAGTGATGACCACTATCCGCATGGGCGTGGCCCGCGGCGTGTTCTCCAACGAGAGCGGGCTGGGAAGTTCGGCTATCGCCGCCGCGGCTGCCCAGAGCAAACACCCGGTCAGCCAGGCGCTGGTTTCGATGACCCAGACTTTCATCGACACTATCGTAATCTGCACGCTAACCGGCCTGACTATTATCATGACCGGTTCATGGCTCTCCGGACAGACCGGGGCGACCCTGACCACCACGGCGTTCAATCACGGCCTTCCCGGTCAGTCCGGCGGGATCGTGGTGGCCCTGGGGCTGGTGCTGTTCGCTTATTCCACAATCCTGGGCTGGTCTTATTACGGTGAGAAATCGCTCGAATTCCTGCTCGGCGAGCGCGCGGTAGTCCCTTACCGTATTCTGTTCTCGGTGATGGTGTTCGTGGGAGCCACCCTGCAGCTTAATACGGTCTGGCTGGTGGCGGATGTGATGAACGGCCTGATGGCGTTGCCGAACCTGGTGGGATTGCTTCTGCTCAGCCCCGTGATTGTGAGCGTCACCCGCGCCTATTTCAGGGGTGAGCAATAAGCCCGGCGCGAGTGCGGCCTGCGCAAGGCCTTGACAAGCATACGTCCTGCCTCCTGCCGGCGTTCCGTGATAATAAGCCCGCAGGCGGTTTCCAGCAGGTAGACTATGTCCGCTTCCTGCATCTGCGCGCGTTCGATTTTCAGGTCGTTGTCGTCCAGAGTGCTGTGCTGACCGAAAAAACGTTCAAAAAAAGGCACGGGCAACCGGAATTCCAGGATCATCTTGCGGCGGCAGAGCGAGGCCAGGTGCTGGACCAGCGGCTCCATGATTGACCTGGGATAACAGCAGAGAACTCCGCTGTCTACTATCAGGTCGAATTCCCCCTCGATCAGCGGATTAAACATGGGACGATGTATAATCGAGGGGAACTGGTTCAGGCTTTGAGCCAGACGGGCGGTCTGTTCATCCGGAGATGCTCCCACCACATCCGTGTCTCCGGCGGCCAGGCGGCGGCTAAGCACTCCGGAGCCGTTCTCCAGAACCAGGATGCGCGAATCGCTCAGATCGCGTTTCCGGTCCAGAATCTCCACGGTCCGCGCCGTGTGCTCGACGCTGTAATCCCTGAACCTTTCGGCGCGCTTTTCCCTGTCGGCCGCCTCATTTCCGGCGGCCAAAGGCTCCAGTATATCGAAAAGCCTCTGTCCTATCACCGAAGCGCGTTGTTCGAGCCGTTCCTCCAGCTCCTTTTTCATTCGCCTGTCTCTCTTTCGCCCACTCGGATACAGCATTCCGCTGTTTTCATTTCACCCGTCCGGTTGTCCTGAACCTGTAATTTTTATCTCACTGCCCGCTGTCGCTGCGGCAGGCCGCCAGAGCACGATCGATTTCCGCAACCAGCTTCCGGTTGCCGGTGGCGGAGGCGATCTCGGCGGCCCGGCGGCAATGGCGCAGCGCGGCGGCGCGATCCTGGGCCAGAAGCGCTATATGCCCGCGGAAAAGCTCCGCCACTGCCTGGTGCTCTGCCATTCCGTGCTCTTTCGCCATCGCCTCGCCCTCTTCCAATGCCCGCAGACCAGCCTCCGTGTCGCCCTGATGCGCCAGGATAGCGCCGCGGTAAAGAATATTCTGCACCGCCACCGGGAGATTGCCCGCCTCGAGCGCCACAGCCAGACTCTCACTGAAATAGGCCCGCGCCTGTTCGTACTGGCGAAGGTTGAAATAGTAGACGCCGATCGTGCTCATCAGGGTGCAGACATAGCTGTAGTCCTGCTCGTCCCGCGCCAGTTCGAGCGCGCGAAGATAATACTCCAGCGCCCGGCTGACCTCTTTCATCTCATAGCTGGCGTTGCCCAAGTTGGCCAGCCAGATTCCCTGATTGCGCAGGTTGCCGGTGCGCTGGGCGATGCTCAGCGCCTGACTGTAATACTCGATGGCGGTCTCGTACTCCTCCACCGCATAATAGACCGAGCCGATATAGCCCAGCCAGTTGCCGGTCTGGATCAGGTCACCGGAGGCGCGCAGGCGCCCGAGCGCTCGATGGAACTGCTCCAGGGCCTCATCCACCCGGCCGGCCTCATAGCGCATGCGGCCGAGGTTGCTGAGCACGGTGACCGCGGCAGTGTCGTCGTGCAGTATTTCGGCCAGCTCCAGACAATCCTGATAAAATTCTCTGGCTTTCTCGGTATCGCCGCTCTGCTGACGGACAACCGCCAGGTTAAGCAGAATGTCAAGACGGCGCTCACCGGCGGTGGATGATTCCTCATCCAGGGACAGCGCCTCTTCAAGCAGGGCCCCGGCCTGAGCCATCTCCTCGCGTTTCATCTTGAGCTGCGCCATCGCGGTCAGGCATCGCACGGTCAGGGGGCCGTCGCCGTAAGCCCTCGCCACTTCAAGGGCCTCCTCATGGTAGCGTTCAGCGCCCGGCCAGTCTCCGCGCATCACCATTATTTCCGCCAGTTCCAGGCAGGCCTCCACCCGTGGACGTATGAACCCGTGGCCGCGGGCAAGCATCAGCGCCGAACTCAGAGTGGCGAAAGCCTCCTTGATACGGCCATCTCCCAAACGGGCCCGTCCGCTCCGGACCAGCAGCGAGTCGAATTCCTCCAGATGATCCGGGGCCATTTCCTGTCCGCCCGAGGCGCCCTCCAGTCCAAGACGGGCCATCGCCTCCTGGTACGAGGCCTCGGCGGCCCGGTAATCCTCCAGCAGAAGAAGACGGTCGCCGCAGATGGATAGCACTTCAACCGCCCAGTCCTCTTTCAGGAAATAACTGTCGCGAAGGAAAGCCCCCACCGTGAACACGAAATCCCGGTTCTCCTCCTCCATCATCTGGTACAGAAGGTCGGCGCTCTGCTGCCGCAATTCCGCGCTGCGCTCCGGGGTCAGGCTTTCATTCAGGATGTCATAGTACAGGGGGCAGGCCAGCCGCACGGTCCGGGCCTCATCCGCCGAGCCTTCCAGAAGGAATCCCTGCCCGGTGAGCGTTTCCAGATCCTTCCGCAGGTCCCGAATCTTTACGTTCAGCCGGGCCAGCAACCGGGAAAGCGACTCCACCGAGCAGTGCGCTCCCAGCACCGAAACGGACTGAAGAATTATCCTCGAACGGTTGTCCAGACGGCGGAAGCGCTCGCGCAGCATGGCCGGAAGCTCCAGCGCGGCCAGCGCCCGCGACCGGTTGTCCAGGGCGGCGACCAGGCGCTTGCGCCTCTCCCGGCTCTCCGGAGTCGCCGCTTTCTCGCGCAGAAGCCGCCAGGTTTCGATAATGAGCAGCGGATTTCCTGGCGCACCCTCGATCAGAAGGTCCTTCAACTGAGCGCCCACACCCGGGCCGCCGCTCTGCTCCTCCAGCCGCTGCACCAGTCTGCGCCGGGACAAACGGGAGAGAGGGCCGAGAGAGAACTCCCTGTACTCCTCCAGATAATCGAGTTTCGCTCCGAAAGGCGCCCGGCTTGATGAAAGAATGAGAAGCGGGCACAGGCTGTCCTTCTTCTGCACCAGGTGCACCAGCAGCTCAAGGGACAGGCTGTCCATCCGCTCGAGGTCATCGAACCAGAGCACCAGCAGCGGGTTGCTTTCACCGCGCCTGAGACTTGCCCGCAAGGCCTGAAGATAGCGCCTCACGGCGTTGAAAACGACCAGCTTGCCCTTGCCGCGGCGATTGGCCGGGGTATGAAGCTCCAATGGGTAGCCCACTCCGAGCAGACGGCCGAACACGGGCAGTATCACCGCGGAGTCAAAAACCTCGGCCGGGAGTTTCAGCCTGGCGAACGCGGCCAGGCGCGACTCGATTTTCTCTTTCTTCGAGTATTCAGTCTCCCAGAACGGTATATCGAGGTCGAGCGCCAGCGCCGAGCTTACCGCCCCGAACGGATAACGCTCCACCGGAAAAATGTCGCCGCGCAGCACGTACGGCTCGCCAAGCCCGTGCGCCTCTATCACCAGTTCGTCCAGGAGCGCGCTGCGGCCCACTCCCTCCTCGCCGTGCACATTCAGCCAGAGCGCCTGTATCTCGGTGGACCGCGACAGGAAATCGGACAGAATGTCCCGCAGGGCTTTCAGTTCCTTGTCTCTTCCGATAATTTCCATTTCCCGCATAGGTGTTCCGGTCGAAAGAACGTGGGGAGCCTCGGTGAGAGAAAATGACAGACTTTGCGCTAAAAATATAGCCTCGGCGCACCGATTTTCAAGCAAAATCATCCCGATACCCCTCTCTAAACGCTACTGAAACGTTTTACGATATATAACTCTTGACACGGCAAAGAACATTCTGATATAGTAAAAAGGCAACATTCAAAGCATTTCACAACTCCAGAAGGGAGAATTGTATACAATATTATTTATAGGTTTTCCGGGGCCGTCAGGATGGTTCAGGACGGGAATGCGCAGGACTAAAGAATCCCATCGGTGACAACGATTCCATCGGGAGAGTTTCATGGCTCAGCGGGATTTGAACAAAGTGATCCTGATAGGCAACATTGGCCGGGACCCGGACCTCAGGCAGACAGAAAAAGGCAGCGCAATCTCCACTTTTTCCCTGGCGACCAACACCACCTGGGTCGACCGGGAGGGCGCGCGGGCCGAGCGGACCGAATGGCATAACATAGTCGCCTGGAACCGTCTGGCCGAAATCTGCAACCAGATTATCCGCAAGGGCGACCAGATCTACATCGAGGGCCGTCTGCGCACCCGCTCATGGACGGATGAGAAAGGCGAGCACCACCACCGCACCGAGGTGATCGCCGAACAGATGATCAAGCTCAGCCGCAGGCCGGACGAAGAGAACATCCACGACCACGAATCCCACAGCGACTCCAACCCCGAGCCGGCCCCGTACGGCCAGGAGCATTACAGCGGAGTCCAGCACCAGGATTGACCAGCCGGACATAGAGGCCTGTTATTTACGCCACCATAGGCCAACCATAGCTAATCCCTCCTCATTCAAAGGATTACCGATATGAGCGCCATATCATATCGTTCCGGGTTTATAGGTTCAATAGTCAGCGTCATTCCATCCGGAATTATAATACTCTCGTACGACGGTAATTCATTGGCCGTGCTGGGGTTTAGTTCGAAAATAATTGGGGCGGTGATATATGCTGTCAGCGTGTCTACAGGCATATGGATCATATTGAGGACAGCGGATTTTTTGAAGGATCGCCGATTGAACAAGACACATTACATTCAAGGATAACCATAAATGAAGCCACGCAAGACCGGCGCTCCATCTTCCTCGAACAAACCCGGCAGCCGTCTGGAAAGCCTGAAAGAGGCCCTTGTCCGGCAGGACAAACCCTCGGACAAGGTGTTGCGGGCGTTTGACGCCCTGATGCGGAAAGAACCTTGCCCCCCACAGGGGAAAAACAGCGGTAAATAAGATTGACTGATTGAAACGATCACCCTATAAATTGCATTCATGACTTTAGCGCCGGAGCACCATGGACAAGAACGGCTATCAGCGCAATCGCGCTGAATAACGCTCCGGCCAGGAATGTGAACTCCGCGCCGAACCGGTCCCAGAGCAGCCCCGCGAATACACTGGCCAGGAGAACAGCCAGGCCGCTCACCAGGTTGAAAAAGCCATAGGCCGTGCCTCGCAGGTCCACCGGAGCCGTGTCGGCCACCATCCTTGCCAGCAGCCCCTGAGTCAACCCCATGTGCAATCCCCACAGGGCTATGCCGGCCCAAACCCATGTCCCGCGGTTGCTGCAAGCCAGAGCTATGTCCGCCCCGATCAGGACCGCCAGCCCCAGCGTGAGAAGCCTGGAATGGCTCATCTTGTCAGATAGTCTGCCGAAAGGATATGCCGACAGCGCATAAATCATATTCATGCTGATCAGAACCAGGGGCGCAAATGCGAGAGGCAATCCTCCCTGCTGGGCGCGCAAGATAAGGAAAGCTTCGGAAAAGCGCGCGAGGGTGAACACCGCGCCAACCGTCACCACCCGCCAGTAGGCTGAGGACAACCGGCGCAGGCTCTCCCGGTGAATCGGATTGAATTTATGTTGTCCCGGCCTGTCCTTTTCCGGTTCCTTGACACCGAAAAGCAGAAGCGCCACGGCAAGGAATCCCGGGATTATCGCCACCTTGAACACGGCACGGAAATTGTCAGCCCACAGCAGCATCAGGCCCATGGCAATCAGCGGGCCGGTGAAAGCGCCAACCGTGTCGAGCGATTGGCGCAGGCCGAAAGCAGCGCCACGCGCTTCCGGCGGTGTGATATCGGCCACCAGCGCATCGCGAGGCGCCCCGCGGATACCCTTGCCCACCCGGTCGATAAGCCGCGCTCCAAGGACCAGACCCGAGCTTGTCGCCAGCGCAAACAGGGGCTTGGATAACGCTCCAAGACCATAACCGATTACAGCAAGTGGTTTTCGCTTGCCCCAGTAATCGGAGAATACACCCGAAAACACTTTAACAATCAGCGCGGTGGCCTCTGCCGCCCCCTCGATCAATCCCACCACCAGCGCGCCCGCGCCCAGGGACGCGACCAGAAACACCGGCAGCAGGCTGTGAATCAGTTCCGACGAGACATCCATCAGCAGACTGACGAAACCGAGCGCCCAGATTGCCGCCGGGATTCGAACAGCCGGGGAGGATACAAGTCTTGATTCTTTACGCTTATTCATTATTGGATGGCATTTTGCCAGAGAACAGGGATGGCAGCCGGATCATTCGAGAAATTAAAAAAATTCTTCTGGAACGTTGTCCGGACCGGAATTTCCAACCAAGTTGCCAAATCGGTTTTTGATCCTCATCAGATTGTCAAAGAGACAAATTTTGAATTTGCACTGAAATCTGTCGGATAACGCAGCGAACAATCTCCGGGTTGCATTCTTCTCTTTCCAATCTTAGAAAGGACTTTCTAAAATACAAGGGGCGCGGCATGCCGCGCCCCTGCGCAATTTATTAATCACAATAACAACTTGCGGGGGGCGGGTGTTAGACCCGCCCCCGCATGTTTTCCATAAGCCCGGCCGTCTTACTCCTTGACCACCCAGACCTTGATCTCGGCCGTAACCTCGGGGTGAAGGCGGACGCCCACGTTGTAAACCCCGAGCTGCTTGATCGGCTCGTCTAACAGGAACTTGCGGCGTTCCAGATCGAATCCCTGCCTGGCCGCCTCGTCGGCGATGTCCTGCGCGGTGACCGAGCCGTACAGACGGTCTTCCTCGCCCACCTTGACCTGGAAAGTCAGCGACAGCTCGCCGACCTTGCGGGCCAGTTCCTGGGCCTCGGCCTTCTCTTTCTGGGCCAGCACAAGGGCCTGTTTCTTCTCGAACTCGATCCGCTTCAGGTTGCCTTCGTTGGCTTTATAGGCCAGCTTTTTCGGGATCAAATAGTTGCGGGCGAATCCCGGAGCCACGCTCACCACGCTGCCGATCTTGCCCAGGCCCTCGATGTCCGCGCGAAGGATCACTTCGCTCTTTCTTCTGACCTTCAATTTATCCTCCCCGGCGAAAATGCCGTAAGACAGGTGCTGCATCGTATAAATATGAATTCAAGTCTGATTGAGGTTCAACGGTTTTCCGGCACGGTCCGGCGGAAATCCATCCAGGTGTCCAGCAGTCCGAACGCCAGGTGGAACAGACAAACCGGCGTCAGACATAGCAACACCGCCAGGAGCCGGAAAAACAGCCCGCCACCCTTGACCGCGATGAAGAAAAACATCACCGCCAGGCCGCGGATGACATACAGCACGCCCATCACGAACAGAAGGTTCTGCGCCAGCCGTTCCGGCCACCCGCCGCCGACCAGCAGCACCAGGACCAGACCCAGTATCACGGCCCAGATCCAGTGGTCCTCGAAACGGTACTGGTCGAAACTCGTGCAGCCCAGCGAAAGAGGTATGGACGGCTCCCCCCAGCGCCTGAATCCCAGGGCCGAAATGACAAACGAGGCCAGCAGCATCAGGATATACTGGCTGGGGAGCAGGGCGACCACCATCTTGACTGTCCGCTCCAGTGCCAGGCGGCTCTCCACGTCATCGCCGGTAACCAGGCTCCACTGTTTCTGCACATCGGCGGCCTGGTTTTCGAGGCTGGACCAGTTCTCCGGCGCCACCGTCCCCGCCGCGAACAGCAGAAGAACGCCCGCTATCCCGGCCAGGCTGGCTAACAGCGCGCCCGAGGTCAGGCTGCTGAAAATGTTGCTCCTGAGAATGAACATTCCGGCCAGCGAGGCCGATACGGCGAATGTCAGGCTGATCGCATCCATGGTCAGCCAGCCTACAACAGCGGGGCCGATCAGCGAGGCCGCTCCCGCCAGGCGCATGGACGGACGCCGGTCACAGCACAGGAACATCAGCCCTATAAGCAGGCCCACAGCCACCAGCATGAACCAGTTGGTCAGGGTCAATCCGGCCAGCGCAGCCGGAATGATCCATCTGTCGTATCTTGCGCTTTTACTCATCGAAACCTGTCCCGCTGGGGCCGGACAATCGAGCTGCGGCATCTGCCGGTCTCATCGGGACCGTTCCGTCCGCCGGTAATCGCAACGTCCGCCGCGAACTCCGGGAATTGCGCGCCCGGTCCGCGGCATCAGGTCGCTTATCCGCGCGAATGAGTGTCTCCAACATACGGCAGAAGGGCCAGATAGCGCGCCCGTTTGATTGCTGTGGCCAACTGGCGCTGATGTTTGGCGCAGGCGCCGCTTGTGCGGCGGGGAACTATCTTTCCGCGCTCGGTCAGAAAGCGGCCCAGGGTGCGCTCATCCTTGAAGTCGACCATTTCTATGCCATTCTCGCAGAGGTAGCAGACCCGTCTGCGGCTCTCCACCATCGGTCTCTGTCTCATCAAAAAATCCCTTTCCATTGTCTATCTTAAAAAACGCTTGATAATATCGTTAGTCAGATTCAGCGCCACCCTTACCCGAGCGCTTAAACATCATCGTCGTCCGTAGCGGCAGGCTTCTCGGCCTTCTTCTCAACAGCCGGATCGTAAAGCACTACCAGGAAACGCATCACCTGCTCGTCGATTTTCAGGCGGCGTTCGATCTCGGAGATTACCGCAGGCTGGGCCTCAAAGCGGTAAACACGGTAAATGCCGTTGTCTTTCTTTTTGATCTGGTAGGCCATCTTGCGCTTGCCCCAGTCCAGAACGTTGACAATCTCCGCCTGCTGCGACTTGAGGAGTTCTTCCAGGCGAACGAATTTATCCGCCACCTGGCTTTCCTCAATTGTCGGGTCAAGGATCAGGACAAGCTCATACGTGTTGGTCATGAACAGCTCCCTCCGGTCTTGCGGTTCCCGCTTAACGGGAACAGGGCGTAAGTTATTGGAAATTAACAGAAGGCAATTGTACTGCGAACTGGCTAATCTAATCGCCTCAGGATAAAATTTCAAGTCTTATGTTACGGATACAGAACAGCTTCCGATCTTACCAACTCGCCTCGCGCCGAAAACTGAGCCTCTCTCCGGGGAAACACCCCCGCGCGGCCCGGTATGGATATTGACTTATAGACGTATTATATTCATATTCAGCAATCTTTTATAAATTGATTTCACAACCGCCGCGCGTAACAGTCGCGCACCGGCCTGAAATGAAGGAACTGCCATGAGATTTTTCCGCGCCAAAAGCCCGTACCTGTATGGTTCCGTGACCGTGGTGGCCCTGCTGTTAGTGGGCTGGCTGGTCGGCCGTGTCATGGCCACCTCGGACAACACCTACATGCGCATTCTGCTTTTGCAGGATGTTGTCAGCCAGGTGAGCATGCGTTATGTGGATTACATCCCGCCGGAGAAACTGTACCGTCGCGCCGCGGATGGCCTGCTCAAGAACCTGGACCCTTACACCGAGCTGATACCGGCCGCTGATTTCAAGCGTTTCCAGGAAATACAGGTCCGCAGCGAGTATGTCGGGATCGGCATCTCGATCAGCAAGGTGGAGAACGAGATAGTGGTTATGTCGATCTACGGCGGCTCCTCGGCCTGGCGTCAGGGCGTGCAGCCCGGAGACCGCCTGGTCAAGGTCAACGGCCAGTCCACCTGGGGCTGGACCACCGAGCAGGCCTCGAACCACCTTCTCGGTCCCGAGGGTTCGAGCGTCGAGATAACCCTGGCGCGGGCCGGGCTGGATGAGCCTGCCACTCTGATACTCACCCGCCAGCCGGTCGTGGTCCCCAGCGTCACGCGTAATTTCATGCTGCCGGACAGCACGGGGTATATCCGCCTGAGCAGTTTCACCGAGCGGAGTCTGGAAGAACTGCGCAAACACCTGCTGGAGCTTAAATCCGCCGGGATGAAATCGCTGGTGCTCGACCTGCGCGACAACTCCGGTGGCCTTACCGACCCGGCCGTGGCCATCGCCGACCTGTTCCTGCCGAAACGCGGAGTGATAGTCTCGATGCGCGGACGAAACGAGCAGGACAGCAAAAGCTTCTTTTCCACGGGCAAACCCGTTCTTCCGGCCGAATTCCCCTTGGCCGTGCTTATCAACGAGTTCACCGCCAGCTCCAGCGAGATATTGGCCGGGGCGCTTCAGGATCACGACCGCGCCGTGGTGCTCGGTCAGAACTCGTTCGGCAAGGGCCTGGTGCAGACCACGTTCCCGCTCAGTTCCGGGGATGTGCTGAAAATCACCACCGCCCGCTACTATACCCCCAGCGGGCGTAATATCCAGCGGATCAACTATACTCCGCGGAAGGAATGGGCGGAGCTTGAAGAAGAGGAAGAAGAGGCGCCCGCCGACTCGGCAAAGCCAGCGCCCAAAAAAGAGACGTTCCGCACTGATATGGGACGCGAAGTGACAGGCGGCGGAGGCATTGTGCCGGATGTGCGTGTCGAACTGCCCCCTGCCGCCTACGATCCGCTGATCGCGAGGATATTCTCCCACTCGTTCGATTTCGCGGTGGCGTACAAAAGCCTGCACCCGGGGCTGGACCGTAATTTCAAGGCCGATGAAACCGTATTCAAGGCGTTTGTAACCTACCTGAAAAGCAAGCAGGTCAATGCCGATCAGGGACGGCTGGATGAGTTGAAAGATTATATCACCACAAACCTGCTGACTTTCCAGATTGCCCAGGTCACCTGGGACGAGAACACGGCCTACCGTCTTGTCGCCATGCACGATGTTCAGCTTGGAAAAGCGCGTGAGCTGATTTCAGGCGGGGCCGCACAGTCGCAGATTATGAAACGGTTGATGGAGGAAAAGACAAAGTGAGCGGATCGAAAAACAGGACCTCCACCGGCGCAGAGGCGCAGACAGCGGTGATGGAAAGTTCGACCGGGGATTTCTGGGGCAACCTCATATATTTCATGGTTCTTAGCGTGGCAATTTCTTTCATCCTGGCCAACAACACGGTCGAGTCGCTGACCAGCGCCACCGGACTGATCATACTCGGCATTCTTCTGGTTCTTGACGCTTTCCCGGCCTACCATCTGGTGCGGCACTGGATGTCCGGCAGAGGATAAGACCGGCTCCGGAACTGACATTTCGCCACGGCAATATGTGAGGATAATAAAACGACTGCAGAGAATTTCTTTAATGTCTTCGTTATTGCTCTTCACTAATTGATGCGATTCTAACACGTTGCAAAGAAAGCAGTTCCGTAGGGGCGACCGGCCGGTCGCCCCTACTTATATTATCAAACAATTGATCAGATGCGATATCTGCCCGTTGTGCTGTGGCCACGGCGCATCGCCCCCCTGCAGAATCCCCGTAAACACCAAGCTTAAAGTTTTCTCGCCACAGTCTTTCCGGCACACTCAGCGCCGCACGGTGAAACCGAAACTCAGCTTGACCTCCGGGCTGTCCCCGATCCCGAACTTGGCCTCCATAAACAGGCTGGAAGTCTTCGAGGTTTCGAACTCCAGTCCGCCCAGAAGGTTCAGCCCCACCTGAAACTCGTCGTCATCCGCCAGCGGATGGCCATTGTCGTGACTAAGGAAGTTCAGCCCGATCCCGCCCCCGGCATATGGAACGTAGTTCTTCGTCCGGTGGTCGGTGAAGCGGTAAACCACCTCCGGGTTGATTGCCACCAGGGTCAGGTCATTGCCCACACCGACCTCGACATTCGGGCGGAAAACAAGCTGTTCGACTATTTCGCCAAGGTCGGCGTGCACGCCGAAATGCACCTGGTCGGGGTCGAGAGTGGCGCCCACGCGCCCGCCTATCCCCAGAATCACGTCCTGCGCCCGTGACTGCTGCGCCGCGCCCGCACCGATCAACAACACCGCCAGGACAATCCTCAAACTTTTCATCTTGCCTCGCTCCTCTGATGATTCCATCCGGCAGGGGATTATGTTCACCCCTTAAAATAACGTTCTTCCGGTTTGACGGCAACCCGGACTGGATTATTCAGGTGAAAATGCGTCCGGACCCGCCAGCAGAGCCTTCATGGAGTTGGAAAGCCGGAAAACCCTTTCCCGTTCGGGCCGGTAGTCTTATTTTGTTTAATCCCGTATTTGTTCACACCAGAAAACAAACTCCCGGAGTCCGAGCATGACCAATCTGGATTACCTGATAGTGGCCGGATATCTCGTGATCATTATGTCTATCGGCGTCATGCACCTGAAAAAGGCCTCCGGTGACGTGCGCAGTTATTTTCTGGGCGGCCACCATATCCCGTGGTGGATCACGGCCATGAGTTCGAGCATGTCCTCGATCGACATCACCGGCAC
>CAYYNT010000023.1:0-58527 GCA_964473155.1 uncultured Gemmatimonadales bacterium | reverse complement strand
CGCCAGTAGTCCTGCGGACCGAGGCTTTACGCGGGGTCTTCATCGTTTTTCCCCTTGTGGTTGTCGTGCGAAACTCGTTTTCATCAAATCATTCCGGCTTTACACCGGAGCGGATTTCAATGATCGCCCTGAGCAGAGCGTTGACATCTCCGGCCAGCCAGTCCGCTCCGGCGCGCTCGAAATGCGCGGTTATCCTGCCGCCCGGGTTGGCCCCGGTGGCTGTCATGCAACCGCTCACCTCGCCAAGCCCTGGAGCAGCGGTTTTTCTGTATGCTTCAACCGTGGTCCAGTCATCCGGGACATCCCCGGCATAGACCGCCTGCCGGAACCTCATCTCCCGGGCCAGATACATCAGTCCCGAGGGATCGGGCTTGCCGGGCAGGGAACCGTCATCCACCACCCGGCCGCGCGGATGAAGATAACCGTCCAGGCCAAGTTTTTCCAGCACGTAGTCCGCCTCCTCGGGAGTACGGCCGGAGAGCACGCCGAAAACAATGCCATCCTTTTTAAGGTGCTTCACCAGTGAAAGGTCGATGATCGGGCGCTCACGCTCGACCAGTCCGGGACCGGAGAAATATTCCGGATCGAAGCCGTAGAACTGACGGCAGAGCCGCGGACCGGCATAATACTCCTGAAAGATACGCCGTACAACGTCCGGTCGGTAGAGGCTTTCGAACCGCCGCCGCTGCGCCTCGTTCATCCGCCCGCGCAGAAGGCGGAGAGTTGTTTCCAGTCCACCGCCAGACTTGCGGACCTCCGCCGTGAACTCATCGAGCGCGGGGGAGGCCTGTCTCAGGGTCGCAGTTCCGGCAGCGCCGTCTGAAGACGTAACCAGGCTCATAAGTCCCCAGGCCGCGGCCCCGTTGGCCAGGTCCCAGTCGTTGTTGTACCGTCCGGCGAGCTTGAACAGGGAGGTCTCATCCGGAGTGATCAGAATTTCTTCTCCCGGTATGCCGAGCACATGGTTGAAATAGTGCTGCACGGCCAGGCTGATCACCGAGCGGAACGAGTCGCTCACCTCCACCAGGACGCCGTCTATATCGAACAGGACGGCGTCGGTCCGGCCGAGCGTGGCTGGCGGAAGGTCTGTTCGGCCTCGAAGTCCGGGCGCAACCTCGCGATACGCGGGGGCTGCTGTCATGCCAGGACCTCCCGCAGCGCCGCGGCCAGGGCCTCGTTATCGGCCCGCAGGCCCACTGTGAGTCGCAGGCAGCGCGACAAGCCGGGATAGTTTGAGATGTTCCGCACAAGGATGCCGCGCTCCAGAAGCGCCCGGAACACCTCATCCGGTTTACGTTCCGCCAGCTCGATCAGGATGAAATTCGCCTCGCTCGGATAAACCCGCACTCCGGGCAGGGCCGAAAGCGCCGTGGAGAGACGTTCGCGCTCATGCTTGAGCTCGGCGATCCGTTTGTTCACCAGGTCCATGTGTCCGAGCATGGTCAGGGCGGCGAGCTGGGTGAAGAAATTGACATGGTGCGGCAATTGCACCTTGCTTATTTCGAGCGCCAGCTTCGGGGCGCAGAGCGAGAAGCCGAACCTCAGACCCGCCAGGCCGAACGCCTTGCTGAACGTGCGCAGCAGCACCAGGTTGGGGTGAGCTTCCAGCAGAGACCGGGCATCGCCCGAGGCGAACTGGCAGTAGGCCTCGTCCACTATCACCGCGCACCCCGCGCTTTCGGCAATGGCGGCAATGGTTTCATCGGGCACGCGGTTGCCGGTCGGATTGTTGGGCGAACAGAGCACCACGGCGCGCGCCTTGTGCTCCCGGCACAGGCGCAGCACCCGCCGCGGATCGGCCGAGAAATCTCCGGACTCGAGGCTGAACCCCACCGGACGGCCGCCCACGACCACCGAGTTCTGGCGGTAGAGGCTGAAAGACGGCTCCGGATACACTACCGCCGCGCCATCCGGCACGATCGCCAGAAGGCTGTGGAAAATCAGCTCGTTCGAGCCGTTGCCGATCAGGATGCCGTCCTCGCTCCAGTCTGCATATCCGGAAAGCGCGCTCTTTAGTGGCGGCTCGAACTCATCGTGATAGCGCTGCCAGAGCAGCTTGGAAACCCGTCCCCACAACTCGGCCTTGACTGTCACCGGCAGGTCGAACGGGCTTTCGTTCAGGTCCATCTTAAGCTTGTACTCGAAGGCCGGGGAGCGGTAAGGTTTAAGATCCAGCAGCTCCGGCCGCAGGTAATCTGTCAGTTTGTCGCTCATCTTAGTTGTCATTTCTTCTCTGTAATGTCTCTTGCTTCGATGGAACGGGCGTGGGCTTCCAGGCCCTCGGCCCGCGCCAGGCGGGCGACCGGGCCGGCGGCCCGGAGAAACGCCTCGCGGTTGAATGCGATCAGGCTGGAGCGGCGCAGAAAAACCTCCACTCCCAGTGGTGAAAACACGCGCGCCGACCCTCCTGTGGGCAGCACGTGGTTGGGTCCGGCCCAGTAATCCCCAACCGGCTCCGGAGTCCAGGGGCCGAGGAAGACAGCCCCGGCGTGACGGATCAGTCCAAGCACGGCCCAGGGATCGGCGGTCATTATTTCCAGATGCTCCGGGGCGAAGCGGTTGGCCAGACCGGCGGCATGATCGATATCCCGCGCGATAAGGGCCGCGCTGAAATCCGTCACCGCTTTCCGCGCAATGGCGGCTTTGGGCAGGGCTTCCAACCGCGTATGCAGCTCGTTCGCCACTTTTTCCGCCAGTTCGCGGCTGGTGGTGACAAGGATACATCCGGCGCGCTCATCGTGCTCGGCCTGGCTGAGCAGGTCGGCGGCGGCGAAAGCCGGTTCGGCGCTGGAATCCGCCAGCACCAGAACCTCGCTCGGACCGGCAAGCATGTCTATTCCGACCTTGCCGAACACCAGTTTCTTGGCCGCTGTCACATATATGTTGCCCGGTCCGGCGATCACATCCACCGGAGACACGCTCTGCGTTCCGTAAGCCGCCGCTGCGATAGCCTGCGCTCCGCCCAGACGGTACACCTCGCCGATCCCGGCCAGGCGGGCGCAGAAAAACACCGCCGGGTTCAGCGCGCCCTCGCGGCCGGGCGGGGAGAACAGGACTATCCTCTTCACTCCGGCAGCGACAGCCGCGCCGGCGCCCATAAGCACGCTGCTCGGATAGGCGGCCTTGCCGCCGGGGGCGTAGATCGCGGCCGAATCCACCGGCAGCACGCGCTGGCCCAGGATTTCGCCATCCTCACCGGTGTGGAACCAGGAATTGGGGAGCTGACGGCGATGATAGTCCAGAATACGGCCGTAAGCTTTCTCCAGATCGCGCGCAAGGACAGGGTCCACTTTGTTCGCGGCTGATTCTATTTCCTGCCTGCCCACCATGAAAGCGGCCGGTTCCAGGCGCACCCGATCGAATTTTTCTGTCAACTCGGATAGCGCCCGGTCGCCGCCGGAGCGCACGCGAGCGATTATCTCAGCGGCATCCGCGCTCACCCGGTCCAGGTCATCGGCTTTGCGGCGGGCCAGATCGTCCAGGAACTCTTCCTGACCGTCTTCGATTATACGTAACAGGCTTTTCATGGCTCGCCTCAGGGGATAACCTTGTTCAGCGGGTATTCAATAATGTCGCAGCCGCCCTTGCGCTTGAGCGCGGGCACGATCTTGCGGACAATGTTTTCATCCACGATGGTTTCCACGGCCACCCATTCAGGATCATTGAGCGAGTTGACTGTCGGGTTCTTCATGGCCGGGAGTATTGCGATTATCGCATCAAGCTTCTTCCGCGGCACGTTGAGCTTGATCCCGACCTTGCCCTCGGCGGCGATAGCGCCCTTGAGCATCAGGGCGATATTCTCGATCTTCTCGCGCTTGGCCGGATCTTCCCAGGCTTTCTTGTTGGCGATAAGCTTGGTGGTGGATTCCAGCACCGTCTCGACGATGCGCAGATTGTTGGCGCGAAGGCTGCTTCCGGTTTCGGTCACCTCGATTATCGCATCCACCAGATCGGGCACCTTGGCCTCGGTGGCGCCCCAGGAGAACTCCACCTCGGCTTTCACCCCGTTGCGCTCCAGGTACTGGCGGGCGATATTGACCACCTCGGTCGCGATACGCTTGCCGGCCAGGTCCTTGACAGATTTGACATCGCAGGCGTTGGGAACGGCCAGGACCCAGCGCACCGGGCGCATACTGCGCTTGGCGTACACCAGGTCAGCCACCTCGACCACATCCGCGCCGGTTTCGATTATCCAGTCACGGCCGGTGAGGCCCAGATCGAACACTCCATCCTGGACATAGCGCCCCATTTCCTGGGCGCGGATAAGCATGGCCTCCAGCTCGTCATCATCGATAGACGGGAAATAGCTGCGCTCGCTCACTCCGAAATTGTATCCGGCGCGGCGGAACAGTTCAATGGTTGCATCCTGAAGGCTGCCCTTGGGCAGGCCGAGCTTGATCTTCATGGCGTTATATCCTTTCATTGAGGAAAACACAATTGAGGCATAATTATTCAATATTGTCGGCGGCGCGAACAGCGGCCACGAACGCGGCCATCATGGCGTGATCTTTCACGCCGGGAGCGCTTTCCACTCCGCTCGATACATCCACTCCGAACGGCCTGACGGTAAGGATCGCGCTTGTCACATTCTCCTGAGTCAACCCTCCGGCGAGGATCAGCGGGCCGAAATTACAGGCCCGGCAGGCCAGGCTCCAGTCGAATGTCTTGCCTGTTCCACCGTGAGAACCGGTAACGAAACTGTCCAGAAGGAACCCGTTGCGCACTTCCCACTCTGGAATTCGATCTATGTCCTTCGTCCCGGAAACACGGAAAGCCTTGATCCATGGCACGCCCATCGTTGCACACATCTGAGGGCTTTCCTGTCCGTGAAGCTGCGCCAGCCGGATGCCGCAGCGCTGGAATACGTCACGCACGGACGAGGGAGGGGAATCGACAAACACGCCCACCGCCGTGACCCAGGCCGGAAGCCGCTCGATAATGCGCAGGGCGGTCTCAGGCAGTACAAAACGGGGACTGGCGCGGTGAAAAACGAAACCCAGTGCGTCGACACCCAAATCCACCGCGGCGGCAGCGTCTTCCCAGCGGGTGATCCCGCAGATTTTTATTCTTGTCCGCATTTTTAAGCTCCCAGAAGTTCACGGGTGGCGGCGGCGACATCCGCTTTCCGCATCAGGCTTTCTCCCACCAGGACCGCGCGGTAGCCGCTTTCGGCCAGACGGTCCAGGTCGGCGCGGACAGCGATGCCGCTTTCGGAAACCCGCACCGGGACGTTTTTCAGCAATGGAGCAAGCCGCTCGGACGTTTCGAGACTGACCTTGAATGTATTCAGATCGCGGTTGTTCACCCCCACTATTCTCGCTCCCAGGCCGACAGCCCTGCCGGCCTCGGTTTCATCGTGCACCTCCAGCAGAACGTCCAGGCCCAAACCCTCTGCCAGCTTTATCAGACCGGTAAGATGGGCGTCATCCAGAGCGGCGGCGATAAGCAGGATACAGTCCGCGCCCATGAGAGCGGACTCGAACACCTGATACTCGCTGACAATGAAATCCTTGCGCAGCAGCGGCAGGTCCACGGTCTCGCGGACCTGCTCCAGGTATTCCGGCGCCCCCTGGAAGTAACGGCTGTCGGTCAGGACGCTGAGCGCAGCCGCGCCGCCCGCTGCATACTGGACGGCCAGGGCCTCGGGATTGAAATCCGCCCGGATAAGGCCTTTGGACGGACTGGCTTTCTTTATCTCGGCAATGAGCGCCACCGGTGCGTCAGCGTTTGTCAGCGCCCGCTCGAACCGTCCTGGCAGGGACAGAGGGCAGTCGGCAAGCGCGGCCTTGATCTCGCCGAGCGGGCGGCGGGCCATGGCCTGGTCCACATCTTCACGCTTGTGCGACAGTATTTCACTCAGGATGCTCATTGCGTAACAGAACCCTCCTGATGACTCAGGCGTATAAGCTGTTCAAGCTTCGCCCCGGCGGCCCCGCTGTCCAGCGAGCGACGGGCGGCTTCCAATCCGCCGGCGATATCCATTCCGTCATTGAAGGCGCTGATCGCGGCGGCGGCGTTGAGCAGCACGATATCCCGCTGCGGGCCTTTGCCGCCCTCCAGCACCCTGTGTATCAGCGCCGCGTTCTCGGCCGCTTCTCCGCCGCGGACCGTTTCGGCGGGCTGCACGGGGATTCCCAGGGCGGCGGGATCGATGCTTATCCGCCGGACATGTCCATTCTCCAGGCAGGCCGCATCGCTCGGGCCGCTCAGCGCGATCTCATCCAGCCCGCCGTGGCCGTGGACCACATAAGCTTTCCTGCTTTCGAGTTTTCCGAGGACCTCCGCCAGGCGTACGGTAAGCGCGCGGTCGTACACTCCCAGGAGCTGGCAGGAGGCACCGGCCGGATTTGTCAGCGGCCCCAGAAGGTTGAACACCGTGCGGATGCCGATCTCGCGCCGCGGGCCGATAGCATGTTTCATGGCCGGATGGAACAGCGGCGCGAAGATGAAACAGATGCCAGCCTCATCCAGGCAGCGGGCGACAATCTCAGGACGGGCTTCGATGTTCACCCCCAGCTCGCGCAGCACATCCGCGCTGCCGCAGCGGCTGGAAACCGAGCGGTTGCCGTGCTTGGCCACCGGGACGCCCGCGCCAGCGGCCACAAAGGCCACGGCGGTGCTTATATTGAACGTGCCGCTGCTGTCACCGCCCGTGCCGCAGGTGTCGAGGACTTCGGGATGCACTTTCGAGACCACGGGCTGCACCTTGGAGCGCATCACCTTTACAAAGGCTGCGATCTCATCCGTAGTTTCACCTTTCATCCGCAGGGCGGTGATAAAAGCCGCCACCTGCGCTGGAGTGGCCTGACCCTCCATGATTTCGGACATGACTGAAGCTGCGGTGTCCGGATCGAGGTCCCGGCGCTCGACCACGAGCCTTAGGGCATCCACTATCATAACTGCGGCTCTCCGCTGTTAAATACCGGTTTAAAAGCGGCCATCGAAATGGTTTTGCAGCAGACAGACTGTTTCATTCTCATCTCCGGCGGTGAGGATCGAATCCCCGGCCCGCCCAAGGCTGACATCCGGGTGCGCTCCGGCGTTTTTCATCAGTTCCGGCAGACAGTCCCAGAATCCCCCGCACAGCACCAGAGGCCGCGGCGAGATAAGTTTTTTGTTGATAAACTCCCAGGCCAGGGCTATCTCGGCCAGAGTGCCGGTTCCGCCCTTGCCCGCCACGTAGGCGTCTCCCAGACCGAGCAGCGTAGTCAGCCGCTCGATAAGGTCAGTGGTCGGGATGATCTTGTCCAGATAAGGGTTCGGTTCCCGGCTGAACATCCCGCAGGTGACTCCCACGCTGAAACCGCCAGCCTCACGGGCGCCCCGGTTGGCGGCTTCCATGGCCGCGCCGTACCCGCCGGTGACCACCACGAAACCGGCGCGGGCGAGGGCTTCGCCCAGCCGCCTGGCGGCGGCCACGCTTGGCGTGTCGCCCGCGTCCGAGGTCCCGAACACGCAAACCCAGGGCGCTCCAGCGGGGCCTGCGCTGTTTTTAATTTCTTTGAAATCTTTTATCATTTCAACCTTTTCAGGAAATTGGCCAGCATTTTCTTGCCCTCGAAAGTCAGAATCGACTCGGGGTGGAACTGGATACCCTCGACCGGATACTGCTTGTGTTTCAGCCCCATGATAATCCCGTCGGCTGTCCAGGCGGTAATCGTCAGGCAGGCGGGAAGGCTTTCTTTTTCCACCACCAGCGAATGATAGCGCGTGGCCTCGAACGGATTAGACAGGCCCTCGTAGAGCTGGGACCCGTCATGGCTGACCATGCTGGTCTTGCCGTGCATCAGGGTGGGTGCGCCGATCACCCGCCCGCCGAACGCCTGGCCGATCGCCTGGTGCCCGAGGCAGACCCCCAGCACGGGAATACGCGGCCCCAGACGGCGCAGAAGTTCGAGCGAGATTCCGGCGTCATCCGGTGTGCCGGGTCCGGGAGAAATGACAATACCCCCCGGCGCCAGCGCCTCGACCTGATCGACCGAGATCCTGTCGTTGCGGTGGACGGTGAGTTCAGCGCCAAGTTCGCCCAGATACTGGACGAGATTATAGGTAAACGAATCATAGTTGTCAATGACGAGTATCATAGCGGCTCCTGTGTCTGCTCGATGGCCCTGAGCAAGGCCCGCGACTTGTTGATTGTCTCCCTGTATTCGCTCTTCGGGTCGGAGTCGGCCACTATTCCGGCGCCGGCCTGAAGGTACGCGGTCTGTCCCTTTATCACTATGGTCCGGATGGCGATACAGAAATCGAGGTTGCCCGAGAAATCGATATAGCCCACCGCTCCGGCGTAGATGCTGCGGGTCTCTTTTTCAAGCTCGTCGATTATCTGCATGGCCCGCACCTTTGGCGCTCCGCTGACCGTGCCAGCCGGGAAACAGGCCCCCAGAACGTCCAGCGCGGGGATACCCTCCTGCAGTTCGCCCTCGACGTTGCTCACGATATGCATCACGTGTGAGTAACGCTCGATGGCCATCTGCTCGGTCACATGCACCGTCCCGTATTTGCAGATGCGGCCCAGGTCGTTGCGCCCCAGGTCGACCAGCATCACGTGCTCGGCGCGCTCCTTGGGATCGGCCAGAAGCTCTGTTTCGAGCGCCCGGTCAGCCTCGGGAGTGGCCCCGCGGGGACGGGTCCCGGCCAGGGGCCGCGTGACTACCGTACCGTTCTCCACCCGCACCAGCACCTCGGGAGAGGAACCGGCGACCTTTAGATCGCCAAGTTTCAGGTAAAACATGTAGGGCGAGGGATTGACCCGCCGGAGCGCCCGGTAAACGTCGAAAGGGTCGCCCTTAATGCCGGTGGAGAAACGCTGGCTCAACACAACTTGAAAAATATCGCCTTTATGGATGTATTCCTTGGCCCGCAGCACCATGTCCTCGAATTCATCCGGAGCCGTGTTCGAAACAGGTTGAATGTCCGCAGCGCCGCAGGTCTGTTTAAGCCGTTGCGGTACAAGCACGATCTCGCCCATACGGCGCATTATCCAGCTTATCCGCTCCAGGGCGGTCTCGTAAAGCTCCTCCGGGCGGCTGTCCTCCTCGACAAACATGCTGACCAACACGGTCACCGTGTGTTTCACGTGGTCGAACACGATAAGGCGGTCGGCCACCATCAGGAAGCAGTCGGGAAGGTCCAGCGGGTTGGATTTCGTGTTCGGAATGTCCTCGAACCAGCGGATCGTGTCATAGCCGAAATATCCGACCAGGCCACACTGAAAACGCGGCAGCCCGGGAACAGGCTCGGGCTGGTAACGGCTGATCCATTCGTTGAGCAGACGGATCGGGTCGCCGTCCAGCCGCTCCGGTTTGCCATCTATAACTATTTCCACCTGCTTGTCACGGACGCTGAAAGTGGTCCTGGGCGAAAGTCCCAGGAAGGAATAGCGCCCGATTTTTTCCTCCATTTCCACGCTTTCAAGGAGAAAGGCAAACTCTCTGGGTTCGCATACTTTTTTGAACACGCTGATCGGCGTTTCGGTGTCGGTATAGAGCTCGGCAGCCACCGAGACAACCCGTCCCGGCCTGGCGCGTTCGATAAAATCTTCCCTGGAGGGCAGAATGTTTTCCATTTGTTTTGTCTCCATTGACGGAGTATATAATTTGTCCCCGGATAAACGAGCAAGGCCGCGGATGCTTTTTTCGAGCGCCCGCGGCCTTGAACGGTATTTCCGATATGCATCAAAACTGCATCAGGGGCGCAATTTTATCAGGGCGTGAATATGCCACGCCTGGCCACGCCAGTTGCGCCAGCTGCCGACAGTATTCTTTGTCTGGATGCAGAGCATATTGAACTCACATGAATACAGTATGAACCGGAATGGAATTATTGAAATCATTTTATTGCGGCCGTTCCCGAATGTCAATGTTTTTCGATTGAAATACGCGTTTCCCGGACAAATTGCCCTGACCGGAGAGGATTATGACTGGTCATCGTATCCATTGTCCCAATGGAGCCTGAAACCGGAAAATGCATGCTTTTGGTTAACTCTTTAGAAAAACATCAGTTGTGAAAATGTAATTCATTTTTTTCTGTTGTACGGGTACATATGATTGTTTCAAGAGATTGAGTAACCATTATAAAAGAGTTATAATTCAGTTTAACTCCTTTTACAAAGAACCTGCCTGCATAAGGGTAGTCACGAGATGGAATTCGGTCTCAAAATCAATCCCGGAGTCGAAGCACGCAAGTTTCTTGAAAGCCGCATCGAGGCGTTGCGCGGAAGCGACGTTCAGCAGGGCCTGCCCAGGCTGAATGAGGACGCGGCTCTGATTTTTCTGGGACGATATGACAAGCTCAAGCAGGACTCCCGATTTTCTCAGGCTTTTCTGAGCAAGCGCATCAACCTGAGAATGGAGGAGACAACTCTTGGCGAATCTCTGGTCGGGGCTTTTGCAGTACTCGACAGCGCATTCCGGGAAAAAATAAACGAATCCTCCGATCCGGCGGTGCGAAGCTCGGTCCTTGATACATATTTCAGCACAAAATTGAATGCGTTGGAAAAAATATTCGCCGGCGATATTTCGGAGTTTTATCACTACTTCATCATGATTTTTCTACGCTATACCTACCAGTACGATCTGATCGAGGGCAGCAAGCTGGATGAGGTAAAGAAGCGTTTCGAGGATTTTCTGGCCGAGGAAGATACGCTGCTGCGATTTTTCTTCTATCTTGACGAGTTCAACCGGCTCAACATCCAGCGTACGACGATCGATCAGGCCAAAAAAACCTCGCTGTCCATCCGTCTGGATGATGAGATTCATCACACCGAACCATCGCGGAGTCTTTCGACACAGATACTTATCTGCACCAAACTCGAACGGCTGGCCAGGCTGCTCGTGGACATCAGCGCGGACCACGACCCGTTGACCGGTGTGAGGCGCGTGCTGGACGAGGTATACGCCGCCAGCGGTTCGGAGAACCTTATAAAAGGCCTGCTCGAGAAATTCCGTAAATTCTATGAGTTCGAGCTTGATTCTCTTCGCCGGTCGCTGGTGTTCAAGCGCATCATATACATGAATTCAGGGGCCAAGGAGGCCCGTCAGAACCGGAAGGTCTGGCTGCTGGATCTGGATTGTCCGACTGTGGAAAAGCTGGTGTCGCTGCTGGAGGTCAGGGATTCTGCGGTACAGCGGCTCAGCACTGAGCAGAAAGCCCAGATGGAGCTTTTTGCCACGTTCCGTGAAAAGCTGGCGGCGCTCAAGGCGGATGAATCAGCTCCACGGGTTCCTGGCTGCCTGCCCGAGGGAGATTTGAACCTGCTGGTAATGCGTCTTGGAAATAACAACTTGCTGGAAGAGCAGATAAATGCCATCCAGAAAGGCATCGAGGATTACCGTCAGAAGAACAGTGTGGATTATCAGAATTCAGTGGTCCAGACATACAGTGACAACATCAAACGTCTTGTCCAGTCGCTTTATTTTTTCATCGAACTGTCGTTCCTGCGCAAGCCGCACCTCGAGAGGAGAGCGCGCGAGATATTCAAGGAAGTCCGTAAGCACCTGGATGAGATGGACAAGGAATTCAACACGTCGCAGAACGATCCTGTCGCCTCCGGGGTCGCAGGTGCTGAAACGGCGGCTGCGCCGGCCTCAGCCCAACAGGAAACCGACAGGCATGAGACTTCCGGCGCTGGAACGACAGCAGGCGAGGAGAAGATTGATTTTTCTACCGAGAGCGACCCGGAAAAGCGCACTCAGCTCCTGGCCGCGCATCTGAAGACCATGCCGGATTCATCCAAGATAAAAGTGCTTAAGGACCTCGCCTTTTTCGGCAGCCTGGACACGCTGAAACATGTTCTTCCTCTTTCGCAGTACAGCAGTGAATTTCTGCGTAAGCTGGCCCGCAACGCGGTTGTTAAAACAGTGCTGCGGGCGCTGCGGGAGGATGAGGAAAAGCCCCAGCTCGGCATCCAGCAGAAAAAGAAACTGGTTGACTTCGTTGTGGCTGTGGACAACAGCTACTCTTACCTTAAGGACATGGAACTGGGCAATCCCCGGACTTCTCAGAAAGTGCTGGATATTCTGATCCGGGAAGACAAGGATTTCACCGCCCGCACTCTTGCGGATATAATCCAGGATGCGGATGACCATGTGCGGGCGACGGCGGTCAAATTGATCGCCGACATGCTGAAGCAGAACGAAAACAGCCTGCTGATGAAGCTGCTTAACGACCCGAACGCGAGAGTACGGGCCAATGTAATCGAGTCGCTGGAATCTTCCGGCAACCGCAACGTGCTTGGCATACTGATGAAATTCAAGTATGACAAGGATAATCGCGTGCGCGGCAATGCGATAAAAGCCATCTGGAAGTTCGGGCATCGCGAGGTCGAGGAGCCGCTGCGCGACCTTCTGATGGATACCGATCCGGAGACAAGGTCCACCGGGGTTTGGGTGATAGGTGAGATTGGGCACGACCAGCCTCAGATCAAGCAGCTTCTGCGGATAGTGGAAAAGGACAAGGACGAAAGAGTTCAGGAGCATGTAAAGCGCGCGTTGAACAAAATTCAGCGGCGTGAGGAGGGTGTGCATATCCTGGTGGCGGATGACGATCTGCGGTTCTGCCAGGACATTTGCCGTAAGCTCAAGGCGGATGGCTTCAGGGCCAGTGCGGCCCTCAACGGACGCGCGGCTCTGGCTTACACTGAAAAACAGACTCCGGATCTGGTGTTGCTCGACCTGCGCATGCCGGTCATGAACGGGCTGGACGCGCTGAAGGCGTTGCGTGAGAATGCAGTGACGGCGAAGACCCCGGTTATAGTGACGAGTGACGTAAACTCGGGAGTCCTGCTCAAGCAGGCTACCCGTCTGGGTGCAAATGATTTCCTGCTCAAGCCGTTCGCTTACGAGAATTTCAAGGATAAGATCAAGAATTACATCTGATGGTCTGATTTCAGGCTAAATCAAAGGACCGCCGGTTCGAGCAGGGTCAGGCTGGATGCCGAGGTATCCAGACAAGCCCGGACTCCCAGGGGAAGAGTGATCTTATCCGGCTCGTGCCCGATCGGCGCGCCGTAGATTACTGGCAGGCCGAGCCCCGCCAGGCGCTGTTCCAGCACCTGCCGAAGGCTGAAAGTCCTTTTCATCCGCCCTGTCCCTTCGCAGCCTATGCAGCGCCCGACAACTATCCCCGCGGCTCTTTGCAACTTGTCCGACATTTTGAGCTGTCCCAGAAGACGGTCCATGCGGTAAGGCTCCTCATCCACATCTTCGATGAAAAGCAGACGGCCCTCGGTGCTGACTTCCCATGGCGTGCCGGTGAGGCTGGCCAGAAGGCTCAGATTGCCTCCGGTCAAAGGGGCGGAAGCAGATGCCGCGCTTGAAATGTTGCGCCAGCGCCGCGCTCTGCCGTTGTCCACTCCACGCGGAAAGCGCAGGGTGGGGGACGGTTCGCAGAGAATTCGCATCAGCCAGCGCGCTTTGAACTTCGAGGGATGACGGCCCAGGTCATAACCGGCCAGCGGACCCCAGAAAGTGACCAGGCCGGTGCGCTGATGCACGGCGGTGAGAAGGGCGGTAAGGTCGCTGTGTCCGATCAGGACTTTAGGATTGGCCGCGACAGTGTCCCAGTCCAGATACTGCAGAACGCGCGCGCTGCCATATCCGCCGCGCGTGGCGAATATGCCGCGTATATCCGGATCGGCGAACATGCCGTTGAGATCATCGGCGCGTTCCTGGTCCGTACCGGCCAGGAACCCGTAACGCCGGCGCAGATACTTCCCGTGCCTGACACGGAACCCCAGTTCTTCAAGAGCCCGTCTCGCGTGGGCAATATCGCGTAAATCGAGCACCGGGCTGGCCGGAGTGACCAGGCCGACCGTGTCGCCGGGCCGCAGTCTTTCGGGCTTTATGACCACCGGCAGTCCTTACGGAAGATGGATGGACCGGAAAGGAACGCTGGAAGATTTGACCTGTCTTTCACGAGGTGGGGCCGCCCCGACTGGACTCTCCGGGGTCGCCGGAAGTGGCTTTGTGCTCTGTCTCCGGGTTTACTGGTGTATTGGCCTGCGTATGTTTCAGCGCGGCCAGCTCGTTTTTCACCCTGTCCAGTTCACGCAGGGTGTCGAGATAGCGCAGTGTGCTGCGCTGGAGTTTCTGGCTGAGGCATTCCATCACCAGGAACAGTTCGAGCGGCGCTTTTCGCAGCATGCTGTCCATGTCGTTGCGGCTGAAAACCACCACCTCGCCTTCCTCATCCGCGGTCACTGTGGCAAAGCGCTTTCCCTCGCCGAACATCGCGGTTTCGCCGAAAACCTCGTTGGCGCAAAGACGGTCCAGCTCGACATCCCGCTCATCCAGCCGCTTGATGACCGTAACCGTTCCGGATTTAAGAAGGAAAACGCTCAGCGCCTCCGCCCCCTCACGCACCAGAACCTGACCGGCCTTGAATTTTTTGGGCAGAAGGTTGAGATCCACCGCCGCATCCACGGACTCCTTCAGCTGATCTAGAGTCAGATTACGCGGCTTGCCGTCATCATCCGGCCCCACCTTGCGTGCTTTGGGCAGATTACGCACATCTATCCCGGCGCGCGCTATGATGTCGTTGGTTTCCCGAAGGCGCTGGGCGAGGCGCTTGATCAGATTGAATATCCCGGTGGAGGACTGCTGAAGGTAGTGCTCGAAGCCTTTTTTATCCAGAACGATTATCTCGCAGTCTTCAATCGCTCTGACCGTGGCGGTGCGCTTTGTGAAACGGTCATCGATCATGCTCATCTCGCCGAACACCTCGCCCGCGCCGAGAGTGGCCAGATGCACAGCGCCGGCGGGATTCTGCTTGATGACTTCAACCTGGCCCTCGCGGATGATGAAAACCGCTTTGCCCTCGGTGCCCTCGGCGATTATAGCCTCACCCTTGAGATATCTTTTCAGCACTCCGGCCATCGGAGCACTCCCCGTTGTGTCATGAATAAGGTTGGAATTACCGGATCAGCGGTTTTCAGCCACGTTAAAAGCGATCACCCAGCCGCGAAGGTTCAGTTTCTGGCTGAACACCTGGAACCAGGTGCCCTCTTTTTTCAACACAGTGAGTTGTTCCCCGGCATCCAGATAAGTCACCACTTCACTGGAAGGGCTTTTTTCTGCATACAACGGCGTCTTGGAATCGGATACGGTTACAGAATACTCCGAGCCGCCGGTTTTGGCCAGTATCCAGCCCTGGAGCTTGCGGTCCGGCACGAATATCTCCTGCCACAGGCCGCGCGTCGAAATAAGGAAGAGACGATCCTCGGGGCGGAGCGTATCAATGGCGGCGAAGCGTTCATCGCGGTCAGGGTAAAGAGGCGTGGCGATTTCCACTTTGTGCTGGGTCATCGACTGGGTTACATCCCGCATCCGGATAGTCGCAGTGTCTTCTTTTTCAGCTTTCAGGGCCATGTTCCGGCGGTTGCCCTGGATCGTCCGGTTGGCGTCTTTAAGGAACATGACAAAATCCTGGACATCCTTGCTGTCGAAATACCTCCCGTTGCCGGCCTGGGCCATGCAGTTGAGGTTGTCGTAGCCGGCCGGGTCAGTTTCCACGCCTATGGTGTTGACCGACACGCCCCGGCTGTCTCCCACAAGCTGCTTGACAGCGTCGCAGGGACTGCCGCCGCACGATTCGTCACCATCCGAGATTACCACGATGAAATTGGCCTTGTCGTTCTCATCTGGGAAATCCCCCTTGAGCGCATCGATGCTCAAAGAGAGCGAACTCTGACCCTTGGCTGTTATCGTGGACGTTTTCGTCAAAATCGGCGGGCGTGTTTTTTCAATGTCATCCAAGGCTACTTCCAGCGAGGTGTCATCGCAGTTCTGCTTCCACTTGAAAAACTTTGCTCCGAATACCCGCAGACCGGATTTCATCGAGCCGGCATCGTGACTGTCCTGAAACATCCCATTAAGAATGGTCTCGACCACCTTCCGCGCGATGTCTGTCTTGCGCACTGGTCCGATGATCTTGTTCATGCTGGCCGAACAGTCCAGGATGATTATTATGTTGATATAACGTTTGTCGTTAAGCTGTTCTTTCGGAAATACGGCATACAGTTGACCGCAGGTAAGAACTGTGGCCGCGATGAGAAGAAAGGCGACAGACTTTTTCACTTTGCACCGCCAGTTCAGGCTGTGATCCGGCTGACTGCCTCTTTTTCATCAACGCACAGCTCGGCGTACTGAGTCAGTCCCATGATTTTAAATGTCTTGGCTATGACCGGGGTGCATTCACAGAAAATCACCCGGTCACCATCCTCGCGCACCCGCTCGATCATCTCGATAAGCACGGAAATACCGACACTGTTTACAATCGGGCTTCTGGCAAGATTAAGTATGAACCGCCTGACTCCGTCATCAAGCAGACGGTAGACCTGTTCCGCCACTTTTTCGCCCCCGGTGTTGTTCACATACCCGTCCGTGCGCAGAATGGCATAATCCGGGCCGCGCTGGACCGTCACCTGAAAGTTTTCCGCCATTTGCAATTCTCCGTGTACTGGTTTTCAGCCGGAGCAGTGTTAAACCGCGCGCCTCCGGCAAATACGAATTTAGATCGAGCTGTCAGGATTGTCAAACCCCTTTTCAACCTTTTTTCACGAGGACCACGCAGGATCCCTGTTCGGAGGTCCGGATGCTTACCTCGTCCATCAAGCCGCGCATGAGTGTCAGACCCCAGCCGCGTTTACGGCTGCCTTTCACCATTTTTTTATGGATGTCTGGAGTCTCGACACGGCCGGGATTGAAACCGCCTCCACGATCGGCGACGCATATTTCAATTCTTTTTGCCTTTATGTCAAGACGGAAAGTGACGTGCACCAGTTTTTCAGGATTGTTTCCGTGCTCGATGGCGTTAATCACCGCTTCGATCAGAGCGATACGTATCTCATCTATACGGTCCGTGTCGAATCCCGCGCTCCGGGCCAGCTCGGCGGCGCGGTCAGCCACGGCCAGTTCCTGGTCCCTCTGCATGGGGACGCTCATTTCCTCTTGTATGTCGAAACGCATTTCCTCGCTCATCTTTCTCCCATCGTCATTCTGCGGGACCGTCAAGCAGGCGCAGAACCTCCACCGGCTCACGGCGTCCCTTTACTTTAAGGCTTCCCATGTCCTGCAGGGTGAAACTGCTGTCCAGGCAAACGGCCGCGCTACGGCTGACAATGATCTCACCCGGACGGGCCGCAGAAACCAGACGGCTGGCCAGGTTTACAGTGTCGCCGATCACCGTGTAGTCCATGCGTTTTTTTGAGCCTATGTTGCCCGAAATCACGCTGCCGCGGTTTATACCAATCCCGGCCTCAAGCGGTGGTTCTCCGCGGCCGGCGCGAAGGCTGTTAAAACGCGCAAGCTCGCGCCGCATGGCCAGGGCGCAGAGGGCCGCCCGCCGGGTGTCGTCCGGGAAATCCACCGGCGCGCCGAACAGCACCATTATCTCATCGCCTACTATTTTATCCACTGTACCGTTCATGCGGAAAACCACATCGATCATCAGATCGAAATACTGGTTCAGCAGTTCGACCACCTCGGCGGGAGAGCGGAGTTCGGCCAGCGCGGTGAATCCCCGTATATCGGCGAACAGCACCGTGACCTCGCGCAATTCTCCACCCAGTTCCAGGCCGCCATCCCTTGTCAGCGCAAGTTCCGCCACTGCGGGGCTGACATAGCGTTTCAGCATTTCTTTCACCCTGGCGCCCTCGGATATGTTCTCCACAGAAACCACCATGCCGCTGATACTGCCGGTGCTATCATCCAACAGCGGCGCTGCGCTTACATTGAGCACCAGTCCGCTCCCGTCCGCGCGCCGTCCGCGCAGCGCGGTTTCCTGGCATGGAATGCCGTTTTCGAGAGCCGGCCGCAGCTTCCTCGCCAGCCCGGCGCAGCCTATCGACTTGAAAAGCCCGGCCAGACCTATCTTTGACGCCGCTGTTTCGTCCAGCCCGAAAATCGAGGCGGCCGAGGCGTTGAAGCTGACTATCTCCCCCCGCGTTCCGGTGGTTATCACTCCGCTGGCGATACATGCCAGTATGCTTTCATTGTACCGTTTGATCTCATTGACGTTCCGGTAGAGACGGGCATTCGAAACCGCAGCCCCGGCAAAATTGGCGATGGAATTCAGCAGTCCCTCGTCCTCGCCGTCGAAATCCGGCAGCGCGCCATGGCGGCCCTCTTTATCCGCTGTCAGTATCGCCCCGAGGAGTTCTCCTTTCTGACGCACCGGAGCGGCCAGCAGTTTTCCGCATCCAGTGGCGGAGGGCAGTTCACCCGGATCGTTCATCTTGAGAGTATGGCCGGCTGCAAGTTTATCGATCAGTCTGTCCGCGGTGAATTTCTCAAGGGCAGCGGCTTGACTGGAGTCAAGGTTGAAAGACTCCCTTATCCGCAGTTCCGGTCCATTCCCGGTGGAGCCATGCTCCCCGGTGAGCAGTACAGCGGCGCGGTTGGTGTTCAGCAGCGAGGTGGCGCGGGTAAGAAGCTCACGGCACAGGCAATCCAGATCGAGCAGGCTGACCAGCGCAACCCCGACATCACGCAGGGTCTCGATCTCCAGCAGCTTGAGCCTGTATTCGAATGCGCTCCTGCGGGTCTGTTCGCTGGCGGCCAGGCGATCGAGACTGAGCAAGGCCCCGCGCACCGCCAGCTCCATGGCCCCGCGGGCGGAGCGTCGCTGAATCCTCGAACCGGCGCAGAGGAATACCATGCCTGCCAGACTTCCCCCGGCAGGCAGCGCCCAGGCCAGACGCCATCCGGCGCGGTCGAGGGCCTCACGGTTGGAGGCGATGAATTCATTCCAGGCCGGATTGTCCTGCGCAAGCGTAAGTTCCAGACGCAGCGGCCCGGACGATTCTGGAAAGATCTGTGCCGAAAGGCTTGGGGCAATAAGTGAGGGCGCATGCAGACGGCCGGGGGAAAACAGTTCGCCGCTGTCAGGATCAAGACAGAAAGCGCGTGTTTCGCAGCCGGTCAATGCAGCAAGAGCGGAGGCCAGCGCATCGAGCACTGTCGCCGCATCGCCTGCCGAAAGGAGGCTGCGCCAGAAACGGTCGAGCACGGTCTGGCGTGTCTCCGTTTTTTTGTTGGTTTCTATCGAGAACTCGAGGCCCATCTGTCAAACCGCCCTGATTATAACAAGAGTGATGTCATCCTGCTGGGGCGCGCCGCGCGCGAAGTCATGGAAATCCTTCATTATGGCCGAGTTAATCATCTCCGGACTGCCGGCGGCGTTGCGCCGGATCGACTGTTCGAACCGGGCGAACCCGTACTGAGCGTCATCAGGGTCCACCCCCTCGACAATGCCGTCCGAATAGAACACGAACAGGTCACCCGGTGAATAGTTAAAACTCTGCTGCCTGAATTTTGCCCTGGCGATTGCACCCAGCGGATAGGCCCCCAGCTCCAGCTCGATAAGTTCGCCGTCAGCGGTCAGACGATAGGGGAACGGGTGTCCGGCGATAGAATAGCTGCATTCGCGCGACACGGTATCGAACACGGCATAGCAGAAAGTCATCAGCAGCCTTTCGCTCAGCGCGCCTCGCACCATGTCGTTCATGGCGGTCAGCACGGCGGTGACGCTGTCATCCACCCGGAACTGGTTGTAAAGGCAGCTTTTGGTCATCGAGACGAGTGTTCCGGCGCTGAGTCCGTGACCGCTGACATCCCCGATCACGAAAGCCAGCCGGCCGGAGTCCAGGCGGCGGTAGTCGAAATAGTCGCCGCCCACCTCACTGGCCGGACTGATGAAAGCGAATATTTCCATTCCCGGCGAACTGAAACTTCGCTCCGGCAGTATCGCCATCTGCATCCGCCGGGCGGTTTCAAGCTCCAGTCGCATGCGTTCCCGCTCTGTTTCACGCTCGTAGAGACGGACATTCTCCAGAGACACCGCGGCCTGTTCCGCCACTGTCTCCAGCAGGCTTAATTCGCGCCGCGAATATCGCTGGCCGCCTTCGCGCGGCCCGAAAGCGAAGACGCCGTCAAGCACGCCGCGAAGGAATTCCGGTACGAGAAGGGTCCCGGCCGGGAACTGTCCTGTCCAGTCATGAGAATCGTCCCGGCCCGTCTGAATCGCGCCCGGATGGCTGCTCAGAATGGAGGTGGTTTCGGCTGGAAGAGAACCGGGCAATTCATCCGGGCATTGTCCGAAACCCTGCATAACTCCATTGTTGTCGCCGCAGGGCAGCCAGGCCGCCCATTCGAAACGCAGCGCCGGATGGAGCGCATCGAAGAGCCTTTCCAGCCTTTCACCAGCACGGAACGATCGGCCCATCGCCTCCACCGACTGACGGAGAATATCTCCGGAATCGTAATCCTCGCTGGCGCTGACCGACTCCAGAGGATGGTTGTTTTTCACCCAGCGCCCGAGCAGGGTGTCATCCATGCGCAACCGGCCAGAGGAAGGATCAAACCGGATAAGGTTTCTCGCCGCCAGGGAGACGGCTGCCTTGTTCAGTTCCTCATCCAGCAGGGTCAGCCCGTGCGAGCGCAGGATCATGGTGATGTCGGCCAGGCCGGAAATCCCGCCGCGAGAAGTCCGGGATTGAACTGATACGGCAGCGCTGAAAAGCAGCTTTTCGGGCCGCGAAAGATCATCCCAGCGGTCCAGCAGAAGGCCGGGGGGAGACTGCACCAGATCTTCCGCCGCCTGCTCCGCCAATTCCGGTTCCAGCAGGTTGGTGGCCGCTGAATTCATCCGTTCGACCGCGGCAAATCCGAGGTGCTGAAGCAGGCAGGGCTGGCCCCCGCTCAGTCCGGCAAGAAGGTCACGCGCCTGGTGCTTGAGAGCCGCTTTCCCGTCCAGAGCGGATTCCAGCGCCTGGGATGCCGCATCCATGCTCAAATCACCGGCGGAGGCGAGACGGCTCATTCCGGAAAAGACCGGCAGGCCTTTACGCAGCTTTTCCTGATCGTGGAGGCCGAATATCAAGGCGGCGCCGTCTCCTTTCTGCACCATTTCCCGGAGGGCCGCGGTGAACCTGGCAGCCAGATGGCTGTCGCGTTCGGCCAGGCGGCAAAGCAGTTCGGCGTTGTCGAACAGCAGCAGAACAGGCTTGCCCAGGTCACGGACCAGGGTGACAAGGCTTTCCGGCGAAGTATCTTCAATTGTTTGAGCGGGTTCGCCGGAAAGCCTTTCAGCTATTCGCTGCAATACAGCCTGAATGTTGTTCAGTCCAGGGGCGGCGAGGTCCACCAGAACGGCGGATTTCCGGCTCTCAGTCGCGAGCGCCTCCGCGTGGAGGAGAAGGCTGCTCACTCCGCTCCTGGGAGGGCCGCACAGTATGACAGAATCGTTGCCCTCCGGACGGATAATTGACTCCAGAAATGTATCCCTTCCGGGCAGCGGCGCGCCCGGTGCAAGCGGGCTGTTGGGCTGGAACGGATTGGGCGTTATGGGCTGGAACCCGCGTCTGCGCGCGCTGATTACCCACCACGCTATTTTTTGCCGTCCCAGAAGTCCCATAAGGGCCAATATGAATATTCCGCCCGCAGCGTATATTCGCCAGTCGCTCCAGGGACCGGGCATGTCGACTGCAAAGCGGTAAACGGCAGGCGTTGGATCGTTCCTAAGATGCGGTCCCCTGGACCGGACAAGCAGAACGTGCTGGCCGCGAGACAAATCTTTGAGGCTGATCTCGCTGCGGGCGCTGAAACCGCTCCAGGGACCCTGGTCCATTTTCCAGGAGAAACGGAAAGCGCCGCTTTCTCCGGGTTGCCATGGAGTCGAGGCATGCAGCCTGAGAGTCAGGCTGTCTGTTTTAAGGCTGTCCACAGAAACAGTCTTGCAGCGGCTGAACCAGCCGCCGGTCATATATATTCTGCTATCATCGCCGTCGCTTTCTGGACTGTCCAGGCTGTCTGTCAAGGACATGAGGCATATAGGCTGCCCCGATGGATCAACCGCGCAAGCCCGTCCAATCGGGCTTGTGATCCAGGTTTCCGGCGGGTCGAAGCGATCAGGGTCGAACCGGACGATTCCCTGACCCTCGACACAGAGCCAGAGAGCGCTGTCCGCGCTGGTGAACACGCATCGTACAGCCCCTGGACCTACTCCGTCCTGCGGGCCGTAGTTGCGCCAGGCCGAGCCATCGTACAGGCTCAAACCAAGCGCCGTGCCGAATGCCATCCTTCCGGCCGAGGCTCGTGCGACGGAATAGACCTCATCCGAGGCCAGGCCCTGGTCCGAACCATGTTGTGTCCATCCTTTTCCGGGGAGACGCCGCCAGGCTCCCTGTCCATACGAGGCGGCCCATAACGAGCCATCCACGGCCAGCGCCAGCGCAGTGAAATGGTGGGCGCCGGGCGATACGGGAGAGCCGTCCGGCGCGCTCTCTAAAATCCGGCCGTCCCGGATCAGGGCAATGCCTTTACGCGTGGCGGCCCACACCGAACCGTCCGCCTCACAAAGCACGGCCTGCACATGAGCCGAGGGCAGCGCCTCAGCCTCAACGAACATCTGCAAGGCTGCATTCCGGCGGCGGACCAGGCCGCCGCCCTCGGTGGCGATCCAGAGCGCACTGTCCGGACCGGCCTGTATATCGTTTATCATGTTGCTGTTCAGGCCGCTGTCTCTGTCGATCACCGTGCTCGATCCATCCGGTTCCAGCAGGAGCGCCCCGGCATAAGTACCGAAGTATTTCGCACCGTCCGGCCCGAAAGCCAGGCAGGTGACAAGGCGGTCGGGCAGAAGCCCCGTCTCCTCCGGCTGCCGCCATACACCACCTTCCAGCCGGGCAAGCCCATCGCCGGTGGCGCACCACATGTCGCCGTCAACCGACTGTTGCAGGCTGAAAACCCGGGTGGAGGGCAATCCCTCATCCGGTCCGAAGCTTTTCACCAGCTCCCGGTCATACACATGCAGTCCCTGGCCACTCGGAGAGAGCCAGAGGCTGCCATGTTTCTCCACTGCTGAGACGACAGGGTAGGGGGTAAGTTCGGCAGGCAGGGGGAGACGGTTAAAGCGCGCTGTCGCGGCTTCGTAGATATAGGTCCCATCCGTGGTCCCGAACAGAATGTCTCCCCCGGACAAACCAGCCAGACAGGTGACTCCGCTGCCCTCAGCCGACGGGAGCGGGAGGCCGCGGCACTGTCCCCCGGCCATGAATCCTGCTCCCGCGCCTGATGCGCCGATCCAAAGAAGGCCGTCCGGACTGCATAACAGACAATATATTTCCTCGCTTCCGGGACCGAGAGGCGACGGGTATTTCCGGATTCCTGAACTGTCCACCCGCCAGAGGCCCTCTCCGGCGGTGGCAATCCATACTCCGTCACCGGAAGGATCGGCGGCCAGGTCATTGATGCCAGCCGCAAGCCCGCCCAGGCTGTCAGGAGCGCCGCAGACATATTCCCAGCCCTGCGTTGAAAGCCGCCAAAGCCCGCTGTTCTGCGTTCCAACCCACATGCCGCCCGATCTTCCGGGCAAAAGGCAGCTTATCAGCGAACTCTGAAGACCGGCGGGCAGGTTTTCAGGCCGGCTGGTCCGTCCCCGTTCATAAAGAACAAGCCCTGAACCGGTTCCGATCCAGATTGAACCGCTGTCCGGCGCGGCGACCGAGGTGACGAAATCATCCGGGAGACCGGACGCGCGGTCCAGGATCTCCAGACTGACGCCATCATATAATACGAGTCCACGGTTGTCAGTGGCGAAGGCCAGACGGCCATCCGGCAAGACCGCCGTTTTCATTACACTGCCGGAGCGCAGTGCAGGCCCCTGTTGGAAATAGCTCCAGCGGAACATCTCGCGCCTGGCATCGAGTGTTTCGATCTGTTCCCGCAGAGTCCGGTTTTCCATCTGAAGCTGTTCAAACAGTTGCGTTCCGTTAATAGCTGTGGCATCGGCATGATTCAGGCAGGCAAGAAGGATGGCCAGGAAGCGGATGAAGCGGCCGGTGGTTGAAAGTTTTAAAAGGGCCGGTAGCACAGGAGAGTCCCTTTCAGCGCACATACATGATTGCCACGGGCCGACAATCGGCACAAAAGCCTGTTAATACTACCAGAAACCGCTTCTGCCCGTCAAGCCTTAAACGTTTTACCTCCTGTTTGTGGCTTGACAGTTCAGGCCGTGACGGGTTACAATCGCCTTATCATACATAATCCAATGAGGGTGAAAGAATTGGGCATAATTCATTATATCGTGCTTGGTCTGGTTCTTATGGGTGTCCTGTATCTTCTGTTCGGCCTCTTGCGCCGGAAAGGGGAGCCTCAGGACGAAGACGCCTTCATTGAGCCGCCGCACAAAGAACCAGTTTACGAGACAGTTCCTCCGGCTGAGAAAAAGAACGTGAGCGCGGCTCCATCCGCCACGGCAACAGGAGAGAACGGCTTTGCGCGGGCCGCCGGTCCGGGGCCGCTCTCCCGCGCCGGGCTGGAGCTGGAGACTCTCTGGAGGCTGGAGCACCTTGTCCGGGACATGCAGAACCCTTCCGGGGGAGTGGTGCAGGCCGATTTCAACCGTGACCCACGCGAGGTGGCCCTGGCCCTGGCCTCCAATCCCATGTACGCAGCCCGCATTCTGAAGACCGTCAATTCCGCGGCGTTCGGACTGCGCCAGCGGATAGACTCATTGTCGCGGGCCATTACTTACCTCGGTTACAACCAGGTGAAGAACATTGTATTCCAGGGGATGACCCGCGATCATCTGGGTCTGGCCGGAGAATCGTCCATGTTCGATCAGAAAGCTTTCTGGCGTCATTCCCACGCTGTTTCCGTGGCGGCCGAGCATATTCTGAAAGAGCTGGACGCCCCGCCGGGATCGGTCGGGCCGGTGACCACGGCGGCCCTTCTGCACGATATCGGCTGGGTTGTGTTTGAACGGTTTGACCGTCAGGCCGCGGGGGAACTGTTCGCCAGGTTGTCCGGGGATGAAGCGGAAAAGGATTCTCTCGCTCTGGAACAGGGAGCGTTCGGCTTCGATCATCCGCTGGCCGGCAGCCTTCTGGCCGAGCAGTGGCGCATTCCGGATGGAATCTGCCGGCTGATCTGGCTGCATCATGCGGCGTCGAGCGGTCTGCCGGAGAGTGTGAGCCGGGAAACCGCTTTCGGGGCCTGTGTCATTTCTCTGGCCGAAAAGCTGGCACATGAATGCGGTCAACCGCATCCGCTGGCGGAACCGCAAACGGAGCGGATTTCTCTGCCGGACATATTGGGGGTGAAAGCCGCCTCGACAGGCAACCTGTCAAAGCTCAGGCAGGAGATTGACCGGACCATGCGTCTGATCGACGAATTCAGCCGCACTGCGTGATCAGCGGGAATGTTTCACCCCGGCGCGTTCGCAGCAGGAAGTAAGGGGACAGCGCGAGCAGAACGGCGATACGGGTTTGCACAGGTTCTGCCCGAAAGCCACCAGAAGGTCGTTCCAGGCGACCCAGTATTCGGCCGGGAGCTTATCGCGCAGAGCGAATTCTGTTTTTTCCGGAGTCTGGGTCCGGACATAACCCAGGCGGTTGGAAATGCGGTGGACATGTGTGTCCACGCAGAGGCCCGGCTTACCGTGACCCAGGCTGAGAACCAGGTTCGCTGTCTTCCTCCCGACGCCCGGCAGGGCCAGAAGTTCATCCATGCTGTCCGGCACATTCCCGCTGTAATTATCCTCCAGTATACGGCAGACTGAGAGAATATTGTCGGCCTTGGTCTTGTAGAAACCCACCGGATAGATTGCGGAGGCGATCTGCTCGCGGCTCATACCCAGTATCTCTCTTGGCGAGCCAGCCAGCGCGAACAGGCGGCTGCTCGCGGCGGCCGTGGTCTCGTCCTTGGTTCGCAGGCTCAGTATGGTGGCAATCAGCACGCGAAAAGGATCGCGCCGGCGCTGGACCATTTCCGTAACTATGGGAAGGTCCCAGCCCGCGGCAAGGATTTTAAGCAGCCTCACGACCTCATGAATGTCCGAATCCTTCATTTCCTTTTCCTTTCCGAAAAGCTTCAGACTTACCCTGCCGTCATTTTTAAAACATAATTAATGGATACCTTGCGCGGCAAGTCTGCAAGCGGCTTAAAATCTCGCCGGCGCCTTGACAGCCGTTCTGTGGATTGGCAATATTTCTGCACCGGAATTTAGTCTGTATTATTCATAAAATGTAGTGGCGTACCCGCGTGTGCTCCCGGGCGGCCACATGGGGCCGCCCCTGCAAATGCAACCGGATTCCTTAAAGGGAGTTTTATAGCCACACCCACAAAGGAATGTGAGAATTTGTGAATAAATCAGGTTAGTTGGAATCGATTGAAGAAAAAAGGTGCGACAGAATGGATTTCATCCGTAAAGTGATCCAGGCCCCGATGGCGGGAGTTTCGGATTCAGTTTTCCGCCGTCTTTACCGCCGCCTGGGCGCGGATATCACCTGGTCCGAAATGGTCAGCGCCGAGGGATTGGTCCGGGGCGGTAGAAAAACCCTGGATTTGATCGCATTCAGGCCCGAGGAGCGTCCAGTCGGAATCCAGCTTTTCGGGGCCGACCCGGAGGTAATGGAGCGGGCAAGCGCCATGGCAGCCCAGGCAGGACCGGATTTTATCGATCTGAATTTCGGCTGCCCGGCGCCGAAAGTGGTGCGGCGTAACGGCGGGGTCTCGCTGATGAAAGAGCCGGCGCTGCTTGAGCGAGTGGCGCGGGCCGCTGTCCGTGGAGCGGGCGGTCTACCGGTGAGCGCCAAGATACGCAGCGGATGGAACGCGGCGTCTCTGAACTATCTCGATGTCGGGCGCCGTCTTTTCGATGCCGGGGTTGCGGCGGTGGCTATTCATGCGCGAACCAGGGAGCAGGGCTATTCCGGCGCGGCCGACTGGGGCCATATCCGCGAATTGAAAAATATTTCTCCGGTTCCAGTTATCGGCAGCGGCGATATCACAGAACCCGGCGATGCGCTGCGGATGATCGAGGTCACGGGCTGCGACAGCGTCATGCTGGGACGGGCGCTGCTGGGCAATCCATGGCTGGGCGGGAGGGCCAGGCGCATGCTCGATGGAGGGGAAGACCCCGGCCCGCCTGGATTGGAAGAGAGATTCCTTGTCGCGCTGCAACATCTGGACATGAATGTGGAAGAATACGGAGAAAGCAGTGGCGTGATCCAGATGCGCAAACATCTCGGCTGGTACACCCGGTTCCTGGTAAACGGAGCGGAGTTGCGGCGAAAGCTGTTTGAGGCGCGCTCCCGTAAAGAGGTTCGCGTAATATTGCAGGATTATCTTGAAAGCAACGGTCATACTTACAGGGACTGAAACCGGCATCGTACAAGGATCGGGGAAAACGGCCCGGTTATGAGTATCCGGGGTCCAATCCCTTCCGGCGGGATAGCGGTTGAGAAGATAGGTCAGGTTAAGGATTAGCTCGGACCGTGTCAGAAGGTAATAAAATGCGCTGAAAGCAGGATGAGGCTTGGAGATGCCATTCGTTTTTGTTGTCACGGCTCGAAATTTGCATACAATCTCCCGGGGGGGTAAAGCCGGATGGTTAAGTAATCGGCTTGACAACGGCCCCGGGGAGAGCTGATGACAATAATGCCAGTGGAGAAAAAAGTTGAAAAGGCTGGAGGATTCGCTTATTCTTACGGCAGCTTCCCCTACGGCGGGCGGAGGATAATGAATAAGAACAGCATCCTCAATCAGATCAAACTGAACCGGACCTCCACGCTTCTTGCTGAATCGCAGGAAGTGGATTATTTCCGTCGTATAATCGAGGATGTCGGCGCCCGCAACTACCCGCGTCTTGCTGCGATCGGAAATGAATACGGAATAACTCTGGCGCCTCTGTTCCGCGCCCTCGAGAAAAAAGCGGTCGAGATATTCCGTCAGGAGATCATGCCAAAAAGCTGCGAGATCGCACTGCTGCAGTTGATGTTGTCCTCCAAGGCCGATGAGCGCCGCCTGATCAACCTCGCACCTCAGCAAGAACTGCCTGAGCAGACCGTTGTGGACCTGTATTTTCTGCTTTTTTCAGCGCAGTTCAGCGACAGTGATATCGATCAGTTTAACGGAATGATCGATGAATACGGTTTGAAAAAGCTCCGGGATTTTATTTTTGACAATGGGCTTCAGCGCTGGTTCAACATCCGGTACAAGATGGTAAAGGTTGCTCCGGAGGAAGATATTTCAATCAATCAGGTCATCGAACAGATCAGCCTGCCGGTTATTTTCGATGAAAGCCTTGTCGTGCGGCGTTATGTGACATTGCGTCTTGAAAAGGACACGCGCGCGCGGGATATGAAAGAGGACCTTTACATCGAGAATTCTCTTCGCGTCGAGGCCGGAGAAAAACTGCGCCGTCTGTACGAGATGTTCGATTTTTATCCCTGCGATTTTGTACGGTTGAAAGAGATTCTGATCGACCTGAACATGCATGAAGAGCTTTGCAGGATTGAACTTGAGGGCATAAACCATTTAAAGGACTACGTACGGAACAGGAGTGTGATTGGAGCGCAGGAGGTGGCGCTGCGCTATGATTTCGTTGCCCCGGCGACCTCGGGAGTTGATCTGTCCGCGGCGAGGAAGGCCGTCTCGGCGAGTTTTCTGAGCCAGGCTCTGAAAAACAAGAAAGGCAAAGTGTTTCTACGTGCCGAAGCCCTTTATAATCTGAATTCAAGCCTTCGCTCGGGACAGTGTTTTCATCTGCCCAACGGTTACCTTCTGGCCATACTGCATACCGCTGACCAGGTGGATCATTACCTGTTCGGCCGCTATGGCTCCGGCGTGGAGCAGTCGAGTTTCGCCCTGGGCGCCATCGCAGCTTTTCTGTGCCAGGAAACGGGACAGAAAGCCGTGCGCAGCATAGTGCTCGGCTACATGGAGAGTCTGGCCGGAGAGATAAGGGTAAATAATGCGATCAAGAAGACAATTTACGCCCTGCCTCTGATACTGGGGCTTGCGGTCATGGTCGCTCTGGTATACTATTTCACAATCGGCGGCATTGCGGGATCGCTGGCTCTGGGTTCCGGACTGGCGGCTATCGGCGTGGCGATTGCCGCAAAAAACGGCTACGATGAGGAAGTCACTCCATCAAGCCATGAGCGTATCCCTGAATATCTGTCCCGTCAGCAGGGCAAAGTCGTTATGACCTCTATTAATACAGAAACGTTGACTCAGGCTGAAATGAAAGCTGATTAGTATACATATGTATACAGTATTTGGTTTTTTTGTTAATATTCACAATGTGTTTTTACTGGACAGCAATGACCGGGATAGAAAAGTACCTTGAATACGTGAATCGCTGTCTCGTTCAGGTGACAGCCATGGAAAGCCAGGCATTGGAGGCTGCCGCCAGGGCGATGATCGTGCGCTTCCGGGCCGGGCGCGTGGTGCATATATACGGCCCCGGAGTGCACAGCCAGATCGCGGCGGAGGATGCTTTCTGCCGCAAGGGCGGGCTGATTCCGGTTAACGCCCTTCTGGATCATGGACTGAGCGCGGCCAATGGAATCCGTTTCACTCACCGTCTCGAGGGGCAGGCCGCGCATGCGGACGCTTGTCTCGAACAATATGGTATTACCGCTGGTGATGTCCTTATCGTGGCGAACGCCTATGGCTTCAACGCTGTCTGCGTCCAGGCGGCTATCCGTGCCCGCGAACTGGGCGCTAAGGTTATCGCCATCACATGCCCGGCCTATTCGAAAGCCGTCCCTCGGGGAACGGCGAATGCCCACCCCTCCGGCAGGCGATTGTTCGAGGCGGCGGATATCGTAATCGACAACCATATGGACCCCAACGAAACCGTTGTCCCTGTCGAGGGTTTCCCGAACCTCAAAGTCGGGGCCGTGGCCACAATCCTGCACTCTTTCATTATAAACTGCCTCGTCATCCGGGTGGCCGAGATAATGGCCGCGGATGGCGACACCCCGCCCGTGATCGCGGTGAACGATCAGGCCCATACCGACCGGATTCGCTCCGCTTTTGCCTCTCAGATGAGACATTTCTGATATCTTTCCCCTGATTTACAGCGGTTCCCGCACAAAATTAAAATATTGTGCGGTTACTTGCATTCGTGAGAAAAATGTGTCAAAGTTAAAGGAAAGGAAGCTGTATCCCCCGCTATTTCTCATGATTCTTGCAGTCGGGAAGGAGGAGAAATGCGTATTAAAAGAAGTTCGGTTCTGAATGTATTTGTTCTGGCGTCTATTCTCGCGGCAGGCTCGGTCTCGGGCGCTGAACAGCGTCTGGGGGTGTTTTACGTGAATCCGGTGCTGGCGCACTGGATGGAATACCAGAATCCCAATCTTCTGGATGACGGTTCTCTTTGGGGGGCGCGGTTCGGGTTCAATCTGTGCCCCTGGTTCGGGATCGAGGGTTTCGGACTGCGCGGTCCAACCGAGATCAGCCCGCAGGACGAAGCCGGGACAACCAAAGTTGGAGCCAGCTATGGAGCATGGGGCGCGGCGGCCCGGCTGCTGATCCCGGCCGGACCGGTGATACCGTTCATTACCGCGGGTTTTGGACGGGCCACCATGAAGCCTGATCGTGCCCTGAATGCGGTCGACGGTCTTCCGGTCAGGGTGGAGTCGAAAGAGAGCCGCGGCCTGGGAATTTTCGGAGCGGGGCTTGAAGTACCGGTGCACAAAAACGTTTCCTTGCGTTTTGACGCGATCGACCACTACATCAAAAAAGACTTCATCGAGGGTGACTTTCTCGGTGACCGCCGCACGCATAACTGGGAGCTTGGCGCCGGCATCAATCTGTTGTTCGGAAAGCCGGAAAAGAAGGTGGCTGAGCCTGTGGCCGCTCTCCCGGTGCAGCCGGCTCCTGTGGTGATAGAAGAAAAACCGGCCCCGCCCCCGGATTCGGACGGCGACGGCGTAACGGATGACAAGGACGCCTGTCCCGGAACACCGCGGGGAGTTAAAGTCGATTACCGCGGTTGCCCGCTGGATTCGGACAAGGATGGCGTCTACGATTATCTGGACCAGTGCCCGGATACTCCGCTTGGAACGAAGGTGGATGACAAGGGCTGCCCGGAGGTCAAGGCGGAAGAATTCAAGCTGGATGTATATTTCGATTTCAACAAGGCCGTGGTGAAACGCGAATATTTCGAGAGGCTCGACAAGCTGTCGGAGTTGCTCAAGAAATCGGGCGAAACAGTGAACCTTATCGGATATACGGACCAGAAGGGCACGAGCGCTTACAACATAGCCCTGTCTGAGCGCCGCGCCAAGGCTGTGCGGGATTATCTGGTCAGCAAGGGCGTCGCTGCCGGAAGGGTTCAGATACAGGCCAGCGGGAAGTTCCCCGTGGAGTCGGAAGCCGCGGCGCCAACAGCAGAACAGCAGCGCCGGGTGATTATCCGTCTGAACCAGTAGTCAGGCGAAGGGTATAAGTTTTTCTGCGGGCCAGGGGCCGTCTTTCATGGACGGCCCCTTGGCTTCATGTCTTAATCCAGATTATTTGCCCTCCTTTGTTTAAAACTGAGCCGGGAGGAAATTAATGTTAAAGGAATTCAAAGAATTCGCTATCAAGGGAAATGTAATCGACATGGCGGTGGGTATAATAATCGGCGGCGCTTTCGGGACTATCGTTCAATCCCTGGTCAAGGACGTCATGATGCCGCCGATCGGACTCCTGCTCGGCAACGTGGATTTCTCGAACCTGTTCCTGGTGCTCAATCCCGGCGCCGCGCCCGGACCATTCGCCACGTTGGATGCAGCCAGGGAGGCCGGGGCTGTGTCGTTGAACTACGGCCTGTTTATCAATAGCGTGGTCAGTTTTACGATAGTGGCGGTGGCGGTGTTTTTCCTGGTCAAAGGCATAAACAAGCTTAAACGAGAAAGAAAGCCTGAAGAGGCTTCATCGCCCGCAACCAAAGAGTGTCCACATTGTTTTTCCAAAGTTGATGCACGCGCGCGCCGCTGCCCGTCCTGCACGTCTGAACTCGATGCCTGAGTCTAAGGCGATACTTTGACGAGTTCAAGGCCCAGTTCGGAACGAACCGCGCGGATTGCCCAGGGAAAAAGGTCGCGCATCAGGCACCAGGTGACATCCGTGGGAGGGAACTGCGGTTTGTCGCCGCGCAGGAACTTTTGCGCGCTTTCATGCGTTAGTATGCCGTGCATGGCGGCTACGTGGTCATACGGACGGCCCGGTTCAAGAAGGGAATGGATGTAATCTGCGCAGCATTCATCCTCCGGCATCGGCTCCAGGGCGTTCCAGCCCATGGCCACCAGGTGGAGCTGGTCAGGCTCAAGCCTTTGGATGACACGGGCCAGGGCGGAGGCCGTCGTATAAGCGCCGACAAACACGTTCCGGCAATGCTCGGCTGCGGCCACCGCCCCACGCACGCCAGCCGAGGTGCGCTGAACGATTATCTTGCCAGAGAGTACAGCATACCCGGCCGAGACAATATCGCTGGGTGAGTTGCCCAGGTCGAAACCATCCACCATCACTCCATTGACCTCTCCAATGGCCAGCCATCCGTTTTCTCTCTTTAGATGGAGGGCACGGATTGGGTCCTCCTCCAGGATGATCCGCTCGACTCCGAAATGCAGCAGAAAGCTCGAGCAGGTGTAGGCGCGGAAAACATCGATTATGACAGCGGTGTCGCTGGCGGAGGAGGCTCCGGTGAGGAGTTGCTGACGGTGTATTTTCATGCGGTGCAATATCGTTTTCCGGGCCGTTTCTGTCAAGCAGACTTTTGGGAAAGGGAGTTAATTTTTTGACTTGAATTAAAAAGGATGTTAGATTGCCAATCTGTTTTAAATCTTGTTCCATACAAGTTTATCATTCTGTCCCGGAGACGGGGACCGACCGGCTTCAAATTGTGACATCATGACGCAGTCAGGAGATTGCAAGATGCTGGGATCCTATTTGGTGGTGATCGATAACGAAAGCAAAATCGACCGTCTGGTGAATGAGACCGAAAAGAGTGAGGTTCTGATCAACCGATACGGTTGTGAGGTCATCGGCTATAGGATCCACGACTCCGCTCGTGGCCTCACTGTGCCTCTGTTGTGGCGTGATGGCTTGCTGGAAGCTCCGGAAAAGGGCTGGAAAAACCACGCGCCGATCCTTTTCCCGATAGTCGGCGGTTTGAAAGATAAAAAGAGCCTGCTCGGCAACACAGTCATATCGAGCCGGGGGAACCACGGCTTCGCCCGTCACAGCACTTTTGACCTGGTGCAGACGAGCCATGACGGCAGGGCGATGATCCATTACCGTCTTAAACCAAATCCCGAGATTCGCCAGTATTATCCGTTCGATTTCCAGCTCGATCTGATCTATGAGCTTATCGGCAACATTCTGGCTGTAACTTTTGAGATTGGCAACCCTGGCCAGGAGCCGATACATTATCAGTTCGGCTGGCACCCGGGATTCGCCACCCCGGTGTTCAGCGGCATCGGCAGCAAGCTGGGCTGCCGTATCGTCATGCCTAAAGGACGGATAACAAAATACGAGAATAATGAACACTGCCGCCTGACCGGTGACAAAATGGAAATCGCGGTTGGTGGACCGCTGGTCTGGACGGAGAAGGAACTCGAAGACACACTGATGTTCGGAATCGATGACCCTGAAATGCGCCATGTGACGCTTGAAGACCCGATTTCGCGGGTCTCCATAAGGGTTGAGTTCCCGGATTTCCCGCACCTCGGGCTGTGGGCCAACCAGGGAGAGGAATATATCTGTATCGAACCCTGGCAGGGGATGGATGATCACGAGGAACAGGAGCCGTTCGACCGGAAACTCGGAATAGTCAAGCTGGAACCGGGCTGCAAAGACAAACGCACGATCACGGTCACTCCCCGTATCGCCTGATCGTCGCGCAGAGCAGCTTCGGCTGAACCGTGTCAACCAAAACGAAGCCAGATATGGAGGAAGAATGTCAGCCACCGCAATCAAACTGTCCGGAAAAGCCGAGCAGATGGCAGACAAGCTGGGTCTGGACAAGCAGAAACTGATCGCCCTGATCCAGGATATTCTTGAGGTCAGCCGGACAAGCGGACGCGATATTTCCGGCAATATTGTCTGCGGTCTGGATGTGAACGGACCGATTGTCGACTGTGACGATTCCGAGCTTACTCCTTATCCGGGGGCCAACCGGGCGATAGAATACCTGATCGACAATCCCGGCATCGAAGTCACTCTCTGCACCGGCTGGGACCTGAAGTCGATGGAGTTTTTCAAGGACAACCGCCTCGGGGTGGAAAAGCTCGGCACTGTCGGAGAGTATGGCATGGTTTACGAGCGTGGGGGGAAGTTCAATTACCTCTACCCTTACAACGAGCAGGAAGCCTGCAATTTCGTGCGCGATGTGCTTGGCGCCGCCGCTGATCAGAAGGTCAAGGTTGCATTCCAGGGAAATTATTCCACCGGAGCGGGCGCGATCTATATCGAGGGCGACCGTAACGGCAACGTGCTTCAGCACCCGCTGGTCAAGGGACGCCGTCCGACCGCGAAGCAGCTTGCCGAGGCCATGACAGTCAACGGCAGCAAGGCCGCTCTGGATGAGGCCAGCGGCAGAATCCGTTTTTCAAGCGATGTCGCCAACATGGCGGGTACATACCGGGCGCTGATCAAAACTCATCCGCTGATCTCGGTGCGCGTGGAACTGGATGGCTCCGATTATGTGATATGGATCGATGACCAGGACAAGCCGGGTTTCGATTTCGAGGCGCTCAAAGCGGTTGTCCCGGCTTTCGAGGCCCGCGCCGGACGCAAGGCCCTGGTATATGAGGATTTCGGTGTTGATCTGATCGCTCCGGCGGTCGAGAAGGGCAATTACTCGAAGGATTCCGGACTGCGTGCGTTCGGGCGCGAGGCTTTCGGCAACGATGATTTCCTGAGCATAATCATCGGCGACAAGCGCAGCGACATACCCAAGAGCCTCACGAAGACCCTGATGGCGGCCCAGAAAGCCTCCAGCGCCGAGAAAATCGCGCGGGACGAGAAAATTCCCTCGTTCAATCCCATCGATGTGCGCGATTTCGCCGTGGCGGTTTCGGAGGCGCACCGTATTGCCGGGGGAAAATAATTTTTACTTCGAAGCAGTGAATTTCTATTAAACGGGAGCAAGGAGAATTCGAAAGATGGCCGATGCGATGCTCAAACTCATCCAGGCCCCGGATGCGGAAAAGGAAAAGAGGGGCACCTGTCACACTCCGGCGGAGATTTATCAGCAGCCGGACATGTGGGAACAGACTTATAAGATTTGCGAGGACATGAAAAGCCAGATACAGGCTTTTCTCGGTGGAGAAATAGACCGCAAGTTCCTGTTGACCGGGGCTGGCACGAGCGCTTTTATCGGTATCTGCCTGGAGAACCTGTTCAACAAGATCAGCGGCTATGAGGCCCGCGCTGTCGGCACCACAGAGATTATAACTGACCCTGAAGCCACGTTCCGCCCGGGCAAAAAATATTTCCTCGTGCATTTCGCCCGTTCCGGCAACAGCCCGGAAAGCGTCGGCACGTTCGTGTTAGGCGAACAGAGCAAGGCCGATATCAAGCACATCGTCATCACCTGCAACAAGAACGGCAAGCTGGCCCAGATGAGCCTGCCGAAGAAGGACCGCGCCCTGACCATCCTTCTGCCGGAGAAGACCAACGACGAATCCCTGGCTATGACCAGTTCGTTCTCCAGCATGGTGATCGCCGGACAGTACCTGGCCTCGGTCAAGGACAGCGCGGCGTATGGCAAAGTGGTGGCCCAGCTTGCCGCCGCAGGCCGCAAAATACTGACCGGCTACACCTGCGAGTTGGAAAAACTGTGCTCCGAGGCTTTCGAGCGCGCCGTTTTCCTGGGCTCCAACACCCTCTACGGTTGCGCCAAGGAATGCCACCTGAAGCTGCAGGAAGAGACCGACGGCAAGGTGGTGGCCAAATTCGACAGCTTCCTTGGACTGCGCCACGGCCCCGAGGCGGTGATCCATTCCAACACGCTGGTGGTTTATCTGATGAGCGAGGAGCCGCTGGTGCACCGCTACGAGCTGGACCTGATGAACGGGGTCAAGCACAAGGGCATCGGCATGAATAAGATAGCGGTCTGCCGCAAGGCGGACGCGGATACGAAAGCCGCCGCCGACCTGGTGATAGAGCACGGCTGCGACATCCCGGACGACTACCTCAGCCCGGCATACGTGATTGTCGGCCAGTCGCTGGGCGTGTTCAAGTCCCTGAGCGTGGGCCTCAAGCCGGACAACCCCTCGGAAAAGGGTGTGATCTCGCGTGTGGTGCAGGGTGTGAAGATATACGATCACCCGGCTTTTTATGCGGATGGCTCGCTGAAAGTGATCGCGGGCTGAGGGGTTACTGTAACCGACAACTGACGGAGCGGATAGATGTTGAAAGGCAACGCAATAATAGGACAGTCCGGCGGCCCGACCTCGGTGATCAACGCCAGCCTCTGCGGCGTGGTCGAGATGGCGGTGCGCCAGGATTTCATCACCGGTGTCTACGGCATGCGCTGGGGCATCGAGGGTTTCATGCAGGAAAACCTGATCGACCTGAAGAAAGAAGACCCGGGTACGATCTCCGCGCTCAGGCTTACACCATCGAGCGCTCTCGGCTCCAGCCGTCACAAGCTGAAGGACGAGGACTTCCCGAAAATCCGCAAGGTCCTGGAGAAATTCAACATCCGCTATTTCTTCATGATCGGCGGCAACGACACCATGGACACGATCAACCGTGTCGAGAAATACTGCGTGGCCAACGGTTACGAGCTGCGCGGCATCGGCATCCCGAAGACCGTTGACAATGATCTTCACGGCACCGACCATACGCCGGGATACGGCAGCGCCGCCCGCTTTGTGGCGCTCTCGGTGCTCCAGGGCGGCACTCTGGCCCGCGACATGCAGAAAGTCGATCAGTACGTGATCTACCAGGCCGTGGGGCGTGACGCAGGCTGGCTGGCGGCGGCCTCGGTTGCGGCCAGGCGTTGCGAGTGCGACCCGCCGCACATTATCCTGATGCCGGAACGTCCGTTCGACAAGGATAAGTTCCTGGCGAGGGTCGAGGAGTGCCATAAGAAATATGGTTTCGTCTCCATCGTCTGCGGCGAGGGCATAGCCTATGCCGATGGCCGTCCGGTGAGCGCCTCGGAGACACGCGACCGTTTCGGCAACGTAGAGTTCGGCGCCATGGGCGGCACCAGCGCGGCGATGATGCTGCACCGGTTGATCTCCGAGAAGTTCGGCTGGCGCGGCGAGTTCCAGGTTGTGGAGTCGCTGCAGATGGCTGGCTCCGACCGCACCAGCGCTCTGGATGTGGCCGAGGCCTTCCTGTGCGGGCAGAAGGCTGTGGAGCTTGCCGCCGAGGGCAAGAGCGGCCTGATGGTCTCGCTCATGCGCGAAGAGGGCAAGGAATACCAGACCAAGCTGGGTGTCGCGCCCCTGGCCGAGGTGGCGGTGCACTCCAAGCCCATGCCGGACAAGTTTATCGACGCTTCCGGAATGTTTGTCACTCCGGAGTTTGTCGAGTACCTCAAGCCACTGGTCGGCCCGCTGCCGACAATGGCCAAGCTGGCTTACCATCCGGTCAAGGCCTGAGCCGGAAGACAAACGGAAGCAAGAATAAGAAAACGGAAGGGACGGTCCATTGAATGGGCCGTCCCTTTCTGCTGGTACAGCAGGAGTTATAACGGCAACGGCTCAGAGATAATCCTCGCGCGGCGGACAGAACACGTCTATCACCTTGCCCGCCTCGATCACTTTCGCGCCGTGCATGACTCCGGGAGGGGCATAGTAAGTGTCCCCGGCTTTCAGGGTGCGGGTTTCATCACCCACGGTAAGTTCGTAAACTCCTCTTACGATATACCCGATCTGTTCATGCGGGTGGTTGTGCATGGGCAGAAGGGCATCCTTTTCGAAGCTGAACTCAACGGACATCAGTTTTCCCGCACACAGGCACATACGCCTGACGATCCCGCCGCCCAGGCCGATCGAGGTGGTTTCACTGCATTGTTTAAGCATCAGCCCCCCAGAGCATGGAATAAAAAGCGCCGTTCCGTACAGCCCGCGAAACGGCGATGAGTCAAATCCTTATCCACATGGCGGGTCATTCCCGCATATACTTTTCGTAGTCCTTGTACGGCGCTGGATCATGTTCCGTGGCCAGAAGACGGTCGATGGGGTAGATCAGTTCCTTGCGGCTGTAAGCGCTTATTTCCAGGTGTCCGCTGTCCATCCGGATCGCATCCTCCGGGCAGGCTTCCACGCACAGCCCGCAATAAACGCACTTGCCCATGTCGATAGTGAAACTGGCGGCCTGCTTTTCGGTTTCCGGGTCCGGGTGCTCTTTCGCCACGATGTAGATGCATTTCGCGGGACAGATAGTCTCGCACATCATGCACCCAACGCAGCGCGGGCCGCCGCCCTCACGTTTCGTCAGGTAGTGCAGCGTGCGCAGACGCCAGTGATAGCCCCGGTGCTCCTCCGGGTACTGGATGGTCACCGCGCCTTTACGCCTGGTCCTTATGCCTACCGCATTCAGGATATGCAGGCAGATGTTCACCACGAAATGACGGTTGGTGAGCCAGAGGCCGCGCAGTATCTCGGGCAGCCAGATACGCTCCATCAGGCTGAGTTTCCGGCGGAACTCGATCTTTTTTACTGTAATCGCCAACTCGTCCTCCGGCATGCATTACAGACTTCAGACTTTCAACAGCGCCAGGACCACCGCGGTAACGATGATATTGGCGAACGCCAGCGGCAGAAGGAACTTCCAGCCCAGGTGCATAAGCTGGTCATAGCGGAAACGCGGCAGGGTCCAGCGCACAAGCATCAGGAGATAGATGACCGCGCAGACCTTGAGACTGAAAGCCGCTGTCCGCAGAATCCAGACTACCCAAGGATCCAGCGCCAGCGCTGTCGCTCCGCCGATAATGAATCCCTCATCCATCAGCCAGGGGACCTGCCAGCCGCCCAGGAACAGGGTGACTGTCAGGCAGGCGATCAGGATTTTTTCGACGAAATCGGTGAACATGAACGCGCCGAAACGCATGCTCGAATATTCGAGCTGGAAGCCGATTATCTCGCTTTCGCCCTCGGGCAGATCGAACGGGACACGTTTTGTCTCGGCCGTACCCGCGGTCAGGAATATCAGAAAAGCCAGCGGCTGCACCACGATTCCCCACAAAGGCAGCCAGCCCTGGAAATACTGCCCCTGCCGGAGCACTATCTCCTGCATGTTCAGGCTCTGGTAAACCAGCAGCGGCCCTACCGCGGCCGCGCCCAGGGCCACCTCGTAGCTGATCATCTGCGCCGTGGCGCGCATCGAGCCAAGCAGGGCGAAGTTGTTGTTGCTGGACCAGCCTCCCAAGACCACGCCGTAGACAGTCATACCCATCATGGCGAAGACCAGCAGAAGCCCGATGTCCGGGTTGGCGATCTGAAGCGAAAAATCCTGGCCTGCTATCCGTATCGACGGGGATAAGGGGATCACGGCGAAGCCGAGCAGGGCGAAAGTCCAGGACAGGAAAGGCGCCAGGACAAACAGCCAGCGGTGGGCCGTGCGCGGGACGAATTCTTCCTTGACGAACATCTTCAGGCCGTCGCTCATTATATGGAACAGGCCCAGAAGGCGGAATCCCAGGATATCCGCACGGTTCGCGCCGATACGGTCCTGCATGACCGCGCTCTGCTTACGCTCGACCCAGGTGAGCAGCCCGCCGAAAGTCAGCACGCCGGTCAGTACAGCTCCGGCTTTGGCCGTATGAAGAAGTATTTCAGGAAACATCGGTAAATACTCCGCAATTTCAGGCTTTCGTTATCACTGCCTGGCAGCCTGTGGAGCCGATTTCGTCGTAGTCAAGACCGCTGAATCCGGGGACGGAAACGGTCAGGGCGTTGAATACTGCACGCGCATCGGAAAAGCTGTATTCTCCGCCCAGGGTTTCACCCAGACGGCGTATTATCTCCCAGCCCGGCAGGGATTCGCCCGCGGGGTCGAAAGCTTTGCGCTGGAGCTGAACACGGTGCTCGAAATTCGTGACAGTGCCCTCGCGCTCGGCAAAGGCGGCGGCTGGTAACACAAGCTGCGCCAGCCGCGAGGTGGCGCAAGCATTTGTGCCCAGGTAGATCAGAGTCCCCACTTTTTCCAAAGCTGCCTGCCATCCTTCGGATAACCGCCCCTGCAGGCCAAGAAGGTCGGTGTAGCAGACAAGCAGTGCGCCGATCCGTCCCTCAAGAGCAGCCTTTTTCAGTTCCTCCAGGCTCATCGAGTTGCCGCCATCCAGCCCGAGCAGTTGCACTCCCGCGGTGTTGGGATTTTTGTCCGCCCGCCGCAGAAGGTCATCCTCAGTCGGTTCGAACGGCCCGTCCGTGCTGAACGCGGGACGCCAGCCGGGCAGGCGTTCATCGAACACTTTTTTGAGCAGGAACAGTTCCTCGTTCGTGGCCTGGGCCGAAACGAGCACGGCCAGGTCGCGGTCCGGCGACGCGGCGGCGGAGCGCATGCGCTCTGCGGCGAAACCCAGCGCCGAAACCCAACCGGTCTGAACCGCGTCGCCGTTTTCAGTTCGCAGGGGTGCGGTCAGACGGCTGGCGTCGTCGATAAACTTGAAGCAGAACCGGCCCTCATCGCAAATCCACCACTTGTTGACCTCGGAGTTGAAACGCGGTTTGAGGCGCACCACCTTGCGGCCCTGATTTTTCCACGGACGCTTGACGTTGTAGTGGATGAAGATGTTGCAGCCGCGCGAGCAGCGCGGGCATATCGATTCGGCGGTCTCCTGGTACCAGGCGCGGGTCTTGAAGCGCGAATCCCGGCAGGTCAGTGCGCCCACCGGGCAGATATCCACTACGTTGCCGGCGTAAGGATTATCCACCTGCTGCCCGGAGAAAGTGTCTATCACCGAGCGGTCACCGCGCTTGAACATGCCAAGCTCGTGGCTCCTGGACACCTCGCGGCAGAACCTCACGCAGCGGCTGCAAAGGATGCAACGCTCCTGGTCGAGCATTATTTCCGGGCCGATCTGGAAAGCTTTCTTGCTCTTGCGGACTTTATTCTCTTTCAGGCGGGAAACGTACAAACCATGAAGCATGTAATATTCCTGGAGGCCGCACTCACCGGCCTGATCGCAGACCGGGCAATCCACCGGGTGGTTGACCAGATGGAATTCCAGTATCGCTTTGCGCGCGCGCTTGACCCGCTCGGTGTCCGTATGGACGGCCATACCGTCCGCCACGGTCATGTAGCAGGAAATCTGGAGTTTCGGCATCTTTTCTATTTCGACTAGGCACATGCGGCAGGCCCCGGCGATGGACAGTCCGGGATGATAGCAGTAGTGGGGTATCTGGATCCCCACGCTGCGAGCTGCTTCGAGGATTGTGGTCCCCTCTGCGAACTCGTACTCCCGTCCGTCGATAACCGTGCGGACTGCCTTTTTCTCGCCGCCGCTCACCGTGCAGCTCCTTCCGCTCCCGGCCTGGAAACTTCTCCCGAAGGAACGTACTTGCGTGAAAGACGGGCCTCGAATTCCGGCCTGAACTTGCGGATAAAGCTCATCACCGGCAGCGACGCGGCGTCTCCCAGCGGGCAGATCGTGTTGCCGCCGATCATCTCCGCGATATCAACCAGATTGTCCAGGTCCTGGCTCGTGCCGTCCCCCCGGTATACGCGCTCCATGATCCGGGTCATCCAGCCGGTGCCTTCGCGGCAGGGAGTGCACTGGCCGCAGGACTCGTTCGCATAGAACTGGCAGATCCTGTAGAGGACCTTGACCATGTCCGTGTCCTCGTCCATGACAATCATCCCGCCGGAGCCGAGCATGGAGCCGATCTTCGCCAGGCTGTCGAAATCCAGCGGGACATCTATCTCATCCGCGGTGAGAACCGGGCAGGAACTTCCGCCCGGGATCACCGCCTTAAGCCGCCTGCCGTCGCGGATACCGCCGGCCAGCTCGTATATCACCTCGCGCATGGGCGTGCCCAGTGAGCACTCGTAGATTCCGGGGCGGTTTACATGGCCGCTCACACCGAACAGGCGCGCTCCGCCGTTGCGCTCTACTCCGAGAGCGGCGAACTGCTCGGGGCCTGTTTCCAGCACGACCGGTATGTAAGCGAGAGTCTCCACGTTGTTGACCAGGGTCGGACGCCGGAACAGGCCCTTGACCGCCGGGAATGGCGGCTTGAGCTTGGGCCAGCCCTTGTAGCCCTCCAGGCTGGTGAGAAGGGCGGTTTCCTCGCCGCAGATATAGGCCCCTGCACCTCGATGGATTGTCACGTGAACGCTGTGTTCGCTCCCCAGTATCCTGTCACCGGCGTAACCGGACTTTTTCGCCTCTTCGAGCGCCTTTTTCAGCACCCTGTAAGGCTCCCAGTATTCCCCGCGGATGTAGATGAACACCTCATCCGCCCTGACCGCCAGAGCGGCGATGACAAGTCCCTCGATCAGAAGGTGCGGTGCGCGCATCAGGATATGGCGGTCCTTGAAGGTTCCGGGTTCCGACTCATCCGCGTTGACCGCTATGTATTTTGGCCCCTCGGCGTCACGCGGCACGAAACCCCATTTCATGCCGGTTGGGAAGCCCGCTCCACCCAGGCCGCGCAGGCTGGAGGCCTTAACCGTGTCGATGATTTTCTGACTCGGCCAGTTCTCCTCGACCACGCGCCTCAGGCGGGAGTATCCGCCGCTGGCCTCGAAAACCGGCAGGCTTTCGCATCCCGGCGTTTCGAGATATTTCGAGATCAGTTTCACCTGCGCCATCTATCACTCCAGGCTGTCGAGCAGCTCGTCCAGTTTTTTCACAGTAAGGTTGCCGTAGAACTTATGATCCACCAGCACCACCGGGGCCATTTCGCAGGCCCCCAGGCATTCCACGGTCCAGAGCGTGAATTTGCCATCCGCCGTGGTCTCTCCCGGAGCAATGCCGAGGCGTTCTTTAAGATGGGCCACCAGTCCCTCGGCCCCGCAGAGCATGCAACTCACATTGTCGCAGAGCATCAGGTGGTGACGGCCCACCGGTTCCTGGATATACATATTGTAGAAAGTGACCACCTCGTGGACAAAACTGGCCGGCAGGTCCATCAGGCCCGCAATATACTGTTCGGCCTCGGGATTCACATGCCCGAACTCCTCGATGGCCATATGTATTACATCGCCCAGCGCAGCCTTGCGGTCCGGAAGGCGCTCCATCATGCTCCGGATAAGGTTGAGCTGCTGTTCGCTGAACGAGACGGGTTTATCGCTTTTCATCCTCTGTCCGCCGAAAAAGTGCTTAACGGTCCAACTCTCCCGCGATCATGTTAATCGAGCCGAAAGTCGGTATGATATCGGCCACCATGCCGCCGGTCAGCATTTCGTGCAGAGCGGCCATGGGGAAGAAACACGGGCCGCGGCAATGCGCGCGCCAGGGACGGCCCTCGCCGCTGGAGACCATGAAGAACCCCAGTTCACCGTTGGCCCCTTCCACCGCATGATAGGTTTCGCCCACGGGCGGACGGACGCCCCAGTTGTCCATGATGAGCATGAAATGCCCCATCAGTCCCTCGATGTTGCCGTAGGTCTCTTCCTTGGACGGCAGCATCATCCGCCTGTCCGTGGTGCGGTTGACTCCCTCCGCCGTCACCCTGTCCGTCCCGTCCAGGGTCAGGTCCACCCTGGCCTTGGAGCCGACGTTGTCGGCTACGCGCGCGCGCTTGAACTCCTCCACCATCTGCGCCCCGGTCAGCTCGCGCCCATAGGCGTCCACCGCCACCGCCCCGGCAGGCATCTTGTCCAGGGCCTGGAGGATGATTCGGATACTCTGGCGCATCTCTTCCATCCGCACCAGGTAACGGGCATAGTTGTCACCGTCGTCCACCACCGGAATCTCGAAATCCAGTTTATCGTAAACCAGATAGGGCTTTACCCGGCGGATGTCATACGGCACGCCCACGGCGCGGATCAGCGGGCCGGTTATCCCGTAGGCCAGTGAACGCTCCCGGCTCAGAACGCCGATATCTTTCATACGGTCGAAAAAGATACGGTTGCGGGTGAGGAGCTTGTCCACCTCGTCGATCACCTCGTTGACCTTTTTCAACACTCCGGGCGCTTTCTTCTCGAACCCCTCGGGCAGATCGGCCTTGACCCCTCCGATCCGCACATAGGTGGCCATGATCCTTCCGCCCGATATCCACTCGATCAGGTCGTAGAGGTATTCGCGGGCTTTCATGAAATAGAGGAAGGCGGTCATTGCGCCCAGTTCCATGGCCGAGGCGCCGATACAGGTCAGGTGATCGACTATGCGGGATATTTCGGAGACAATCACGCGCACGTACTGGCAGCGTTCGGGAACTGTCACGCCGAACAGCTTCTCTGCGGCCATGGCCCAACCCACGTTGTTCAGCATCGAGCTTACATAGTTGAGCCGGTCCGTATAGGGGAAGGCCATGGTCCAGCTCACGTTCTCCACGTCCTTCTCGAAACAGCGGTGCAGGTAGCCGATCTCAACCTCGGCCCCGCGCACAATCTCCCCCTCCAGCTCGGTAATGATGTGAATGACGCCATGCATGGCCGGGTGAGAAGGACCCACATTGAGAAACATGTTTTCGGTCCGGCGCTGGCCTGTCTGGCCGGAGGCGGTTTCCGCTGTTTTATGATAATCCATGCGCACCGTGCTTTTCAGTCAGTTGTTTGGCCCTATCAGCGGCTGACGGCGGTTGATCGGGTAATCCTTGCGCAGGGGATGACCGGCAAAGGGCTCGTACATCAGCAGGCGCTTGAGGTTGGGATGACCCTCGAACACAACGCCGAACATGTCCCAGCACTCGCGCTCCAGCCAGTCGGCCACCGGGTAGAGGTCGCTGATCGTGGACACGCGGCAGTCATCCTCAGGGACGAGAACCTTGAGGCGCAGACGCTCGTTGCGCTCCAGGCTGTGCACCTGATAGACCACCTCGAACCGCGGCTTGCGCGGAAGGTAGTCCACCCCGCAAAGATCGATCAGCATGTTGAAATCCAACTCGTGGCTGTCACGCAAATATGAAATTATCTCGTGCAGCCTGCCGCGCTCGACAACTGCCACGAGGTCGCCCTTGTCCTGACCGGACTGGATCACGCTTGCGCCGAATTTCCGGCTCAGGCTCTGGAGAGTGCTGTTTTCAACCGGTTCTATCATTCAGATTCGCTCTGTGATTATACGCCACACGCTGTCTGGTTTCATAAAAATGGAAACTCAGTATTCCTGTTTCTGGCTGGCGATCTTTTCCTGCAACAACATCATTCCCTGGATCACGGTTTCAGGACGCGGCGGGCAACCCGGAATATAGACATCCACCGGAATGATCGTATCGATGCCCTGGACAGTGGCGTAATTGTCGTAGAAACCGCCGGTGCAGGTGCAGACGCCGAACGCGATGACCCACTTGGGTTCGCACATCTGATCGTAGACCCTCCGCAGCACCGGGGCCATCTTGTGGCTGATCGTCCCGACAACGAAAAGGAGGTCGGCCTGACGGGGCGTGAAACGCGGGAATGCCATGCCGAAACGGTCCAGATCGTAATGCGAGCTGGAGAGAGACATGTATTCCATGCCGCAGCAGGCGGTGACGAACGGGTAGGGGAACACGGAATACTTCCGCGCCCAGCCGACTACTCTGTCCAGGCGTGTCGTGATCCAGTTGTCTCCACCCAGCAGCGGTCTCAGCGCCATTCCATTCCCCCCTTTAACCATTCGTAAACCAGGGCGAAAGTCAGCAGGAACAGGAAAAACAAGACGGCGAGCAGGCCATATGCGCCGGCTGTGCTACGGGCGGCGACCCAGGGGTAGAGGAAAACTACTTCAATATCGAAGACGATGAAAAGGATGGCCGTGACATAGAAATGCACAGGGAGAGGACGGCCCGGCTCCTCGAACGGGACCTTGCCGCATTCGAAAGGCGTTTCCTTGATGCTGTCGGTCTTTGGCCGCGGCCCGGCCAGCGCCGCAAAACCAAGGGCCGCTCCAACCATCAGCGCCGCCACAGCTATTGTGATTAGAACCGGTATGAATGCATGCATCTGATCAGCCTGTTTTCCTTGAGACAAGGGGTTTCATGGCCGGCATCGGTCATTTCATTTTATAGTCCGGCAAGGCATTTGTCCAGCAAAAAGCCCGGCAGATTCTAACTGTAATTAAACTGATCTGACGGCTCGGGTGTTACGGCGGAACGGACTGATTCAAGCGTCAACTCCTCAGAGATGAATAGCCTGGCCCAGGCAACCGGCGGACGCTTCCGCAAGGGCCTCCGAGAGCGTGGGGTGCGGGTGTATCGCCTCGTGTAATACGGATGCATCCAGGTCCAGCCAGCGGACAAGCGAAACCTCGGGTATCAGCTCGGCCGCCTCCGGCCCGATTATATGCGCTCCAAGCAGCTTGCCGCTGGACTCGTCAGCAAGGATTTTGACAAAGCCCTCTGTATTGCCGGAGGCCAGGGCTTTACCGAGCGGACGGAACGGAAAACGTCCAACCCGGACCTTGTATCCGGATTCCAGCGCTTTCTTTTCAGTCAGTCCGAGACTTGCCACCTGCGGCTCGCAATAGATCGCTCCGGGAACCATGGAGGGGTCTATTTTCCGGAACGCCTTTCCAGCCAGGGCGTCGACCGCCATCAGGGCTTCTTTTGATGCGGCATGGGCCAGAAGAGGCGCGCCGATACAGTCACCGATTGCGCTTATTCCCGCGGCGGTGGTGCGATAAGCCTCGTCCACCCGGATGAATCCGCGCGCGGTCTCCACCCCGGCGTTCTCCAGTCCGATCCCGTCGATATTGCCTGTCACACCCGCGGCCAGAAGAATTTTTTCAGCTTCCACCACTGTATTGTCAACGCCGGATTCTATCGTGACCCGGCAGTTCCCGTCCTCCCGCGACACGCCGATGACTTTCGCTCCGGTCAGAAAACGGATGCCGCGTTTGGTGAATATCTTCCGCAGCTCTTCACTGACTTCCTCATCTTCGAGCGGAAGGATACGGTCGAGCAGTTCAACCACGGTCACGTTTACGCCGAAAGCATTCAGGAGATGGGCGAATTCTATCCCGATAGCTCCCGCGCCCACGATCAGGATGGAACGCGGTAGACTTTCCAGCGCCAGCGCCTCACGGCTGGTGATCACGCCGCGGTCAACTTCCAGTCCCGGTAGGCTGCGGGGATGACCGCCCACGGCCAGGATGATGTCACCGGCCGAGATCATCTTCTCGCCGTTTTCGCTTTTAATCCCCACCTGCCCGCGGCCAAGCAGCGCTCCCTGTCCCTCGAATACGGCGACGCCGTTTTTCTTCATCAGGTACTGCACGCCACGGCGGCTACGGTCGGCGATCCTGCGGCTGCGCAGGACGATTGCGCTCCAGTCGAAATCCGGTTCCCCGGCGCTCAGGCCGAACTCCTCCGCCCGCCGGATGTCAAGGTAGAGCTGGGCGCTGCGCAGAAGGGCCTTGCTGGGGATGCAACCCCAGTTAAGGCACACGCCGCCCAGGGCCTCGCGCTCGACGAGGGCCACGCTGCGTCCGAGCTGTGCGGCGCGGATTGCCGCCACGTAACCTCCAGGACCTCCGCCCAGGACAAGCACGTCGAAATGATCCGTTCTCTCAGCCATTCTATCTCCGGGTGGCGTCGCCTTTTTGGGCAAACGGTGACTCACAGGCGGTTCTGTTTGAGTTTGCGTGAACAGAAAGCCCTTGATGATGCATTGTGTATTAAGTATGAAAATGAGACCGGGCTGTCAATTCTTTTATCCGGGGAATCAAAAGAACAGGCTCCGAGGGTCTCTGTTCAACAGACTTTGCACCAGATGACAGTCACCCGAGCTTCTTGTATAAATACTGTCAAAAAGCTATCTTTTATTTTCCTTGTAAATAATATGAGTCATTTCCGGATAAGGCTGTTCTACACTTGAACGGGAGCGCCGTTTGCTTTCGGTGATTGGTGCATCCTTTCTGGCCACCCTGGCGGCATTGGTCCAGATCGCTCTGGTGATAGGGGCCTCAGCGTTACTGGTGCGCCGTAAAGTGTTTGATGAGAACCATATCCGCGCCCTGAGCGGAATTGTCGTTAACCTTTCGCTGCCGTGTCTTGTGTTCAGCAGCATAATCCGCGATTTCAGCGTCGTGGAGTACCCGGATTGGTGGAAATTCCCGCTCATGGGCATCCTGACGGTGGTGGCCGTTCTGCCGCCCTCCTGGTTTATTTTCCGGGATCAGCAAGAGCACGGCCGGGCTTTGAGCGCCCTGACCACTTTTCAGAACGCCGGCTACCTGGTGCTGCCTATCGGTGAGGTGCTGTTTCCGGAGCAGTTCCACCGTTTTTCGATTTACCTGTTTCTTCTTCTTCTGACATACAACCCGCTTCTGTGGAGCATCGGAAGCTTTCTGATCTCACACCGCAAGGGAAGCCGGTTCAGAATCGGACAAGTGATAACGACGCCTTTCGTGGCTACTCTGACCGCAATGTTCCTTGTTTTCACCGGGCTGCGCTCCTGGACTCCTGGAATTTTCGTTAACGCGGTGGAACTCGTGGGGCGTTCCTGCGTGCCGCTGGCCACGGTCGTTCTGGGACTGACTATCGGGTCGTTGCGCGTCCAGCGGATGCCGTCCGCATATAACATCACCCGGGTGGCGCTGATCAAACTTGTGGCCGTGCCGGTGCTTATGTTAGCCGTGCTCAAATACACGAGTTTGAGCAGCGGGCCGCTGGAGAACGCTTTCTGGATGCTCGAAATGGCCTCGCCCCCGGCGACAGGCCTGGCTCTTCAGGCGGTGCATTTCGGCGGCGATGAGCATCTTGTCTGTGGAATTCTGGTTTCATGCTACATAATCGCCCTGTTGACCATGCCGTTGTTTTTCAGTCTGGCGCAGGTGCTACTGTGACAAGCGGGGCCGGAGAAGATGCATATCCGGAAGGGAATAAACCGCAGAGACTTTCTGACCGCGCTGGGAGCAGTCCCGGCGATGGCCGGGTCCGTGCTCATGCTGGGCAGCGCCTGCCGCGGATCGGGCAAGCGCGTTTCCGTGGGGCGCAACGGCCTGGTTATCGACGGGCGGGTGTTCCCTCTGTACAGCGGCGCCGTGCGCTACTGGAGTCATGATCGCGCTCGATGGCCGGAGTTGATGAGCGGTCTGTCGCGCATGGGAATGAGCACCCTGAGCCTGGAGATCCCCTGGTCGCTTCACGAGCGGCAGGAAGGCGGTTATGATTTTGGCTCGAGCCGGCCTGAACTCGATCTCGATGCATTTCTAAACCTGGCATCCGAGAACGGAATCCGGGTGATCGCCGTCCCCGGACCGGCGCTTGGCCCGGGGATCGCTTTCGCGGGAATGCCGCGCCGGGTTTTGTTCGATACGATGTCAGCGGCGCAAGACAGTTCGGGCAATTTAAGAATCCAGTATGAGCAGACATGCCAGTTCCCGCTGCCAAGTTTTTTCAGCCGGACTTTCAATGATGAAATTGGATTGTGGTTCGACCGGGCGGCGCCGGTCCTGTCAAGGCATCTCCTTACCCGGGGCGGTCCGGTGGCCGCGGTTCAGGTAGGCTGGAGCATATTCAGGAGCGAACAAGTACAATGCATTTACAGTTTCGATTACAGCCCCGCCGCGCTGGAAAAATTCCGTCTCTGGCTGACCGGCGCGTACATTGATATCGGGGAGCTGAACAATGCCTGGGGCAGCGAGTACACCTCATTCGAGACAGTGGAGCCGCCGCGGAGCTTTGACGCGGAAAACCCGCGCGACCTGCCGCGTCATCTCGACTGGATTGAATTCCGGGAGATATCGGCGGCTGAATGGTTGAACAGCCTCGGCAACATGCTGATAGAGCGGGGCATCGATGGTGTGCCGGTTTTCGCGGACTTGTCTTCTGCTTCACGTCTCACGGTCAATCCGGCAGAAGCGGGGAGTTCGTCAGCGGTTTCTTTGGCTGGTTTTTTCCGGAATGCAACAGGCCCGTCAAATTACAATCAGGAGCGCTGGATCGCGAAGGAAGCCTCCGGTACAAGCCCGTTCCCGTTTCGTTACGGACTGAGTCTTGGAACATCGACAGACAGCCGTGGCGAGGGCGTGATTCCGGAGGAGTTCGAATTTATTTCTATGACCGCAGTCATGCAGGGAATACGTGGATTGAGTTTCCATCTTGCGGCTGAATGTGATAACTGGACTGGAGCGCCGTTAACAAGGAATTGCCTGGTCCGCAATGATTATTACGAGCCGGTCCGCCGGGTGTTGAGTTTTCTGCGTGAAAGCCGTCTGCATGAATATGAGAGACAGGCTGAGATTATCGTGCTTCTCGACCGCGGGCTTGACAAACTGACCGCAGCTCTTGAACACCGCCGGGATGTACACGGTCTTGCGCTTGGTGGGGAAGTGTTCAACGAAACGGTGGACCTGGGATTGAGCTGTTCCCCTGAAACATGCTCGCTGTGGCTGGACCAGACCGGGGAATTGATGCGGGAAACTGGTTTCGACTGGGACTGCGGCGATTCGGCCATCACCCTTGACCGTCTGGCGCAATACAAGATAGCGATACTCGCCTGTGGTGATTTCATATACCGTGAGGATGCGGATGCTTTAAGGAAGTTCATAGACGGCGGGGGCACGCTGGTTTTCGGGCCCGGCCGTCCATTCATGGACCAGGGCCTGCACCGCAACCTCCAGATCGAGAGTTTTTTTTCCGGAGCGGTGCCTTTATCCGATTATCTGGCTCCGGCGGGCCGGGCGCAGTCGATAAACCTCAGCCTGATACAGATGGAAAGCCCCCACGAAGTCGGCCGTCTGATCAAGACTCTCGGTGCATCGCCCCGTTTTACACGCTCGAACACCAGCCTCGATCTGTCTGTTTTCAGCAACAGGGAAGGCCGGGGGCTTCTGTTTGTCGCCAACAGCAGCGATCGGCCGCAGAAGAGCGATATATTCTTCCAGGGGCGTTTGACGGTTTCAGCTTACGGGCAGGCCAAAACCAGCGTTCTGGAAGGCAGCATGACCGTGGAAATGGCTCCGAGGAGCATTGCGGTCTGGGAGGTGCACGCTTGATTTCTCCGGGCATGGTTGTCAGGGATATCGATCCTCGAAGCTGGTCCGCGTTTTCAAAGTATTTTCCGGTTCTTTCCATGAGCCGGCCACAGGCCGTGCTGTGGCATGAGGAGGGTATCCCGCGCAAGTTCGTGCTGGGCGGCGAGGACCGTCCTTTCGGCCTGTCCAGAATCACGGATGCGCGGTTGACAGCCAGGCTGATACATGATAACAACAGCTATCGCGTCCGGCGGGTGATAGTGACAGACCTCGACGGGTATGAAAGTCTCTGTGAGGCCCAGAACATCCTTCCCGAACCGGATGAGCCTCGATACACATTTCTCGTCCGCGTGATCGAGACAATCAACTCAAGGCAGAGTGAAAAACTCGGCATTTATCCGGCGCTGACTCTCGACCGCGGCCCGGTCGATTTTCAGAGCGTGAGCCGTTTCATGAACGATACGATGATGTCCACCGGGACTCTTGTCCTTTCAGTTTTTTCCGGTCAGGACCTGTCGTTCAGCCTCGTGGCGCGGGCGGAAAGAGGACAGGTGACGCTCGTCACCAGTCTCGATCACTTCGCCGGACTTCCGGAAACATTGGATTTTTCTGCGGAAAGCCTGGACCGGGTCGTTGATATGATCTCTACGGATATGTGCCAGGTGGCCGGCGGGCTATTCATCCAGGAAAGAGATTTTGCCCGTCTGTTCGACGGCGCCAGGCACGCGGCGTTTCCTCCCGCTCTCATCCTCGGGGGACAGGCTTTCGGGTTCTCCCAACTGCCGGGCGTCCCGGAATACACCTTCCTTCACACGGCAGGGCTTTTCGCCTACGTGCCGGACTGGATTTATTGATAAAGCGCTGGGGCCGGACCTGAGACTTGTCAGCCAGCGGCACGGCCCCTCTGTGATGATTTAGTTTTTAAGCGGCGTCACCCATTCCTCTGAATCATTGTCCGGCCGGCAAATTGAGGTCTTTCATCCTCGATTCGAATCCCTCGATAGGGCCCCATTTGGGCGAGGGGAGACTCTGGTACCAGTAGGCCGTCGCGCAGACATCCTGCGGCGCCTCGAAGTTTTCCCAGGTGTCCTCTCCGGTGGAGGGCTCGAACCGTTTATGCGTTTTGACCAGCTCGGGGTAGTTATCCGGGCTGATGTCCTTCTTTATCTGGCTGGCCATGGCCCCCTGCATCTGCTGAAGGTCAACCCGTATTTCCCTGTGAAAATAAACCGGATCCGGCGCGTGATAGCGGTAGAAACCCCAGATGCCGTTGTCAATGCCAGCCAGAAGACACCCCTGATACAGATGGTTGAATGAGCCAAGACCCCAGGCGCTGCCCACCAGGTCCTCCGTACCGGTGCCCACCAGGGTGGGATATTCACGGTCGCCGTCCAGGTAAATTTTTATTTCTCCCTCGCCGAACCAGGCTGATTTGGCGTATTCACCTATGGCCCGCACCCCGACATTGCAGCCCAGAAAGCGCCCGCGTCCTTCCACCCGGGGCAGTATCTGAAAATCCTTTTTCGGGACAGCCGTATTTTCCCTGCGGTAACGGGCGTGAAAATAGCAGAGATCATCCGGCAGCTTGTCTCCCACCGTGAGGTCTATATCGTAGAAAAGGGGCGTGGCGCTTTCCGGAGTCTGGTTTTCTATCTCGACTCTGGCGCGCTTTTTAAAGGGCATGGGGATGAAGCAGTTGAAAGACCGTCCTTCAGGATTCGAGAAAAACACGCTTTCAAAGGCTGTCTGACGGGCGAACGGGATGCCGAAAAAATCCTGCAGCGGGGCCTCCACCGAGGGATAATCCTGGTCCTCCCAGTACATGCGGAGCACCAGTCCGCGCAGGTTTTCCGGCTTGCCGCGCACGGTCATCCATATCCGTCTTATCACTCCAGGTCCCTGGATGTCAAGGAGAGTTACAGTTTCTCCGGGCGCTATATCCTTACTGGCCGCTCCTTTACGGGTTTGATTGGTCTGTCCGCCCGCGCCTTTGGCGGCAGCCGGATTTTCGAATGAAGACCAGCGTGTCTCCACACCAGCAGGCACTGTAAACAGTTCCTCAGCCCTGACCGGACCGTAAAGCGAAACCGTGAGCAGCATGACAGCCGCGAGCGGACGCGTGTTATTAATCATTCTTGTCTCCGGAGGTTTGGATTTATGTCAGCCGTAGAGCCGCCGGGGACAATGTAAATACAGCGGGAAGACGGTTCAATAATAATAATTTTTTTGAATCAGTTTTCTCGTTCTGTCTTGTCGCGGATGTTTGATTCTGATATTTTATTTTCAGTGTGGAAAAGTGAAAGTTTTGTAAATAATTGAACCGTCCGGGAGCTTGCGAGGTCTTATCGTTTGGAACTGGGAATCGGGGTGCTGGCAAACGGACGCGGAGATTCAGGCCGGATTCAGGAATCAAAAAGGACCCGAGGATGGAAAGTCCCCTGGCCGGGGCGATAATCGAGAATGAAGACGCCCTGGTGGACAGACTCCAGTCTGGCGCCCCCGATGCTATCGATGAGGCGGTGGATGCGTTCAGCAAGCCGCTGTACGCTTTCATCCTGCGGCTGGTGAGCGATACTGCCGCCGCTGAGGACATTTTTCAGGAAACCTGGATACGGGTCATCCGTCATATCGGAGGCTTCAGGCGGCAGGCTCGTTTTTCGACCTGGCTGTTCCAGATAGCGTTGAATCAATGCCGCAGCGCGATGCAGAGGTCCGGGAGACGGGAGTACGTGGCGCTGGAAGATGCGCCGGACCTGGCTCAGGACCCGGATGTGGATGCTGAAAGCATTCTCAGGGCGGAAAAAGTCAGGAAGATTGTGGACAGTCTGCCTCCGAAGATGCGGGAAGTGGTGGTGCTGAGGTTTTACAACGAGAAGACCGAGCAGGAAATCGCCGAGATATTAAACTGTCCGCTGGGTACGGTCAAAAGCCGTCTGCACCGGGCGATGATATTCCTCAAGGAGAAGATGGACGGTTTCAACCCGTCCGAATATTCCGCGGAGGTTGAAGATGAAGAAGAACCTGAGTGACGAGGATGTCCGCAGAATCCTGACTGCCTATAGCGTCAAGGGGCCGCGCGCGTCCCTGCTGGCCGAGACGAAACGGCTGATGCGGGAGGAGTTGCTGTATTCAGCCGCGCAGGCAGAGGAAAAAGCCCCAGCTCACGCCGGTCCGGTCATGCTTCTCTCGGGCCTGGCCCTGGTTCTGACCATGAATCTGTTCTATTCGCTGGCCGTCGGGACAGTGCTCAGGTTCACTCTGCCGGAGGCCTGGACCGTGTACGTGACGCGTTCGCTTTTCTGGATGCCGCTGGCCGGTGTATCGATGCTCGTCGGGACACTGCTGGTGATCACATTCAAGCTGTTGCAACCGCAGGCTGCCCCGGAGCAGGGAGAATGTTTCAATCTTGTTGAAAACTGAGATTATCGAGCGCCGTCATAATTGATCAGAATGAACGGAGAATGGCGGGGCCTGATAACAGGGATACAAATTACTCAAGGAGTGGGTCATGGAAGAGAGCGGAATGAAAAAATGCCCCTTCTGCGCCGAGACGATCCGGGTGGAAGCGATCAAATGCCGATATTGCGGAAGCATGTTGACCCGCAAGCCGATGGCGGCGCAGGCCGTATCGGGCGGGGGATACTGGCGCCGGGTGAGCCAGGGTAAGAAAATAGCCGGAGTGTGCACCGGCCTGGCTTGTCAGTTCGATGCGCCGGTGCTCGTGCTTCCCCTGCGGGTGATGTTTGTGGTGACCACGCTGTTCTACGGATTCGGCCTGGTCCTGTACATAGTCCTCTGGCTGCTGATGCCGCCGCCGGTCAAAACCGGGAGCGAGGATGACTTGAAAGACGCTGGACAACCATATGCTCCACCATCGCCGGGACACTCGCACACGGCTGCCCCTCCAATGGTGGACAGCTATCCCGGCGGGAGCGCCGCCGCGGCTCCTCAGGCCGAAGTCCCCGGCCGCAACCCGAAGGAGAATTCCTCTTCCGAAAGCCCGGCGGCTGAGACAGGCGGCGTCTTCGATCTCGGGCCGGACAGGAAACCGGAGGAGGAGGAAAACAAATAATCACTGCCAGCGGTTGTGGCAGGTTGTGAGCGGCTGCCGCCAGGGCCGCTCTGCCTGCTGGAGTCAAAAGACACTAAATGGACGCCGGGTTCAGACAACGCTCTCAACCTGAGCGGCCCCGCTTCCGCGGGCCGATTCCAGCAAAGCCAGCGCCACGGCCACGTCCCTGGCGGTGCTTTCGGCAGTGCATGAGGGTTCTCCTCCGCCCGTGATGCAACGGTGGAAATCCAGTTGTTCGAGCTGGAAAGCGTCCTCGCCGCCGGTTTCGATCACTTCCTCTTTTCCCTCCAGATCGAGCTTTATTATTCTCTCCCACTCGACAATCAGGCTGCCCTCTGTCCCGAAAGCTTTAAGCGGGCTTTCTCCGCGGTCTTTCGCCCGCCAGCTCAGGTTGAGCGAGCTGAGCACTCCGCTTGCATGATTGAGCAGGCAGAACGCGTGGTCCAGCTCTCCCAGCCGCGGCTCCACCGAACGCACCTCGGCCCGGACCGAAATCACCGGCCCGGCTATCATCTGGAGAACATGAATGTTGTGCACTCCGCCATCCAGAAGGTAACCACCGGGGTAGGCGTGGTGTATACGCCATTCGGTGCGCGCGTATTTGTTGTCAACCGGCATGAACCCCAGCGGACTCCAGCTTATCGAAACCAGTTTTCCGATCGTGCCCTCCCGCACCAGTTGGGCGGCTTTCACGAAACAGGGGGTGTAGTGGCAATCCTCGGCCACCATGTATGTAATTCCGTATTTACGGGACAGTTCCAGCGTGGCCCGTGCCTCGGCCAGGCTGGCTCCGGATGGTTTTTCGCACAGCACGTGCTTGCCCGCCCTGGCCGCGGCTTCGCTCACCGGATAGTTCAACTCTATCGGCAGGCAGACAAGCACGGCGTCCACCGGGGCCTCATCGATAAAACGGCGCCAGTCCTGCCAGATCATCCCGCGCTCCAGGCCCAGCCGGCCGGCCATGGATTCGGCTTTGGGCAGGCTTCGGTTGCAGATGGCGGTGACCTGGAACTTGTCTTTGAGATGTTCGAGGGCGGGGAGGTGCGACTCGGTGGCGATTATACCCGCGCCGATGATCCCGAGCCTGATCTTCTTATCCGTGGTCTGCATTTTATCTCCTGTATGGATTCTGTAGTTGATATTCCCGGCAGTTTCCGCAAATAGCATCTGAAAATATTAATGTCTGCGGATTACGGCAAGACCCCGGTTAACCCGGCCCGGTCTATGGACTTGACTAATGCTGCGTCCGAGGTTATTTTCACTGCCCATAATTGAGTCTTCCAGCCACCATAGCTCAGCTGGTAGAGCAACGCACTCGTAATGCGTAGGTCCCCGGTTCGATTCCGGGTGGTGGCTCCAGTGAAAAGAGGCTGCGGATCTTTCATGATCCACAGCCTCTTTTGTTCAGGCTTGCACACCTGTGATCTATTACGAGGCGGGTTTCAGGACATTTTATCGGGTTGCTGGCACGAATCAAATAACTAAGGAAACGGCCAGGTAGCTCAGCGCGGCAATCAGCGCCGTGGCCGGTATTGTCAGGATCCAGGCCCACAGTATCCTTCTGGCTATCACCCAGCGGACGCTCCTGGCGTGCTCGACGCTGCCCACACCCATTATCGAGCCGGCTATCACGTGCGTCGTGCTGACCGGGATTCCCAGGTGGGCCGTGAACAACAGGACAATGGCTGAGGAAGTTTCCGCGCAGAAACCTTCCATGGCCCTGATCTTGGTTATCCGCGTGCCGATGGTTTTCACTATGCGCCATCCGCCGAAAAACGTGCCCAGGGTTATCGCGCTGTAGCAACTTATCACGACCCAGTGGTCTATCTCGAAAGACGACTTGATCCCGGCCGAAAAAAGCGTCAGCGCAACGACCCCCATCGTTTTTTGGGCATCGTTTGTCCCATGCCCGATGGAGTACAACGAGGCCGAAACGAGCTGAAGCAGCTTGAATTTCTTGTTCGCCGAGGCGGGATGGCTCTTTCTGAACAGCCATATTATCAGGACCGTGAACGCCGCCGCACCGATCATTCCAAGCAGCGGAGCCACAATGATGAAAAGGAACACTTTCAGCAGGCCTACGGGATGGACTATCTGGAAACCAGCCGCTGCGATGCCGCTGCCGACCAGGCCGCCGATCAGGGCATGGCTGCTGGAGGTGGGAAGGCCCATGATCCAGGTCAGGATGTTCCAGACTATGGCGCCGATCAACGCCGCGAGTATCAGCGCCAGTGTAACATCGGTGCTGTCGATTATTCCCTTGCCGACAGTTTGAGCCACCGCCACGCCGCTGAAGAAATAACCCAGAAAATTTGCGGTTCCAGCCATAGCCACGGCCTGCAGCGGTGAAAGCGTTTTGGTTACTACAACAGTCGCTATGGCGTTTGCCGCATCGTGAAAGCCGTTTATAAAGTCAAACAGAAGGGCCAGCGCAATTATCACGATAACCAGTGTCGTATATGTCACAATGTCTATCCCCGTTTCACCACAATGCCTCTGATCAGTTTCGCTATCCGGTCGACTGAGTTGACAAGCTCTTCGAGTTCCTCGTACAGGTCCTTGAATTTTATTATGTAAATGATGTTGTTCTTGCAGTTAAGAAGGTCTGCCATGGTCGTGTGGAAAAGGAAATCGGCATCGGTCTCGAGCTTGTGTATCTTGGTTATGATGATGCTGATGTCCTCTTTGGACTCCAGGCTGCGGATCAGTTTGTTGAACTCGTTTGCGATATCTACGATGATATTCAGGAAAGTGAGGACATTCGGCGGGGCGTCTTTTATTTTGAATATCTCTATTTTCTGCGCCATGTTGTTTATGCTGTCGAGGCAATTGTCAAGGCCCACAGCGATGGAATGTATGTCTTCCCTGTCCAGAGGAGTGAGGAACGTCCTGTCCAACTGATCGATTATCTCCCGCTCGATCCTGTCTCCTATCAGCTCCAGGTCCTTTATTTTAAGAACTTCGGAGTGAATCTCTTCATCAGAAATGTTTTTGAGCTGCGAGACAAAGGATCTGAAAATGCCGCAACTCTTCGAAAAAAGATCGACCTGCTCGTTCATGTAATTAAAAAACTTCACCTCGCGCGGTAATAACAGATCAAGTATATTCAGACGCATAGCATTACCTCGTCAGAGCGCAATAGATTAGCAGGCGGAACAGATGCCTGAATATAAAGCATGAATTAGCTTATACGATGCAAATAAAGATATCAGACAAAAATAAGCGGCTGGTCCTTATCAAGAAATGCGGGTGATATTATTTTCTTTGCTTTTTCATTCCTCCCGGAGCCATCGGATACATTCACAGCAAGCTGCCACTGACTTTCTATTAGACGGCATCCCCGGACGATTACTTGCGATGCCGGGTATAAATCTAACAGGATTCTATCAAAAGAACAAAGGTCTTTTCGATGATCACGGCTTGCTTTCTGGCAGCGAGTCGCCGTAACAGAAAGCCGGAGTATCGGGGACAGGCATTTGCGGAGCTTAATGCTTTGCGGCCGTAAGTTGGAGGTGTGCACTCATGTTGTGTCTTTTCCATTCACCGGAGGACAGATCTGTCGCTATGGACGGATTGATTAACACAAAGTCTTTAAAATAGGTAATTCCTAACCAAACCGGACCAGATTATATTGAAAGACCGGAATGGTTAGA
>CAYYNT010000022.1:0-58813 GCA_964473155.1 uncultured Gemmatimonadales bacterium | reverse complement strand
ATGAAAAATATGGTGGGCGATACTGGAATCGAACCAGTGACCTCTTGCATGTCAAACGTGCAACAGGGTCATTTCTAAGATTCTGCAACTTGTTGTTAAATCAATCGAATGCGCACGGCTGCCGCATCTGCGCTTTTTCCAGTAGACTGTCAAGATTGTCAGAAATGCCATAAATTCACACCAAAATTGGCAAGAATTGGCAAGGTGCCGGATTCTTCTGCCAAGAACTATTTTTTTCCAGCAGAAAATTTAACAAGTTTGAGAACGAGTCGGTTGAAAAGTGAGATCAGTAGAAAAAGTAGTCACAAATCGTCGCTAAATTAGGCCACAATTTGAGAATACTCCACAAACCAAACAAAAAAGAGGGGCCTCCAAAAGTTCGTAAGCCCGCTCTGCTCTTGAAGTTTATAATGGTGGGCGCTGTTGGGATCGAACCAGTGACCTCCTGCTTGTAAGGCGTATTTGCTCAAAACATCTAACTTCTTATAAATCAACCAGGTCCGCATAACCACCTGCCAAAGTAATATTTAAAATATGCAAGATATTCAAAATATTCAAAATATTAAAGATATTCATCGAAAAACTAGTCACAAACCGTCGAAAAAGTAGTCACCGACTGAGAATGAGAAGCATGTAAGCATGGTCCGTCTGAAATATCCTTCGCCGCGCTGCGCGTCATTTATCTTTTCCGCCCCATCGAGAATGGTGCCGATGGAAACTCTGTAATCGCGGAAAAGATCACATAATTCATCGGACAGAAGCCACAAGTTACTCTGCATGGAGTAATGAACCTGGCGGTCGGACAGGCTATCACGAAGCAGAGGCAGGGCCATGCGATAGAATTCGCTGCCGGCGGTCAGCGGCTTACCGCCGTGGAAAGTGATTTCCAGCGGCTCGCCGTCATCGAGGTTTTTCTGCCAGTCAACGGCAGCTTCCACTGTTTGACGGGTCATTGTGCCAGTGCCGACATGCGGTCCGAAGCAATAACTGCATCGGGCCGGGCAGGCTAAAGATGGAACTGTCATGAGATGGTGTTTCATCGAGACATCATTGCTGCACCCTATGTGCTATTCATATGACTGCAGCCCTTTGATTTTATCGGATCCAGAAAACACCCGTTTGTCATATGCAATATGGCTGTTGATTCTCGATATATCCTTGCAGTCAAATGTGTTAGCGTTTTTGAATTGTGACCGGCGCACCGATTGTCAGTTTACCGCTTTGTTAAGCTTCCGGTTTTACTTGCTGATTTATTCAATAATTAGCCAATTCGCCATGATCAGTGAGTCATTTAACTGTGGTGCACAATCCTATTCGTTTAATTAGATTCATAATACTAACACTCTGATCTACCTTTTTCAGCATAAGCATGCAATACAAGAAATAGTATACCGCATAGCACTATAATGATAGCTAAAGCCACATATTTTAAAGCCACAACTGAATTTCTTGCAAATTTTGACCCGTACACCCGGAACGAATACACGCTAAGAGACTTGGGCGCAGTGTACATGTGACAATCACCGAGGAAATCTGGTTCTGCCTTAAGTAAATCCGCGACTGTCTGTAAGTTCGCGAACTCTACAACTATTGTACGCTTGCCCGGTTGTGCGTCTTTCGCTACCTTGACCAGCGCGGAAAATATCACCTCGTAGCCTGGTACTGAAAACTCCGTATCCCCAACCCTCCAAGCAACGTACTTAGAACAGACATCAAGTTGCCCATTTTCCAAATCTACTCCATCTGGGCTTTTCCAGACGACATCGCTGGCAATTAATTGGGTTGTAATTGCGTTAAGATCATCATTACTAATGGTGGCGTAACTGTCTTTACCCGTCCGAAAAAAAAAGTCCAAAGTATCCGCGACCTGGAATGAATCGCCAGGAATCATATCACTGTTGAACCAGCAACCCGAAAACAGCAAGCACGGGCAGAGCATAACAGCAATAACCCACACTCGACTCATATACTTTCCCTCCAGTTATACAGACTGCAAGATAGCGGTCGAAGAGAAATATACAAATCATACTGTAACTGATATCAACTATTTGCACCCGTTGTGCGATGCCTCATTTTTGATTTTACTGGCAACGAAAGAACTGTTGAGCTTCAAAGAGCTCAATTGGTCTTATTTTGAATCCTGTCGAAGATTTCTCTCATTTCCTCCCGGGTGAGCCGGTTCTTCTTGAGCAATTCCGCGATCAGAGCGTCCAGTACAGGGCGATTTTTCTGCAGCAGCGCTAAAGCCTGCTTGAGCTGTTCGTCCACAATGCGCTGGGCCTGACGGGCGACCCTGGCGCTGAGGGGACCGTCTCCGGCGCTGTTTCTCGCAATTTCGGCCATGGCGAATTGTCCCAAGCCATTGTCCATGCCGAATTCCTGTACCATTCGCATAGCCCATTGCGAGGCATGACTGAGATCGCTGCCGACACCCGTAGACAGCCCTTCCTCTTCGCCATAATAAAGCAGTTCCGCGGCGCGGCCGCCCATGGCTTCGCGAATCAGTTGCTCTATCTCCGGCTTGGTGTAGATGATGCGCTTTTCATCGGCCTCGCGCTCCATGAACCCGCCGGCGCCTCCGCGCCCAACGATCGTAACCTGCACAGGAAGATTGCCGCCAAGCCAAGCGATCAGTGTGTGGCCGGCCTCGTGACGTGCGATCCGTTCGAGGGTTTTGGCGTCCGGCGCTTCGGTGGCGGCGCCCATGCGGGCCTTCTCGAAGGCTTCTTCGAGCATTTCATCGGTGATGGAAGTGCCGGTCTGTGCGGCCATAACACCGGCCTCCTGTATCACTCGTTCAAGGTTGGCGATGGTCATGCCCGCGCTTTGGCCGGCAAGTCTTTCAAGCGTCTGCTCTGAGACCTTTGCACCGCGTCGCGCAGCCATCGCCTGCTTGAGATAGGAGAAGCGAGCCTTGCGGTCAGGTTTGTCCACCTCGATGGTCCGGTCGAAACGGCGTTTGAGAGCCTCGTCCAGATGTTTGACCAGATTGGTGGCTGCCAGGACGATGATAGGGGAGTTGTCGTTGACAGCCGCGCCGAAACCGTCCATTTCCGTCAGCAGGGCGTTGAGTGTCTCTTCCTCAGCCCGTGCATTGGAACTGCCGCTGCGGGCCTTGCCGATAGCGTCGATTTCATCGATGAATACAATCGCTGGAGCATATCGGCGCGCTCGGGCGAAAAGGTCACGCACGCTTTGCGGACCGCTGCCCTGCCACTTGGTAACGAATGAGGTGGCTGATGTTTCCAGGAAGGCGCAATCCGACTCACCGGCCACAGCGCGGGCCAGCATGGTTTTGCCCGTTCCGGGAGGACCGGCCATCAGAACGCCCTTCGGGGGGCGAAGCCCAAGGGCATTATATTTCTTGGGATTACGCAGCCAGTCCACGATGAATTGCATGGATTTCTTGGCTTCAGTGGCCCCGAGAACATCTTCGAATCGCGTGGCGGGTCGACTTATGTCCTCCACCAGTTCTCCGGCATCCGAGGCGTCAAGCGCACGGCTTAACCTGAAGTTGCACAGACGAATGTTCAGAGTGCGCCGGTCGCGGTCGAGATCGGATACTGTGTCGAAGGAGAGCACTTTCCGTTCTTTGGCCAGGACGCGCGTCCTTTTTTCACGATACAGACGGTGATGAATATCTGAGACGATTTTACCGAATTCCCGGGCACTGACGCTATGCGAACGGTCTCTGTTCATTCCGAAATCGGTGCTGACCAGCCCCCTTGCACCGCCGGCCTGCACACAGGCCAGAAACAATTCGTCGTCAATCGGGCGATGCTGTTTCTCGTCGGTAAAAACCGCTTCGCCAGTCCCGCCGTGACTTCCATCCATCATTATCGTTGCGCAACTTCCGTTGATTTGATCCGATTCCGGTTGACCGGTTTCGGTCCGCGTTTCTTCCGAACGTTTCAGAAACGAAAGCAGGTAGACAGGGATCAGGGGGAAACGCTCATGCAGTAGCTTAAGCGTCTCGCGGCCCTGCCTCAGTTCATCGGCTTCGAGCGCCATGTAATCGGCCCGGTTCATCTCGGCACCAGCGCCGGCTCCCATCCAGAGGTCCAGCAAAACGAAATCCACATCTTCCACAGCAAGTTTTTCCATCGCTTCGAGCGGAGAAACCGTTGATATCCAGTCAATCTCCTTGATACGTTTGTGGCAGAGATCTACGAACGCCTTGTCTGCTGCCAGCAGGATTTTAGGACGGTTCGACGGCTGGTAAAGCTCCTCGATGGAGCTGCTTTCCAAACCTTCGTGCTTCTCTAAGGAGTAGGTCACTGCGTCAATATCTTTCAGTACATCTTCGATCCGGTCACGAGTGTACAGACTGCAAAACCGGAAGAGCTGGGCCTTGACAAATTTCTCGGCTTCGGCCCGCAGTTGGCGCGCGTCCACCCTGGCGCCCTCGCGCAAGACCAGCGAAATCGGCAGCCGTTCATCATGGCGAAACGCCTTGAAATACTGGCGTTCAAGCAGGACTTCGACTCGCCGCATCTCAACGTTGACAATCTTTTCCAACTCGTTGACTCCCAAGAGATTAAACATAACCGGATAACCCTGGCCCAGGCGTGAACAGATAGCTTGTGGGAATGCGGGCCGCCCGTCGCTGGGGTTCTTTTCGTTCTCCAGTGCGCTTAGGATTGTACGCTTGTGCCAGGTAGCATTGGCCACACCGATGCCCATACGGTTGGGATCGTCGTAGAGCGAGCGCCCGGCATTGGTGGTGAAGATTATTAAAGTGTCGCGGAAAGATACATCCCTTTTCATAAACTTGTCTTCCAGACGCCCGGCGTCGAGAATCTGGTAGAATAACTGCATGGTGTTCAGGTGCGCCTTTTCGATCTCATCGAACAACAGGATAGCGTTGGGGTTGGAGTCGACAAAGCCCGTCAATTGTCCAGGCTGGGCTCCCTTGTAGCTTTCCGCAAACCCTATCAGGTCATTATGCGACTGGTGATCGGAGAAGCTGGTCATGTCAAAGCGACGAAAGGGCCGTTTTAGCTGGGCGGCGCATAGTTCCGACATGTAGGTTTTGCCTACGCCAGGGGGACCAACGAAAATAAAAATCCCTTCCGGCCGTTTGCGATCCTTGTCGGCCGCCGCTGTTACCTGGGCGTTGTACAAGCCCTCGACAAAAGCCTGCGCCGCATGGTCCTGTCCGAATACCTTGCTCAGCAATTCCGCGCGCAAGCTCCGCAACCGCTCCACCAGTTCACCGAGCGAAAGATCACTGGCCAGGTCATCCATCCAACTCGTAAGCAGGTTGAGCGCTTCCTCCCGCGCCAACGGCGCCAGGCCTCCGCCCAGCATTTCCACTGCTGCGCGCGACATGGCCACCCCGCATACCAAGTGCTCCAATGCAATGAAACCGGGGTGTGTCCGGTCCGGCACACCTTCGCCGGAAGCCAGGTCGAGCCCCGTCTCCAGTATTTGTCGCAGATCGTCGTCCGGCTCCATTTTCACCGGGGCTGATGCCGCCACTCCAATCTCGGGACAGCGTCCGCGCAAAACCGAGATATCACCGCCGGTAAGACAGTCAGCCAGTCGAACACCCGCCTCGGCATCAGCACCGACAGCCGCCAGGACGGACTCCAGATCAACCCGTTCGCGCGCCAGCGAATAGGCCCGGCCTTTAGCCCGTTCCACGAGAGCAATAGTCTTTTCAGTAAACATTATAATTCTCCTGATATTTACTTACTGCAATCTATAACAATCTTGTGCGATTATTTTGCCATCCATCCATGCTAAGGCTCGCAATGTAGCTACGACAGGAATGCTTCAATTTTATTTCAGTGCTTGGTGCTTCTCCATTGGAGAATGATCGGGGGCATATTCGAATTCCCAGTCCAGTTCCCATAGGCAAATGGTCTTATCTAAGCTCCCCGACAGCGCAAATTGACAATCTGCACTTAGGCAAACGGAAGTCACCATATCTGTGTGTTTCTCGAACGACCGCACACAATGACCACTCGAGACATCCCAAAGACGCAGAGTACTATCATAACTCCCGGACAAAGCCCAGCCACCATCCGGACTGAGACACACGGAGCTGACTCCCTTTGTATGTCCCTCAAACTTTCGCACAAGCCGCCCTGTGGACACATCCCAAAGGCAGAGGAAACCGTCCGCGCTCCCAGACAGCGCCCATCGATTGTCCAAACTAAGGCAGACTGCAATGACTGATTGCGTATGCCCTTCGAATGTCCGTACGCACCTTCCACTGGATATTTCCCACAAACGAAGGGTTTTATCCGCGCCCCCAGACAACGCCCAGCGATTGTCAGAGTTAAGGCAAGCTGAGTGAACCCTGTCAGTATGCCCCTCGAAAACCTGTACACATCGCCCGCTGGATACATCCCACAGGCGGAGCGTTTTATCAGTACTACCCGATAACGCCAATGTGTTGTCAGAACATAAAACAACAGAGTCGACATATAAGGTATGTCCCTCGAAAGTCCGGACACACCGCCCGCTGGATATCTCCCACAGGCGAAGGGTATTGTCTCTGCTTCCCGATAACGCCCAACATCCATCAAAACTCATACAGACGGAAATAACTGATTGCGTATGGCCCTTGAACGTCCGGACACACTGCCCGCTGGACACCTCCCATAGGTGAAGTTCTTTGTCACCTCCCCCAGACAGCACCCAGCGTCCATCCGAACTCAGACAAATCCTTCTTACACTGTCCGTGTTCCCTGCGAGAGTCTGTCTCAACCATCCGCCAGTAAAAGACTTGATAGTGGCTCGCTTACCAATTTGACGATTGAGATCAAGAATCTCAGAGTTCCTTTCAAAGCCCGGAATCGCCCGAGCCTGCTGTAAGGATGAGAGAGCTTCAGTAATTCGTCCCGACTGCAGGTTTTGTTTGGCCGAGGTAATAAGATCGGCAAACCGGGCTTGCGTATGCAGAACTTCTTCCACACCACGCACCCGGCACAACAACATTGGCAGAGGCTGGGAGGAAAGCCCTGCGGTGAGCGACGACACATCCCACAAGCGAAGATTGTTGTCCATGCTCCCCGATAATGCCCAGCTACCGTCAGCACTCAGACAAACACTGGTCACAGGGTTCGCATGCCCCTCGAAAGTCCGGACACAACGTCCGCTGGATACCTCCCACAGGCGAAGGGTTGTATCTTGGCTCCCCGACAATGCCCAGCGGCCATCCGAACTCAAACAGACAGAATTAACATTGTCCGTGTGTCCCTCGAAAGTCCGGACACATCGCCCGCTGGATACCTCCCACAAGCGAAGGGTTCTGTCCAAACTCCCCGACAGCGCCCAGCGACCATCTGAACTAAGGCAGACTGACGTTACCTCTTTCGTGTGTCCCTCGAACGTCCGGACACATCGCCCGCTGTATACTTCCCACAGGCGAAGGGTTCTGTCCAAACTCCCCGACAGCGCCCAAAGTCCATCCGAACTCAAATAGACCGAGAGCACAATATTTGTATGCCCGTCAAACGTCCTCACGCAACGCCCACTAAAAATTTCCCACAGGTGAAGGGAACAACCGCACCCTGCCAACAACCAGCGACTGTCGGCACTCAGGCAAAGGGAGGCTGTCAATATATGACCTTCGAACATCTTTTCACTCGAAGTGTCCCACAGGCGAACGGTTTCGTCCATACTTCCTGAAAGCGCCCAGCGACCATCTGAACTAAGGCAGACTGACGTTACCTCTTTCGTGTGTCCCTCGAACGTCCGGACACATCGCCCGCTGTATACTTCCCACAGGCGAAGAGTTTTATCTTGGCTCCCCGACAACGCCCAAAGTCCATCCGAACTAAAACAGACAGAGGCCACGCTTCCAAGATGCCCCTCAAACGTCTGCATGCAGCGCCCGCCCAACTGCAACAGCACTTCCGCAAGCTGCAGGGCCCCTTGCAACTCACCGCCCCCACCCAGACTAACAGCTTCGCTCATTACCGCCTTCGCCGACTCGCCGTCTCCACGCGCCAAATGCAACAGGCCCAGGTGATACGCCGCCAACCAGTCTTCCGGCCGGCTTTTCCGGGCTTCCACTATCACTTCGACAGCCGACTGATCCGTAATGCGGCCCCGCTGCCACAGATTAACCTGCCGGTTATACGTCGTCTCAAAATGATCGGGATTCCGAGCCAGTGCTTCATCCCATGCAGCAAGAGCTTCATCCACCTGCCCCAGGTCCAGCAAGCTCAGGCCACGGTTGTTCAGATTGTCCGCATCCATCTCCGCAGCCTTTGGCTCGGTGCGGGGATAGGGTGTGCCGATCTCAGTTTTGTATACCTCTCCAAGAGCCTTAGCACAGTCCTGCAATGTACGCGGCCGGTCGGCACAATCCTGCTCGAAACACCGGCGCAACAATGCCACCACGCCCTCAGGCATGGCGGGAATGCCCTCTTCCTCGCCGTTATGGTGCAGAAACTCCTCCAGTGCTTCTCCGGCCAGAGTTCCCGATTGCCAGGTCACCTCGCCCTGGAACATCTCCAGCACACCCACTGCCCAGGACCACACATCCGTACGCCGGTCAAGCGCGCTCCCCGCAGCCTGCTCCGGCGAACAAAAGGACGGGGTCATGCCGCCCACCGAAACCAGGATTGACTGCATACCGCCAGCCCCTTCGCCTGCCGGACCTTCGATACCGGCTTTCTGCCGCGCTCCGGCCAGGCCGAAATCCGTAACCTTGAGCGTCCCGTCGTTCCACAGCACCGCGTTGAGCGGCTTCACATCCTGATGAATAACACCACGCTCGTGAGCATAATGCAGACCCCAGGCAAACTGGATCGCAGAGTCGAGCATCCGAGCCAGCGCACTCCGCTCATCGCCCTCGTAGAGCCGCCCCGAGCGTATCCAATCCTCCAGCGTGCCCGCCTCGGCGTACTCGGAAAAAACCCGCGGCACACCGCCCAGACGCCGCACGTAATGACAACTGACCGTGTTCGGATGCAGGCCCAGGTTAATCCAGGTCTCGCATTCCCGCGTGAAAGCCTCTTGCTGCTCCTCGGTGGTAAACATTCCCGCACGGGGTGTCTTGACCGCCATCTCCCGCCGCCAGGTGCGGTGCCAGACCTTGTACACCCGACCGAATCCCCCCTCGTGATAGTCCTTCTCGACGGCATCCGCACCGAAACCCTCGGTGACCGGCCGAACTTCGTAGAGATCGAGGATGACATCCCCAGGCTGCCACTCGAAATCCACAGCCTGCTCAGCCTGACGCAACGCCGCCTGATCAACCTGACCTCCGGCCGGCATCGTGGCACCCAGGGAAGCGACTTCAGCGGTCGGTAGAGTTTTATTGTTTTTACCAGATTTCATGGAATTCATCCTTTTTTCGCCTACAGCTTCTTTGGGATGGTGGGTTGCCTTTTCCAAAGATGGCGACCTGCTTGATATCCGTTTTTCATAGTGGCGCGTTCATGAGGTGGCGTGCGTTTGCCCGAGCTGCCTCTGCGGATGAGTGTCAAGTAACCGAAGGCGGCAACCGCGCCGAACAGATGCGCCGAATTGGCAATGCCGCCCTTTTCAGGCGAGAGTGTAAGGTACAGTTCAACCGCACCGAGCAGGATCACGGCATGTTTCATCTTGAGCGGGAAAAAGGCAAAGATAGAGACGATGGTGTCAGGAAAATACATCGCCTGAGCAACCAATATTCCGTAAATTACTCCAGAATAGCCTATGGCAATATTTCCGGTTCCCAGGCTGAACAACAGAAAACCGAGCGATCCTATGACTGCGCAGAGAACAGAGAAGATGGCATAGTGGCGGAGACCAAGGATCTTTTCCACGCCAGGGCCAAGCATCCAGAGCGCCAGCATGTTGAAAAGCAGATGCGAGACACTTCCATGTAAGAAGGGAGCGGTAAGGAACTGATGGAACCAGAAATGGTGTACAACACCGATGGATGAGAATCCCAGAAAGGAAAACACCTGCTCCCGAGTTACAAGTCCGGAGAAATCAAGTATGGCATTAAGCAGAAAAAACACCACACAAACACCCACTATCGCCAGAGACAGGCTCCCCCTCGAACGCTCCCATATATGCCGAAAGGCCGCTGCAACTCCTGAGTGACCAATATGTTGCATTTAATGCCTCATGTTTATAAATCGAGTCGAAGGGGACAAGGCTGCGGGTGATCTTTATTTCCAGCCTATCCAAAATATTTAGTAATGGTTTATTTTAACGCCCAGTTATCAGGTCTACTTGAGCTTATCTTAAAGAAGTATCACCAATTTTATAAAAAACCCGCAGAATGCTCCGCCCTGTGGGCGGAGATGAATGCGGAGCAGGGGCAAGGGGGATGCAATCCCCCTCCGCGCCTTTCAAGATGCCCCGCCTTGGGGGTGGGGTGATTCACTTCTTCCGCCCCTTGTCGAAAAGGCTCCCGATACGGTCGAACAAGGTGCGATTTTGGGGCCGGCTTTGAGAGTCGGCGGCCATCTTATCCAGTTCGCGTTTCACGCCATCGGGACGGAGCCAGCCGTAGCCGGCGCAGGCCAGCGTGCGTAGCAGGCTTTGAAAGTCCGTTTCCGTCCAGACTGGTCGGCCACGCGTGCAATGGTTTATCAGGAAGTTGACCAGGTATGGCCGCGCTCCCTCGTCCCAGTCGGTTGGCTCGTGGGCCGCAAAATCCCAGTCCAATTCCCACAGACGTAGAGTCTTGTCCCCACTCCCCGACAACGCCCAGCGACCATCAATACTCAGACTTACGGAGTTAACACTCTCTGTGTGCCCCTCAAACGTACGTTCGCACCGCCCGCTGGAAACATCCCATAGGCGTAGGGTATTGTCCTTACTCTGCAATATCGACCCACTCCCCGACAACGCCCAGCGTCCATCCGAACTCATGTAGACTGATTTTACATCCCCCGTGTGACCCTCGAACGTACGAACACACCGCCCGCTGGATATCTCCCACAGGCAAATGATTTTATCCCAAATTCCCGACAACGCCCAGCGACCGTCCGAACTCAGACAGACAGATAATACCTCGGTAGTGTAACCCTCAGATGAGAGCCTTTCGAGCTTCCTTAAACAAAGCCCATTTGACACGTTCCATAAACGTAGAGTATTGTCTCTACTCCCCGACAAAACCCATCGACCATCAGCACTCAGACAGACGGAGCAAACACTCTCTGTGTGCCCCTTAAACATACGTACACAATGCCCGCTGGACACCTCCCACAGGCGAATAGTCCCATCTAAACTCCCCGACAAGGCCCAGCGTCCATCCGAACTCATGCAGACTGATGTTACACTATCCGTGTGACCCTCGAACTTCCGCACACACCGACCACTGGATACCTTCCATAAGAGAAGGGTTTTGTCCCGACTTGCCGACAACGCCCAGCTACCATCCGTACTCAGACACACAGAAAAAACACAATCTTTGTGCCCTTCGAAAATTCTAATGCACCGTCCGCTGGATACCTCCCATAGGCGAATAGTCCCGTCTAAACTCCCCGACAACGCCCAGCGTCCATCCGAACTCAGGCTGACTGATGTTACACCCTTCGTGTGACCCTCGAACGTCCGCACACACCACCCGCTTCTGAACCCGAGCCGAACACCGGCCAGACCCGCCGCGTTCCATAGTGACATCGCTTCAGGGGATTTTTCGTACCCTGCCAGATTCCGTGCCTCTCGCACCAAGGCAAGCGTATCTGCATATCTCCCTTCGTGCAGGGTTTGCCGGGCGGAAGCGACAAGATCGGCAAATCTGTCTTGCGTACTCAGTACTTCCTCCACACCGCGCACCCGGCTCAACAACGCCGAAGGAGACTCGAGAGAAGGCTCCTCGGTGATCGACGACACCTCCCATAGACGGAGGGTTTTGTCATACCCCCCACTCGACAACGCCCATCGTCCATCCTTGCCAAGACAGACGGATTCGACCGGTCCCGTGTGTCCCTCGAATGTCCGCACACACCGCCCGCTGGGGACATCCCATAGGCGAAGGGTAGTGTCCTGGCTCCCCGACAAGGCCCAGCGTCCATCCGCACTCAGATAGACAGATCTCACCATTTCCGTATGCCCCTTGAACATCCGCACGCAACGTCCGCTGGAAACCTCCCATAGGCGAAGGGTATTGTTCTTACTTTGCACTATCGACCCACAACCGGATAACGCCCAGCGGCCATCAGCACTTATACAGACGGAGGTCACTTCATTCGTGTGCCCCTTAAATATACGTACACACCGTCCACTAGATATCTCCCACAAACGAAGAGTGCTGTCTTTGCTACCCGACAACATCCAGCGACCATCCGCACTCAGACACACTGAAGTAACACAATCCTTATGCCCTTCGAACGTCTTAACGCACCTCCCGCTGGACACATCCCATAGGCGAAGAGTACCATCCGTATTCCCCGAACAAGCCCAGCGATCATCCGCACTCAGACATACGGAACTAACAAAAACATTATGCCCTTCGAACGTCTGAAGGCATTGCCCTGTGGAAATTTCCCACAAATGAAAGGTTTCATTCCAGTTCCCCGACAACGCCCAGCGACCATCCGAACTCAGACAGACGGTGTGCACTTTAGTAATGTGCCCCCCCAACTTACGTACACAACGCCCGCTGGAAACTTCCCACAGGCGAAGGGTATAGTCGCTGCTTCCTGACAACGCCCAGCGGCCATCCGCACTCAAACAGACGGAGTTTACATTTGCCGTATGCCCCTCGAATGTCCGCACGCACCGACCGACAACTCGCGACAGTTCCTCCGCGCGCTGCAGGGCGGCTTGAGCTTCACTGCCCCCCCCCAGACTCACCGCCTCACTTAATATTTCCTTCGCCGACTCGCCGTCTGAACGCGCCAAATGCACCAAGCCCAAGTGGTACGCCGCCGACCAATCGCCCGGCCGGTTCTTTTTCGCTTCTGTTATTGCCCGGACCGCATCCTGATCCGTCACGCGGCCCAGCCACCACAATTGCACCTGCTGGTTATACGTCGTCTCAAAATGCCCGGCATGTCGCGCCAGGGCTTTCTCCCAAACCGCCAATGCTTCATCCACCCGCCCCAGGTCCAACAAGCTCAGGCCACGGTTGTTCAGATTGTCCGCATCCATCTCCGCAGCTTTCGGCTCAGCACGAGGATAGGATCTGCCGGTCTCAGTTTCGTATACCTTTCCAAGAACCTTCGCACAGTCCTGCAATGTACGGGGACGATCGGCAGGATCCGAACGGAAACACCGGCGCAACAAGTCCGACACACCCGCAGGCATGGCTGGAATGTTCTCTTCCTTGCCGCCACGCCTGAGAAACTCCTCCAACGCCTCACCAGCCAGGATTCCCGATTGCCAAGTCACCTCGCCCTGGAACATCTCCAGCACGCTAACCGCCCAGGACCACACATCCGTACGCCGGTCGAGAGTTTTCCCCGCGGCCTGCTCCGGCGAGCAGAAGGACGGGGTCATGCCGCCCACCGAAACCAGGATTGACTGCATACCGCCGGACACATCGCCTGCCGGACCTTCGATACCGGCTTTCTGCCGCGCTCCGGCCAGGCCGAAATCCGTAACCTTGAGCGTCCCGTCGTTCCACAGCACCGCGTTGAGCGGCTTCACATCCTGATGAATAACACCACGCTCGTGAGCATAATGCAGACCCCAGGCAAACTGGATCGCAGAGTCGAGCATCCGAGCCAGCGCACTCCGCTCATCGCCCTCGTAGAGCCGCCCCGAGCGTATCCAATCCTCCAGCGTGCCCGCCTCGGCGTACTCGGAAAAAACCCGCGGCACACCGCCCAGACGCCGCACGTAATGACAACTGACCGTGTTCGGATGCAAGCCCAGGTTGATCCAGGTCTCGCATTCCCGCGTAAAAGCCTCCTGCTGTTCCTCGGTGGCAAACATTCCCGCGCGAGGCGTCTTGACCGCCATCTCACAACGCCAGGTACGGTGCCAGACTTTGTAAACCCGCCCAAACCCACCCTCGTGATAATCCTTCTCAACAACATCCTCGCCAAAACCCTCGATAACAGGACGAACCTCGTAAAGATCGAGAATGACATCCCCCGGCTTCCACTCGAAACCCACAGCCTGCTCAGCCTGACGCAACGCCGCCTGATCAACCTGCCCTCCGGCCGGCACCGTGGCATCCAGGGAAGCGACTTCGGCAGCTAATTGAGTACCATCAATAGGTTGTTTGTGCTTTTTGCCCATGAATGTCTCCCTGAAGCACTCCAAACACTTTCAAAGCTGGAAGTTCGGGCTGGCATCGTGGATCCAGATCAGCCTGAATACATTGCGCCACAAGGCTGCATTCTCAATATGTGTTTGGTATTGATTTTGTGTCATTCCCATGACGCAGCTTGTTTTCGTACCGTTCAGGAGGGTTTGGAAACGGCGGGCCAAGCCTTCGCCGGCAATGGATGGAGTGAGATAGCGATGAAAATCGTCAAAGAACAGCACGGTGGATTTGCAGGTCGCCGCACATTGAAAAACATCCTCCAGCCGGCTCTCCGGCGAGCCTTTGGCATCACGGTTCAATATTGCGGTGGAGTATATTTCCAGAATATACCCGTTACTGATACCAGATGGTGGTCTGGTGGAAACAAGCCAGAGCGCCAGGTCGTTGACTATATCAGCGGCTCGTCGGTCGCCCCGGGAGACAAGCAAGGCTGGAAGCGTCTTGACGACAGATTCAGCAAACAGGGCCTCGGCAAGAACCCGGCACACGGCATCGTGCCGTATCGTTTTCAAATGGGCGTCATCGGACTTTTCCTCGCGCGCCCGGGCGGTCAGGTCACATCCAAAAGCGCTGATCCACTCAATTTCCACCTTACCCACCACAGGTCTGACATCAATGTGAATGCCAATTCTCGCCAGCATCCCGGCCACTACCTCGTCCGGGTCAGAGAGCAAAGTCTGAACCAGACAGACGGCCCCAACTGCCTTATCACCACACTCCCGCGCCGCGGTTTCTGCCCGCGCAAACAGAGCCTTGGTCACCGGAGATCGATGTATCACGCTGCCGCGCTTTTCCGGACCGCCTTGGTCTTTTTTCCAGAGTAGCCCTCGCAACCCGCGCCGCAATGGCGTCGAAACCTCCGGTACACGAATGCCAAAGCTTTCCAGTGTTTTTAGAAGTCCGCGCTGGTCTTCTTCGAGGCTGGCGACCTGATCCTTGTCGGACACCACATCGTGGAAAACCGACGCGGGCATTTCCGCCAGTTTCAGAGCCGCACAAAGGAAATGGCCCGGTTCGAGTTCCGCCGCTTCCCCGGCGGCAGCCTCCTGGGCTGCCAGTGACCAGATCATCTGAATACTTAGACCGATATCCATGATTCGTATTCCTTTCCTACAACGCTTTTCTCATTGCCTCAAGAAACTCCCGACCATTGGTATACCGGGTGTCCGGATCAACAGCCAATGCCCGTTCCATGACATTACTCAGTTCCTTCGGGCATCCGCTCAAGTGGTCTTTCAAACGGCGCAACGGCTCTTCGAGGACGCATTTGAAAGGATCGTGACCCTGACCAAACGAACGCACCGTTTGCCCGGTCAGGATATGAAAAATCGTGGCCGCCATCTCGAAAACATCCGTCGCCGGCCTCACATATTTGTAGTTGATCAGGTGTTCCGGGGCCATGTAGGGCGGCGAGCCGCAGCTCGTACCGGTTTGAGAGAGCGCCCCTTGTGTGCAGCCGGCCGCGCCGAAAGCTTTAGCCAGGCCGAAATCAGTCAACTGGGCCACAGGTTTACTCCCCACGAGCGCCAGCAGAACATTGGGCGGCTTCAAGTCGCGATGAATGACCCCGATTCGTTTCTTCTTGCCCTCCGTCGTGGTGACGATGACTTCAGCTTCATGGGCGTAGGCCAGCCCCTCAAGCATCTGAAGAACGAGCGGAGCAGCCGTTTTCAGGCCAATGGCCCGTCTGCCGCCTTCCATCATATCCCAAATGCTGCCGCCCTCGACGAAATCCATCTCGATAAAATGAATGTCTTTCCACACGCCGGCTGACTCGCTGCGCACGATATTGGGGTGCTTCAGTTGAGCGATAATTTCCTTTTCACGCTCGAAGAGCAGGAGCTTTTTTCTGTCCGGCTGTCGCGTCTGCAACATAGTCTTGATTGCAACGATTTTACCATCGCGTGAGCGCTTGGCTTTATACACAGCGCCAAATCCGCCTTCGCCGATCTTCTGCATGTCAGTGTATCCCTGTATTTCCGGAGCAGCCCCCTGCACACCCCGCAGGTTCAGGAACTCGCGCAGCAGTTGCTCCACCACCGCGCCAGGATTCTGTTCGGCCTGTACGCGTTGCTGCTGATTCATCCGCACGTCAACTGGTTTCTTCTCCTCCTTCGCTTTACCCGGTTTGTTCTTTTCTTCCTCCCGTTTGCGGCAAGCCCGGCAGAGATAAGAGCCGTTGACGAACTGACAGGCTTCTTTGTCCTTATCCGGGATCTCCGCAGCGCAATCCACGCAAATTGCTGGAGCCAGGATATGCAGAATCATCACGTTTTTCCCCGCTTCGATACGGTCGCCATCGTGCAAACCAACAGGCCGGCTGGGCTCCGCTTTTTCCGGATCAATATCCTTGCCGCGGCCATAGTATATCCTGCGACCATTGACGAAGGTCCCGTTGAGGCTGCCCAGGTCTTTCAGCATGACGTTCGACTGGTTGATCTCCAGAAACAGGTGGTGTCGAGAGAAAGTATTATCGCCCATGACGATGCATTGGCAGTCGGCAGCCCGACCGATCATAAATGTGTCCTGTTCCTCGAAATTGAAGCGTTGCCCCTTGCAACTGCCACCGACGACTTCGATATAAACCCGGCTGTCATTCATGTTGTGTCCCCTCCTCTGCGTTCGCTAAATAGAAAGGAACAAATCTGCATCCCGTTCCGGTTCGAATTTAGGCCTCGACAGGGAACGGCCGACTGTGCGTCGTACAACAACCTTTCGCCGCCGACGCCCAAGCCGGCTCCGAGGTTCGTCTACATCCACTATTACAGCTGTGATATTATCACTACCACCCGCTTCGTTGGCGCGGTCAAGCAATAACTGGCAAGCAGCTTCTCTCTCCTCCGTCTCCCACAGGATGGTTCCGATCTCACGGTCCTTGAGCATACCTGTCAGTCCATCCGTGCAGAGTAAAATGCGGTCGCCGGGTCGTAGCGACAGCAAGGCCACATCGGCCGCAGGACAGTCTTCCATGCCGATATGGCGTGTCAGCAGGTGACGGGATGGATGTCGATGCCGCTGCCGCCGGCTGATATGGCCGGCTTGGAAAAGCATCTCCGCCACGTTATGGTCAGCGGTGAGCCGCTCAAGATATCCATGACGCATAAGGTAGGCCCGGCTGTCTCCCAGATTCGCTATCACCAGAACACCATCTTCCGCGTACACCCCAACCACCACCGTCGCGCCCAGACCTTTCACCTCAGGGCAATCGCGTGTTTTATCCAGAAGCATGTCGTTGACTAACCCAATTGCACGCACCAGACCTTCGGCTACTGCCGTTTGAGCAGAAACCAATGAATCAACATCACGAGCCAAGCGTTCCGCAAAGACCTGTAATGGCAAGGCCTGCACGATCATCGCCGACGCTAGTGACCCGGCCCGAGCGCCACCCATACCATCGCTTACGATGAAGAGCCCCTGTGGTTCGGATAAGAAAAAGGCGTCTTCGTTAGACTCGCGCACACAGCCAGCATCGCTGATTCCGAAAGCCCGTAATCGAAATTGATCTGTTGTTGTACTCATATCATAATGGCTCATGGTTCAATGTTTCAGCAGCGGCTGGATGCTTGCTTTTGGCCACTCGTCAGGGATAAACCTGAAAGACTCACAGACCAGCACTTTTTACTGACCGCCCGGGAGTCGGTCAAGCTACACTACCATCTGCAAAAACCGCCACCCTCCCGGCATGACCTGCTAAATATTTTGAAGCCAACTTACCGCCCTGTTCGAATAAAATTCGATCTGGGTGATGCAATAGTACTTCCGGGAAACCTGCGCTATAACCGCTTGTAAAAGCGCTCGCAGTTAATCTCTTCGAGAATTCTGTATCGATCTGTTTGCTTTGGATACAGATCAGTCGCAGGCAGGATTCATTTGACTTTTATTAGATCTGATTTTACACCTTATCTCTATCTCAAATCAAGAACAATCAATACCGTGAATAACAACCTTCTGCATTCCGTATTTCCTAATTCCAAATGACAAAATAGTTTGGCTCTGTTGCAAATATGGCTGTAACTCATAAAAATTGAAGAATTCTGCTTGATATGCAGGGGCTCTCAGAGATTTGAAACTTTCTGACTTCGTAAATCCTTAAAATACGTGCACCGGTTTTACAAGATTGAGAATAAGACGACCGAAAGAGGAAGACCCGTAGGAAAAAGTAGTCACAAATCGTCGATAAAAATAGCCACCATACGAGAATGATAATCAATCGGTTGACAGTTCGGTTTATTGAGAAATTGAAACACTTTCGATTTCTCCGCCGCAATACAGGTCGGAATCCTTTAACGCGGCTTCTCCATTCTGGGCAAAGCGAGCTGCAAATGGTCATTAATCTGAAACAGAAAGATTTATCATTCTTGCAAAACCTGGCGGAATACCGTCTGCTGAGTACCCGTCAGGCTGCGATTATTGAGGGGATCAGTGAACGGGCCATTCGCAACCGGGCAAATGCACTATGCCAGTCCGGGCTTGTGGAGTTAAGATACAGGGCGATGGGCCGCGGAAGGGGGAGGCCGGAATACCTGATTGCCTTGAAAGAGAAAGGAATGGATTATTTACGGAGAGAAACCGATTCAGGCTTGAATGCTTCCCCGGTGTCAGACCAGGATTTTGCCTGTATTGAGCACCATTTGCTTGTAAACTGGTTCAGGGTCCATCTCCTTCATATGACGAGAATCATCCCGAAGCTGAGTGCAGACTTCTATTCCCCGACAACGCCATTCCTACCCCGGAGGAAAGACGGCAAGCCGGTCATTTCGGACATGGTCAGAGTTGGAGATCAGGAGGAGTGGCTTATCCCGGACGGAGTATTCGTGCTTAAAAATACGGAGCGCGATAAAGCGCTGCTGTTCTTTCTTGAGGTCGACATGTCGACCGAATCGCACACAAGCCGGAAAGAGGACAAAAAGAACCTGGCGAGTAAAATTCACAAGTACCTCAGATATTTCGAAGCGGAAGGGTACAAGCGTTACCAGAAAGCTTTCGAATGCACGTTGAACGGTTTTCGGTTGCTGTTTGTGGCCAATTCAAGCCTGAGGAAGGAAAGCATCTGCCGGTTGATCAAAGATCTTCCACCGTTAAATTTTGTATGGGTCACCGATCAGGAGCTGATGTTCAAACAGGGAATAAGCGCAAAAATCTGGATGGGCGGAGGTCGTTCGGATAAAGAATACCAGTCGATTATCGGGCCGTCAATGGCATTTGAAAAGCCTCTGTCGGCTGTATGCTAATACACAATCATCATAAACAACAACAGCATTTAATCGAGTCAAATTTACCAAATTAAATCGTATAAAATATCCATATCATCCAAAATATAAACTCTATACCATTTATAATTAACGCCGCCGCTTCCGCAAAATAGACCTGCATCTTCCGTAAATCCTCTCCCAGCTTCCAGAAATTCACCCAATTCCCCAGAAAAACCCCACAAGCTTCCGAAAATACCCCGAAACCCTCCCAAAATATAAAGAAAAACTGCCGTAATTCGCCCGCAAACTTCCGTAAATACCCCTATCAGACCTTTAAAAGAGACAATAAACAGACATTTTCGGAACTCACAGTATCCTTCTAAGCGATTATATCATCAACCATTAGAACATCTTCCGAAAAACGACATACCTATCAAAACCAACCTTTACCACAATATCATAGCCATACCCTGTCAGAAATTCAGCACTGCCTTGACGATCTTAATACTTGAATTGGATTCTTTTGGAATTGTTCTGTTTTGCAACTTCTTTAGTGAATTATATAAGCCTTCCATCGAGGAGGTTTTCCCGAGGTGATAAATATGCAAGAAACAAGCGAAATTGATAGAGTAAGCAAGAGAGGCAGATTTCAGATAACCTTTATTAAGCATTGCAAGGTGTTTGAAGCTGGCGAGTGTCTTTCTTCCGACCATGATGATTTGGAACGTGTTCGTGTCTGTGTGCAGTTTACCAGTTTCAATGAATCGTCAGGCAGATTTGAAAGACAGCAGATATGGTGTTCTCCAGAGGAGCTGCATCATTTGGAATTTGCTTTGAAGGGCCTTTATTATTGAGGTCTTTCAAACCTCTTTTTTCATTGTTTTGTTCGAGTGAGTTCTTGTCTGGTTTTGTTGTCGTTGAAATCTGCATGTGAATTATTTACTATGTTATTGTTCTCGAAGTGATGGTTTGATGTGGTTTGAATTAAAGCAAATGGTTATGACGTGAGTTAATTGATCAATGTAGAATCGGATGGATTATTACAATTATTACTTGATGAACATAGCTTCTTACGCGTATTAACTTTTGAGCGATCGCATTGGTGAATATAGTTGTCATACTCACAAGTTATCTGTCTCCTCACCATGAGAAAGATACCGCAATACGGCATCTTTCTGGAGGAGCTGTAAAAGATGCCCCTGGTAATATACAGGCATCGGAGGTAGTAAAAATGGATGAAAGTAAGCCGCCATATAGAAGAAGCCGGAGTGGCCGTTTCCAGGTCAGCCTGTTCAGATTTGACAGGATCGTCGGTAAGGGAGACGATTTTCGACCTGAGCAAATATTCGAACAAGTAAGGGTCTGTATCCAGTACTCTTATTTCAAGCGGTCGACCAATCGATGGGAGCGCGATCAAATCTGGTGTTCGCCTGAGGAGTTGCGCGACCTGGGTAACGCAATGAGCGGTCTCTTTTGTGAGACTCCTTCAGAGCGCGTAGCCTGAGAGTACAATGAGTGATCGTATCTCAGCTTTCCGAGCCTTTCACGCCTGAAGCTTTAGCTGCCTGGTTCGCTGTGTCGGGCGCTCACCGGGTAAGTAAAGCTTTCCCCCTGCCGGGGTCGGCTGTCTCGGAAAGCCGGGGATTTTCAATATGGAATACCGCTCTGGTATTCGTGGAGGTGAACAAGAATGAAGGAACTTGATGTAGGAGGCTCCGGGGATTCCTGCCCCAAAGCTCTACCGATTTTTCGCGGTTATACTGTTGATTGGCGACTGCGAGAGTTCAGGAAAGTCGAATACGGGAAAAAGATAGAATTTATTCCTTTTGGCTCTGAGAAAGGGCTTGCCCTGTTGCAGGCACTGGATGACGCCGGCCTCGATTACAACCCGTTTACGGGAAATCTGGAACCGATACGCTGACAATAATCCAGTTTGTCAAAAGGAGCGATCAACAAATAGGAATGGCCCTCAGCCGAGATGGGTTCTAAACTTTGTGTAGAACCCCCTCAGCCTGATAAAGAGGGTTCGGAGGTAAGCGAAATGGAAAAGCAAATATACGACAATCGAGTCGATGGATACAAAGTGGCCTTGTCTGTCCGGCAGATCGAAAGCAGCGAGGTCTGGCACGAGTGCTACGATGTGGAGGAAGAGGGCACGGAGAGCATCCTCGCCCGGTACGGTGTTTTTTACCAGTTTACTGAAGCGGAGCTGGCGATTCTAAAGGGTGTTCTCCTGGAGATTGCAGCGCGGGAGGAAATCCGGGAAGCTGTCAGATGGGCAGAACAGGAGCATGATTCTCTTCTCCTGTCTTTACCTGACAGGCCGGCACCGGGTCCAAGAACTTTGGAGCTGCAGCACAAGGCCTGGAAGGCGGAGATGGCCAAAAAGCAGCAGGCAGAATCAGATGATGAGGTCGAACCGGACCCGACAATAGACAACCTTCTCAAAGAAATAAAACTCGAGGTGATATGAAATGGAAAACAACAAACCAATAAAAAGTTTCAAGGCAGGCGCCATACGCGCCTCGATCTTCGCCAACGCCCAGCAGAACGGTTACGGGAAAAACCAGCCCGCACACCGAATAGTGCTGGACCGAAGATACAAAGACCGGGACGGGAACTGGAAAAGCACGAACGGCTTCTCCAAAACCGAACTTCCCACGGCTATCGTAGTGATGCAGAAAGCCTACGAATACCTGGCAATGAAAGAAGAGGACACGGTCGAAAGCAGCCGCCCCTCAGAAGACGACATCTACGAGGGATGAAAATGTGCGGAAGGCCAGACACGACATACGAGTTGGAAGAAGCAGAACTGGTTGAGGAATTCCGAGCGGGCGGGAAAACCCTGGAAGAATTCGAGCAGGCGCTTGCCGAACTCAGAAGATTCTGGAAAGATATTGAGGAGGGGAGATATTGATGGACTGAGAGTTTATCGCGGCCGAAAGGCCGTTTCTCCTTTCTTTTTATTGAAGTTATGGTCGCGCCTGTCCGTTTTGCTTTTGGGGAATTCCTTTGGGAATGGTCTGCTGCATAGGAAAGGATTGTATTTTCTTCGGAATCAGTTTTAAATATTTGTTTTAAAGGCAGTCTCGACTTGGAGGTTTTATCTGTGAAAAGTGGTCGTGCGAGTGGAAAGACCTCGGAGTGTTATTACTGTTGCCAGCCCATACGGCCTGCTACTATCGTTTGTCCGAACTGTGGCCGGGAACAGAATCTGAGCATGGCCCAACGGCTTGTTGATGCTTTTCAGGGATATATTCGCAAGCTGTTTCGTGGGAAAACATAGAGTTTAGTTGAAGTTGCATTCTCCTCTCCGGGCGCATTCGATCCGCAGTTTGGTGTTTGCCTGGGAAGGGAGTTGTTGCAGTAGTTGTTTGATCCCGGTTTCGGCCTTTTCTGAGGTCGCTACGATTATTACTTGGTCGAAGTCTGCATCGAGGCATTTTTCTATGTTCGCGAGAGTGTCTGATCTGCCGGTTTCGATTTCGAGGGCTATTTTCTTTTTTTCGTTCCGGGCTACCAGATCGACTGTTTTGCCTCCGCCTATCGGCTCCTCGATGGATACCGTAAAGCCTTTTCTTCTGTAAATCTCGGCGTATTTGTTTTTCCAGTATTCATGTGCTGTGCCGCCGTGACGTTTTTGTTCTTCTGGTTTGCTGGCCGGTTTGCCGATTACCGTTCCGCCTTCTTCCGAGAGCTTGAGGATTACGACCCTTCCGCTCTTGGTCGGTATCTCTTCTGTGGCCACGAGTCCCTTCTCCAGTAATAGTCTTTTCTGTTCGTTTCCCCGCCGCCGGCTCCAGCTTAGGCGTTTGTACCGTTCGACCACTCCGGCGTGTGGATGGTCCCGGATATCTTCCAGTAATTTTCTCTCCTGCGGAGTTATTCCGGCTTCTATTTTTCGTGGGGTCTCGATTTGCGGAATATCTGTTTGGGGAATGAGTTCTACTGCCTCCTCGGCGGTATAAGTGGAATAAGGCCCCATCATATTCCGGACCATCTCGTCCGTTACCGAGCCTTTGGGAATCGGAACGTGCGGGATGGTTATGCTGAACGGTCTCTGCCAGCGGCCCTGGAGTTTGACCACTGCCTCCCCCACTTCGAGCCGGCCGAGTATCTTCTTATCCTCCGACTCGAGTAGCATCGCCTTGGCCGCGGTGTTCACATCCACGGCGTCCTTGAGGTTGAGCACCACCGTGCACCAGGTGTTGGCCCTGGCCGGCAAGGACAGGAGGCTTGGGCACTGGTCGATGATTATTACCGACTCGCCAAGTTCCCTGATCTCCCTAATGATGACATCGGTGATAGCCTCGCCGCCCACGAGATCGCTTTTTTCCTTGCCGATCACGTGGTGGGCTTCCTCCAGGATGATGGAATGGTCGAATTTCTCTCTGACTCCATCGGGTGAAGCGAGCCGGTAATGGTGGATCCAGAGTAGCAGGCTTTCCACGATGAAGGTCTTGTCTGTGTTGGTCAGGGCATCCAGCTCGAGTATCACGTTTTCTTTCAGCATTCGGTCCAAATCGGATTGCTGTTGAGTGCAGAATATCTTACCGGTCTCTCCGAAGGTTAAAGCTCCCAAGGCCCTCAGGGTGCTGCTCATCCATCCCGCTTCCCTCCCTTTTGCTTCCACTCCCTCGATTGTTTCGAGCAGGTCTTTCAAAGTCGGATAGCGCACTATGGGCTTGTCGCCATACAAGCCAAACCGGCGGTAGGTCTCATCCAGGCCCTTCTGGAGCAAGTACATGACACCTTCGCCGACAAAGGTCGCGTGCGCGATGATCTCAATCAGCTTTTTGAGCCACACCCTGGCCGGCGTTCCGGGCGGTGGTATCAGCGGATTGAATCGCAGCGGAGCGATGTCCCTGCCCACCGTGAATATTCGTACATTCTGCCCGTACTCCTGCTGTGCTATATCCCGGTAATTTCTCTTCCAGTCCAGGACCAGAAATGGTTTTCCTTTGTGCAGGAAATTTTTCAGGAGCTGGAAGCAAAGATTGGTTTTTCCGGAACCCGAGGCACCGACTATGAGCACATGCTTGATCCAGTCGTCCTCCCGCAGGCCGAAAGGAAAAAGAGGCTGGTCGGCGTAAGTCACTTGGCCGATTGGGTACTCGCCACGGGCGCGATCCGCCGGCGGCGGTGACAGGGTGCTCTCTGTATCGACTTCGAAGCTGTTGGGGAATTTTTGCGCATACAGTATCTGAAGGATCTGTTCGATCTCCCTTTTCCCGATCATATCCTCGGACAGGTAGGCCAGCCACAGCCGGTCTATCTTCCGGCCAAGGATCGGTTTCAGCTTCTTGCATATCTCTTCCGGCATCAAAGGCTATCACCGTCCAGCAGTTGAAAACGCCTGGCCGCGGTCTGGTATTCGCCCAGGATTTTGAGCAGTTCAGAGTAAAGCCGCACCTGGTCACCCCAGCACTTGACCGTCTCCTGTAGCTTCTGTGAATCAAGGTTCGAAAGTTCGTGGTAAAGATTTGCTCTTTTGGCCTCCACCATTGGATTGGCGAAGACCGGCCAGATCTCAAGATTCAGCAAGTAGGTTTCGCATTTCATAATGTTGCCCTCAATCGTGGCAAGATTAGCTTCCATGATCCTCGAACGCTCATCGATTTGGGAACGCAAAAGCGCCGCTCCAGAGCCAAGTATCTTGAGCTTGTTCTGCATGATCAGATCCGTGACATCCAGCCCGTTTGTCCCTTTATTCTGAATCAGGGCTTCCAGCGATTCTGAGGCTACTGGCAGGTAAGGCTTATTGGGGAATACCTGGTTTTCATTCCAGGCTTGGCCGGAATATGCGTGGCTTCGTTGAGGGGCCTTATACGTAGCTTTAGCTAATGTCTTCTTCTGATAGTACATGTATTGCGGATAATAGGGATCGTGCATGAGCCGTCACCAGGCAGTAGCTGCATATCCTGGATATGAAAGCTCATATATAAAGATTCCGATTTTTCTACTGTCGAGTGGTCAAATCGGTTGGTTAGAAGATTAAAGACCTCCAACGACAAGAGGAAGGCAACAAGAGTCACCGTAAAGAGTCTGATGGATTTATTCCCTCAATTGAGAATCTATTTGCAGGTAAAAGACAGCGATCTTATTTTTGGATTTATTTTCTGCCAAATGAATTGAGAATTTAGCCCGCAGAAGAAATTTACGGCCTTTTTCTCTTCATATGCGAGGGAAAAGAATGAATAACAAACAATATATTATCTTGATTAATAATCGGTTGGGCACTCGCGACACTATTTCCCTGGACGATCTCCAAAACAAAAACTTTTGTGATCTCGCCAGAAAATTGTGGAATAAACATGGAATCAATCTGTTGGATTATGCTGAGCATCGAATCGGAGACTTTGAAAACAACCCTGAGCGCATGCCGATCAAGTTTACCTGGACAGATGCCAGGGGCTACAACAGGATAATAGAAATATCGCTGGAAATAGAAGTTCTAATTGAAGAATTTGAAGTTAGAGAGATTTACTGGGATCATGTTCCTCTCGGTGGGGATTCATCATCCGAGCGAGAATTCAGCCGGCACGCCCTGGATCTTTTAAACAAACCAGAATACTCGAACTGGAGATGTATTTGCATCGGGAGCCCGGAAGAAGGGATCACAGCTACAGGCCCTGACAAATCCGGTATTATAAGAACCATTACAATCACTCCCACTGGCGGATACCCCCGGAATCCACCGAAAGTGTATTGTGAGCCGACATTTACCAATGATCCCTGCTGGAGTAGCGGATACCTGCATTTTTCATATTACAAGGGAAACTCCGGCTCTCCCTGGGAAGATATGGTCAAAAAAGCTGCCAGAGGACTCAATCCACTTCACTTGCTCGTACAGGAATTGCTGTACAAGTATCAGTTTGGGGTGTAGAATCGCAATCTGAGAATGCTTTTTCTGAAGCCTCGCATCAAGTTTCCAAAAACCAACTGCGAGCTTGATATTATGACGTTTTTCAGTGGGCTATTAGTCAAAATTGAAAAAGGTGTATTGCTGAATTGTGTGAGAGAATGGCAGTCGAAACTTGTTAATAAAGGCTGTTTTGTCGAGATGGGGGGAATAATAGTTGGAACTTTCGATGGGGAAACCGTTATTGCGACACATTTTGTTATAGATGATAATGCCACCGAATCCGCCTCCTACATAAGATTGAGCCTTGAAGTACTCGACAGGGCAGAAATAATCGCGAAGATCGAGTCAGAAAAAAATGGCGTGAAGCATTTCCGTGTAGGAACATGGCATGTGCACCCTCCCGGCTACGGTTGCCAGTTTTCCCCAACAGACAGGGAATACCTGTTTTTGGAGCGAATTCTAATAACGACGGATGTTCCGCTATCGACTGCCCCACAGGTCCATGTGATATTCGCCGGTGATGGCCTGGGTTTAATGGCTTATTCAATGTGCAGCAGTGCTACCTATCGCCGGCTGAAGGCACCTTTAAGACTACTCAGTCTCGACAGGAAAAAACTCTGCTCTCAAATCAATGCGCTCATAAACGATGGGGAGCCAACAGGTCTTCTGATAGATATCCCATCCGGAAAGACCCTTTCATACGAGTCGGCAGTCAGGACTGAGGGGAATTATGATCAGAACAACATTCCCTGCTTCTGGAAACTGTACCCCTATCCCTCGGTGCCCATGCCTTTTGAAACCATTTTTTTTGAGAATTTTTACCAGAAAACAAAACAGAATAAGTTTTATTACATCAGAGTATCCAAACCAACTATTGAACGCTGCAAGTATACCAGTTGGGTAATAACACGAGAAAACGATCTCAGAGCAAAGCCCCTACTCGTTGATTTCTACCCTGTAAAAGCAGTGGTACAATGAGGATAAAACTTCAGAATCCAGACACTGGGGAAACATTCGTATTCGAATTGACCCTGGAAGACAGGATCGCCATGCTGGCAGAGATGCTGAGTCAATCCTTATCCACCGCAGACGGTATTATTTTCTACACCTATTTTAAAAGAGAAGTCACGGAAAAATATTCGAAGAAAACCATAGTGGAAGGGGACTGCGTATATCTGCCGGATGACATAACAATCCGGGAGGTTATTGATTCTTTGCGCCACCCGGATCTCCCAATATATTTCCGACACTCGTCCATCGAACCCCGCCTAGTATTTAAATATAGAACTGATAGGTTTTCACGTATCGGATATGACGTTGCTTTATTGCAGGGCAAGACAGTAATGATAGGCGGTATCGGGGTACTGGGAAGTGAGATAGCCTATAACCTGGTGGTCCTGGGTCTAGGCCGATTGGTGCTGGTCGATAATGGTTCTGTTGACTGGTCGAACATCTACAGGCAGCCGCTTTTCAAAAGGGAAGATGTTTATTCCAAGAAAGTCGATGCAGCAGCCGAGGAATTGAAAAAAATGAGTGGCATCGAGGTCACCCCTCTTGCTTTTGAGGTGCCTTGTCTGACATCAACGCCCTCATTGGAATGGTTTCATCAACAAATAAAACAGCTGGTAACGGTTGGAAAAGAAAGCGATCTTATTGTCGGGGCTTTCGATATTTTCTCCGCCCGGGGAGTACTCCAAATAATCGCCCGCTACTTGCAGAAGCCTTTCTTGAGCGCGGCCCTGGACCCGTGGACGGCAGAATCAGTCCTTTTTGAACCTGGGGAGAACCACTGCTATTGCTGCGGGAAACGGCTGGGAGAATTCCTGGACGGTGGAGCATGCACCCTAGCAAAACTCGATGTGCAGAAAACGATAAGCGCTGTCGCAAGCAGGCAAATTATCGAAAAACTTCAAGATCAACAAACCGATTGTAACTCCTGGACGATAGATTCCCAAACTCTGACGATAAGACAAACAAAGCAGGCAGGGACTCCAGATTGCAGCGTTTGCGGAGCCAATTCAACATTATCATCCGAGATGACTACAAGAGAAATCTCAGGATGGGTTTTCAACTGGATGTTTCCTAAATTTGAGAAGAATTCCTGAGGATTAAATAGAGAGTTGTTATGCGAAATTTGGTCACAATTAATTCTAAAATAGGTGCGAGAGATGTCTGGCCCGAATCAGAGATAGGCTCAAGCACATTTGCCGATATTGCGGAGTACCTTTTGAACAAATATGGAAAGAGGCTTTCTGAAGAATATCCATCTGAACCCGACACGGTTTATTTTTACTACATCGATGAAAATGGAAAGACTCAAGCCATAGATTATGAGCGTAATGCTCTGCAACCCCTTGAACAATGTCAAGGAAGCGTGTTTTGGTCTGTAACTAAAGAATCGGTTTTTTATCGTCCATCATTATTATCGGAGAAAGGCAATATAGATAAAATTGGACCTTTTCAATATGACTCGACAGTTGAAAAATTCATAATGATATGCGCAGAACATGGAGATTTTCAAGTAGCCTATACTTTAGCTTATGTTCTCGAAGAAGGCTGGGATAAGAATCGGATTATGAGCAAATTACAGGAGATGGAACGTAATTCCAGGTGAATTCAAGTGAAAAATCTGATAACCATTTGCCAGAAAATTGGTGCTCGCGACACTTGGCCGGCTCACCAGGTTGAGCATCTAAACCTTTTAGAACTGGCTGCCAAGCTTATAGAAAAATATCGAGTTACTCTGACCAGCTTGCGTGGCTTTACACCAAATCCAGAGGATCTGCATTTTTTCTATATTACCAGCAGGGGAACGACTCAAGAACTGGGCTTGGATCAACCAGTGGCTCCCTTTCTGGAAATGGAAGGCGGCTCCCTTTTCTGGCAAACGGAACCACTGGTCACAGTTAATGATACTGCTACCAGTAATAAGCCTTATTGGTCTCTATCGACCATCATCTCCAACGGCTGTCTCCCCATAATTCACAACGGTATCTGGGGTTATATCGATGGGAAAGGTATTATCAGAGTGCAGCCTTTCTTTCACGAGGCTTATATTCAAACAGAAGGATTTGCTCTGGTTATAATGCCTTCTAAGAGTTCAATATTATGCGGTTATATAACAGACAGAGGAGTTCAAATTATTTTGCCTGAAAATTATTTCTCTTTTCCGTTTTCCGAAGGTTTTGCTCGAGTTAAAATGAGAGACTGTTGGGGCTTTATCGATAAAACATATACTACTATGAATCCGGTCATCGCCATCGAAGCACAATTTGACATGGCTGGAGATTTCTCTGAAAATCTGGCCCCAGTGGAAATATACTCCTCTTGGGGCTACATTGATAAATGCGGTGACATGAAGATTAGTCCGAGGTTCCAGTTTGCACGTGAGTTTTCGGAAGGTTTGGCGCCGGTTTACGACGATGGCGCTTGGGGGTTTATCAACAAAAGCGGAAATTATACGATAAAACCATCTTTTGAAAATGCATGGCATTTTCACGAAGGACTTGCGGCAATACAACTGGACGGAGTATTTGGTTTTATAGATAAGAATGCTCGAATCGTTATTGAACCACGATTTGAGGACGCCAATATATTCTCCCAGGGACTCGCCAACGTACAAGTTGATGGGAAATGGGGTTACATTGACAAAACAGGGACGCTCATAATAGAGCCTCAGTTTCCATACGCAGGACCCTTTTCACGATCCTTGGCCGCCGTACAAATTTTTGACAGACTCGGCTGGATAAATACTCTTGGGAAATATGTCTGGAAACCACAAAATTAACCAGGAGTTGTAAAATGGATGAAAAGCCGCTGGATTTTGTAAAATGTAGCGTGATATTTTGTCTAATTCAGTGGTCAATACACAACCCGTTCTTGAATCCTCGTATTCTTCTATCATCTCTGTCATGGTCGGTCGTTCTTTAAGCTTCGTGCCGCTCATCGAGTCGCTGAATCTTTCGAGGATCTCAATATCTCGTGATTCGCAGAATCTCTCTCTTCAAACTGAGTCAATTGAACCCTTGGCTCCAAGTTTCTCATTCGAAGGTGTCCAAAAATGGGGAGCATTCGAGGCGTTTAAATTCTCTCATAATTAGTATTATAGTTTTTGGGGTAGGTTAGTCTTATCCTTTAAAGAGATATAGGGAGACAAACATTAGCAACGACGATGAATATGAGGAATTGTCCGATTGTTTTGAGGATTGGATAAAAAAAGCAGAAACACTTCAAGCCGATGGTCGTTATGATGAGGCGCTTGAATGCTGCGATAAAGCGTTGGAGATCGAGCCTTTTAGTGCATATGCTTATACTCGAAAAAGTAAAATTCTCCAAAAGCTTGGCTTCTATGAAGAGGCGCTTATTTGCAATGATGAAGCAACCGTTATTGACCCATTATCAATTGTGGATTGGAATGACAAAAGTATTATTCTCTGTAAACTTGGTCGTCATTTAAAGGCGCTTGAGTGTTGTGACAAAGTCATAGAGATCAACTCTCACTTTGAAGGCGCTTGGAATAACAAGGGTAACGCATTTTATTACCTCGGCCGCTATAAGGAGGCGCTTAAATGTTGTGATAAAGCGCTCCAAATAAACCCAAAATCTGCCGAGGCATTGCACAACAAGGGCCATATACTACTTACCATTGGAATTCATAATAAGGCACTGACTTATTTTAATAAAGCACTTGAGCTAAATCCGCTATTAATAGTAGCCTGGGAGAATAAAGCTACCGCTCTCAATATCCTCGAACGCTACAAGCAGGCTCTTGTCTGTTATGATAAACTAATCAGCATCAACCCACAATCATCATATTGGACGGAAAAAAGCGATATATACATTATTCTTGGTGAATACGAAAAAGCAGCTGTATGCTTGGAAAAAGCACTCGAGATTGCGCCGCAAGGCGTGGAAATTTTGACCATCAGGAGTCATGCTCTAACATTTCTTGGCCGTCACGAAGAAGTTCTTGATTGCTGCGAAAAAGCCTTATTGATTGATCCACATTGCTTTGATGCCTGGAATGACAAGGGCAAAGCACTTTATAATCTCGAACGGTACAAAGAAGCTCTTGCATGTTTCGAAAAAGCCCTTAACATCGACCCAGAAAAAGAACAGGTTTTAACCGGTATAGGCGAAACTTATCAAGTTATCGGTCAAAACAAGGAAGCTTTATCCTGCTTTATCAAAGCTCTTGAGGTTAATCCCAAAAACCCTCAGAATTGGATCAACAAGGGCAATAGTCTGGGCAATCTAGGTCGGAACGAGGAAGCCCTCGACTGTTTTAATAAGGCTCTTGAGATAGATTCGAGAAATGTCTCTGCATTGCACAGCAAGGGCGTTGCATTCAGCCGTCTCGGCCATTATGAAAAAGCTATCGCCTATTATAATCAGATTATTGAACTTAACCCACAATACGCTTCTGTCTGGACTAATAAAGGCAAATCTCTCCGTAATATCAACCGTTTGAATGAAGCACTTTCCTGCTTTGAAAAATCACTGGAGATAAATCCGAAAGATGCTGAAGTATGGGTTCAAAAAGGTGACACATTGTATGATCTTGGTCGCTATAATGAAGCATTTTCAAGCTCAAAAAAAGCGACTGAAATCGCCCCGGAATCAGCTATCGCTTGGTACTTCAAAGCTCAAGTGGAAGAAAAAATTGGTCAATCGCTCGATGCCGTTGGTTCCTACCACAGGTTCCTTGAGTTAGCCTCTGAGCATTTTGCTGAACTCATAGCCAAAGCCAAACAGCGGCTGGAGGAACTTGAATAGGAAAAGAATTAGTACTGAATTAAGCTTTGAAATAGGGGAATAATAAGAATGTATGGATGATGAAGCAACACATTTGCCTAAACATTATTTGATTTTTCCAGCAACTCCTGAGCCCGTTGGAAAAGCTCTTTATTAAGAAATAGCTCATGTTTTCCATTCAGTTCGGAGTCCACATAAAATTTGTTTTTCAAAATGTACCGGACTGCAGAGGGGCTTTTCCTAATCTCTCTCGCCATTCTTTTAATTGGTGCTCCGGTGCAGTAATCAACGAAAACCTTTTTAACAACAGGCATCTCCTGTGGATCAGGAACTATATTCTTGCCATTCATCATGTATCCGAATGGCGGCCTGTTCATAAAGCGGTTGTGAGCTCGTGCCTGTAAACGGCCGCGGTTAATCCGCCACTGCCGGAGATCGGTCTCGAACTCCGAGAATACGACTCTGATTTTCTGAAAAGCCTTCTCCGCCGGACCATCAGCAGGCCTTTCGTTTACCAGGAGCAGTTTGACCCCTTTCATCGAGAGGTAGGTATTGATCCAGCCGAATTGCAGGGTATCGCGCGAAATCCGGTCGGACTCGGTGGCTATCACGAAATCCGGTCGGCAGTCCTCGACCCTCTGCAGCATCTCCATCAGCGCCAATCGCTCGGTCAGCTTCGTGCCGCTCATCGAATCGCTGTACCGGTCGATAATCTCGATCTCCCTCCCCGAACAGAACAGCTCAATTTCCCCGAACTGGGCCTCCATCGAAAATCCCTTTGACTGCTCCCCAGTGGATACGCGGGCATAAGCAAAAGCTCTTGTCACCTGCCATCACCATTCTTCAATCGCAAAACGATATCACCACGCTCGACAAACACCTCAAAAACCTCACCGCCCAGTAGACGAAGGCTTTTCGCCACCCCACGGGGAAGAGTAATCTTATACTGCCCGTTGGATTTCTGATATTGAACCCGAACGAGATTCACACCAAGGCGAGGCCGTTTTACAACCGACCCGGAGCCTTCAAAATTGAGGATTGGAGCCATGCCCAGCAATATGCATCAACTCATATATAAAACTATCGATAAAAGCCCAAAAAACGAGGAGGGACAAAAAGTCTAACTTACTGCCCCCTGTATTCATACTTGTCACTCGACCGGTTGTAGGAATTTCGGTGCCAATCTGGTGTCTTTCACTCTTCGAGAACTCATGGTTCTGCCACCCCCAATAGACTGCCCCTGTACCGCTGGAAATTTTTAAACAGCAACGGATAGAAGAACTTCGATGACATCCATATGGTTGGGAGAAAAAGAGGTTCGAACTGAAGCATTGACAATAACCAACAGCTACTGGTATTATCTCCTTGTTTGTGATTCGATGGGTGCACTGTCCGAAGAGGAAAAGCGAATGAATTATGAACGGGGTGATGTACTGACCATCGAAGAGCTATCAGCCTACCTAAAAATTCCCAAATCGACACTCTACAAGCTTACCCGTGAAGGTAAAATTCCATGCAAGAAAATTGGTCGGCATTGGCGATTCCATAAGAATGCTATCGATACTTGGCGTAAAGAGCACAGGGACACTACCATAGGCGATGACTCAGAGCTACCAAAGGTAAGCGTAAATCGAGGGTAACAATATATGGCCAGTGGTACTACTTTCAAATTCTCAGGACATCAGACTTTCACCTTTCGCTACGGCTGGTTGGAGAAAGGCGTTCGAGGTGTGGCAGAACACCCGGATCTATTTTTTCGCGACGACGCTTTAGTACTTCTTGGCGTTGGTAAAAATATGGTCGAAAGCATCCGGTACTGGTGCAATGTTGCTCAGCTCATAGAACAAAACCTTAACGCTGGCAAGAACGCTTCCAGGAGTTTACAACCGACAGCAGTTGCCCGGAAATTACTTTTAAATGGAGCCTGGGACCCATTTCTTGAGGATGATGCATCTCTATGGCTGATTCATTGGCTGATCGCGACAAACCCCTTAATCGGTACGGCTTGGCAGTTGCTTTTCTCCCGATACAATCGACCGGACTTTACTCGCCGCGAGGTCACGAACTACGTACATGACTTCGTTGCTAAAGAAGGGTTGAAGGTGAGCGAAACAGTGATCACACGCGACGTTGACTGCCTCATTCGTACGTACGTTTCCGGCACTGAATCGAAGAAGCAGGCGGTGGCTGAAGAGTCCTTTGCTTGCCCGCTTCTGCAGCTTAAACTGATCCAACCTTCACCTGACGGCGAGCTGTATCGTTTTGCCATCGGTACTAAGCCTTCTTTGCCTGCGCCAGTGTTCGCCTATGCTCTGAATGAGCATTTTGAACGTCAGGAAAATCGTATCGAGACCATGAGCATCCAAGAGTGTCTTTACGGTGAAGCCAGCCCCGGACAGGTGTTTAAATTGGATGAAAATAGCCTTATCGAGTACATCGAGGAGTTGGAAGACACTATGGGTGGAAGCATTACCATAGATGAGACGGCGGGGCTGAAACAGATTTATCGCCGACAGAGCTTCGATCCAATCAAAGTCCTGGATAACTATTATGGGAGAAGCAGCCAGAAATGACTGCCAAGGCTAATGCTCTTTCCGATTACATCGAGGTAAAGGGACGTTTCAGGCGTTCAATGCACCTGGAGAAGGACTTTATAACCTCATCCCAGAATGGCGACTATATCGTTACTCCGACAGTCCGTGATACGTTGCGCCGAATGAGTATAGGCGTCAGCAACGGCTCTTCTTCCCGTGCGTGGACGCTGACGGGACCCTATGGAGTCGGGAAGTCGGCGTTTGCGGTCTTTCTGACGCGGCTCTTCTGTGCAACAGGCAAACAGAGCCAGCAAGCTCGATCGCAGCTTGAACAAGCCGATCCACTGCTGACCGTTCATCTTCGGGATCTCGGCCTGTTCAGCGAAGAATCAAAAGGCTTTTTGCCGATACTTGTGACAGCCCGGCGTACTTCTGCGGCGAAATGTCTAGCCGAGGGACTTGTTGCTGCCGCATCTATAGTGTGTGATCTCAAAGTGAAGGCCTCCGTACGCGCCCTTTCAGAGAAGCTTAAGACGCAGCGGAACGGCCAGCCGTGGGATACTCGCGAGATCGTCGATACTATCTCTTCTCTTTCCGAAGCGGCGACAGTTTCCGGTTACAAAGGCGTTCTGCTTGTAGTAGACGAGCTCGGAAAGCTGTTCGAGTATGCGGCACGGTACCCCCAGAAAGGGGACGTTTTCGTTTTCCAGCAGCTCGCTGAACAGGCAGCACGTAGCGCGACCAATCCAATAGTGTTGGTTGGGCTGCTTCACCAGTCTTTTCAGGAATACGGTCAGCACTTAGACTTGGCCACCCGCCGGGAGTGGGCAAAGATACAAGGGCGATTTGAAGACATTGCTTTTCTGGAGCCAGCCGAACAAGTCATACGGATGATCGCTCAAGCCATCCGCTGGGAGTCTAGCAGTCAGACAGAAACTCCACCAGAATATGCAACGAAAATCGCCACTACAACATCAAAGGCCGGAGTTACGCCTCCTGGCATGCAGCCGTCGGATTTCGAGGCAACTGCCAGAGCCGCTTATCCTCTGCATCCAGTAACCCTCGTTGCCTTGCCTTTTGTTTTCAGACGTTTCGCGCAGAATGAGCGGTCTCTCTTCTCGTATCTGAGTAGCCTCGAGCCGTATGGGTTCCAAGAATTCATCAGGACACACACGCTTACACCCGATGACCCTCCGGCTGTCAGGCTCAATGACTTGTTTGACTACTTTACCAGGAGTTTTGGAGCAGGACTCTACCGGCATCCGCATGCTCTCAGGTGGCTAGAGGCGGCTGATGTGTTGGAGAGGAAAGAAGATCTCTCGCCTTTGCAACGTGATGTCGTGAAGACTATCGGCGTACTAAATGCACTCGGTGAGTTCTGTCACCTTAAGGCAACCGAAGAGATTGTCTCACTTGCTGTGTCCGATTCTCCGAAGCCCGGTAATGAGTTACGCGCGGTTCTCCAGTCTCTGAAAGAGGCATCCATCGTAACCTTTCGGAAATTCAACCAAACCTATCGGATTTGGGAAGGTAGCGATGTTGACATTGAAGAACGAATCGCAGAGGGAGAGCGCAAGATTCGACAGGGACTTAACCTGGCCGATAGTGTGAGGTGTTACCTTCACACACGGCCTCTTGTCGCTCGCCGACACAGTTTCGAGACGGGTGCGCTAAGGTATTTCCACATTGAGTATATCGACAATCTGGAAGATATCCATACTCATTTGACTGTATCCGATGCCGATGGAAAGGTCCTGGTCTGTCTAGCGGAATCGCCTGTTGTAGCCGAGCAGTTCCGTGATCGCGCCATCGAGACAAACGAGCGACACGACATCCTGTTCGCCATTCCTCAATTCATTGGAGAGTTTCGCTCTGTTGTCACTGAACTCGGGGTTTTAAAGTGGGCTTGGGATAACACGCCTGAGCTCAGGGATGATCGCGTTGCAAGGCGTGAGATGTCATTACGGATATCTGAAGCAGAGCAAATACTGCAGCGAAATATTGATGGTTTGTTGGATCCAAGGGATGAGCCTACCGGGAGCGGCTGCCTCTGGATTCACAATGGTGAGGAGATCCTCGTTCACTCCCCTGTAGATGTCTCTCAGTTGCTGTCCGATGTCTGCGATGAGATCTACGAGAAGACACCAAAAATACGAAATGAGCTGATTGCGAGACGCTCGTTGTCTTCAGCTGCTGCCGCGGCCCGACGGAATCTCATCGATCGGATGCTGGGTCACTATGGGGAGGAAACTCTTGGTATTGAGGGATACCCGCCTGAGCGTAGCATATATGAGTCCGTACTGAAGGCGACGGGTCTTCATTGTCAAGACCAGAACGGCAATTGGAGTTTTTTGTCCCCTTACAACAGCAACGAAACCAGGATAATCTTTGCTTGGAACTACCTTCGCGACGCGCTTTTCGAAAGGCAGCCGGAACCTATTCCGGTTTCCGATTTATTTTTAGGCCTTGCCTCACCCCCATTTGGCGTAATGCCTGGCTTGCATCCCGTTCTGTTGTGCGCATTTATGTTGGCTCATCCTGATGAGACAACATTATATAGGGAAGGAACCTTTTTGCCTGAACCGGGCGTTTCCGATTTTGAGGTATTGATGCGTCGTCCAGAATTCTTTGCTGTCGCTGGAAGCAGGATTTCGGGGGGGCGTGCCGCGGTAGTGCACCGTCTTGGTAAGGGTCTGAATGTCAAACCAGCAACAGTGTCTGTCGTGCGAGCGTTGTTCCGAATGGTTAAAAGCCTGCCGGATTTCGCCTGGAACACGAGACGACTGCCCGAAACGACTCTTGCGCTTCGCGACTCGTTCCAGAATGCAAAGTCGCCTGAACAGTTTCTCTTCGTTGCCCTACCGGAAGCCCTGCGTCTGCCTGTCTTTTCAGAAGCGGAGTACACGACAGACGAAATCGACGGCTTCTTCGATTTACTGAACTTGAATCTGCGTAATCTTTTAGAGATAACAAACTCCACCATCAACACCGCAAGGGATATACTACTTAAGGCATGTGGCTTCAGCGAAGGAGATGCGCATTGGCCGGAACTGCGGAACACGGCAGTTGCGCTTGAGCCGGTTGTCACAGAGTTCCATCTCCTGACTTTTCTGAAACGGGTGACGCAGAGCGGAGCCGAGGCATCAGGGGTGGAATCGGTTCTTGCGCTTGTGGCGAACCGCCCTCCTCGGAATTGGACTGACTCGGACGTTGATCGGTTTCCTGAAGCAGCCGCTGCAATTGGCAAGGCTTTCAGGGATGCGGTGCGTTTAGGCATAGACTCCAATGTCGATGCTCAGTTCGACGTGCTCCCCATCGCGGAACAGCGGCAAGCCGAAGATATCCTATTTCGAGTCCGGGAGTACTTACTCCACAACAACAATAATGCTTCACCGCGGGCCATTCGCGCTGCTGTAATCCGCTTGCTTGAGGAGTTGAGTGATGAGTGATGATAATAGAGATAGAACGGGAAATAAGACCCGCCATATTCTCTCTCTTTCCGGTGGCAAGGACAGTACGGCTTTGGCACTGTATATGAGAGACAAAGTGCCTGAAATGGAGTATGTATTCTGTGACACTGAAAAAGAACTCAAAGAAACTTATGACTATCTCGATAAACTGGAAGTATATTTGGGGAAGCGGATAGTAAGACTAAAGCACGATGGCATGGGTTTCGACGACCTTCTGAAAATAAAAAATGGATTCTTACCGTCGCCACAAGTTCGTTGGTGCACCGAATACCTTAAGATTAAGCCATATGAAAAGTACGTCGGGGAAGACCCTGTGACGAGTTATATCGGTATTCGAGCAGATGAACCCCATAGGAAGGGATATATCTCCACAAAGCCAAACATTGTCGCACGTTTCCCATTTATTGAGGATGGACTTGTCTATGCGGATATAATTCAAATTCTTGAGAAAAGCGGACTGGGCCTTCCAGAGTACTACAAGTGGCGTTCTCGTTCTGGTTGCTTTTTCTGCTTTTTCCAACAACGCCGTGAATGGATAGGTTTACTTGAAACACATCCTGAACTTTTCGAAGAAGCAAAAAAATACGAAAAACAAGATCCAGAAACCGGAGATCGGTATACATGGGATCAGAATGAAAGTCTTGAAGAGCTTTCTCGGCCAGAACGTATCGTACAGATAAAAGCTGAATACAAGCGCAGATGTGAGCGGGAGGCCTCTTTCCGTGCAAATGCTTCTTTAGGAGATGTATTTGACACAGAACACTCAAATTCTGGGAATAGCTGTTTATTCTGTCATTTATGATGAAGCCTCCTACGATATATTTGGATTACAACGCGACGACTCCTTGCGATGCCGAAGTAATCAATGCCATGATGCCTTTTTGGGGGGACATCTACGGCAATCCAGCAAGTACACATGTCAATGGACGTGCTGCGAAAAGAGCGGTTGAAGAAGCGAGGGCTTTCATTGGCTATACTATAGATGTTGCACCACAGGACATAGTTTTTACTAGTGGAGCAACAGAATCAAATTGCATGGTTTTAATCGGGATCGCTGAGAGATGGCAGAACAGACGTCGTATTGTAATTGGAGCGGGGGAGCACAAGTCAATATTAGAACCGTGTCTGTGGCTTCAAGAGAAAGGCTTCGTTATCAAGTACATCCCAATGATGCAATCGGGCGTTGTGAGTGTGTCGGAGGCTAAGAAACTCATTACAGAGGAAACACTCTTGGTTTCTGTGCAAGGTGCAAATAACGAAACCGGAGTGGTGCAACCCGTTAAGGAAATTGCCGAACTGGCGAGATCCCAGGGTGCATTCATGCATTGTGACGCTTCACAGATGCTTGGAAAAGTGACTATTTCACTTGATGACATGGATGTAGATTACGCGTCAATCAGCGCCCATAAGGCATACGGACCTAAAGGAATTGGAGCTTGCTATATACGTGGAGGAAGCCCCCGGGCTGCTCTAAATCCACTTCTCCGAGGCGGCGGACAAGAATCCGGTCTACGCTCCGGAACACTAAATGTCCCGGGTATTGTAGGTTTCGGAAAAGCTTGCCAACTGATCCCCTCTGCTCTTGACGAAGATGCTAAGAGGATTGGGTCAATACGTGATTACTTCGAAAGGCGCGTAGAAGATTTATACCCCGAGACCATCGTGATAGGTAAATCTACAAGGAGATTGCCGGGAACTTCTTGCCTCGTATTCACTGATACGCCAGCAGACATACTTCTGTCTCGTGCGACTGATTTATGCATTAGTAGCGGCTCTGCCTGTACTTCGGGGACTATCTCGCCATCACACGTCATTCTCGCATGCGGATATTCAAGGGAAGACGCGAGATGTGCTGTTCGTGTGTCTTTCGGAAGGTACTCGACCAGTGAAGAGGCTGAATGTGCAGCAGTTCGTCTTGCGAATTGCGCTAAATCTATAAAACGCGATCTCGCACATTGACCCACCCGTACAAGCGACATTACGGGGGCAAGGTGATGACGCTAAAAGCGTTTCTTGACTGCCTATCGACGCTGAGCAAACCTGGCAAGGGATTCAAGCCCCATAAACACATTCTTATCCTGAGCCTAATGCATATGGTGCATGAAGGTTTGATAACGACATCTTGTGTGCATTTCGACGAAGAATTCCGCCATATTTTTTCTGAGTTATTTCACAAGTATGCTTCACCGGAAGATAGAGATCGTCCATCGGCTCCGTTTTTCCATCTTTCCAGGCATGGCTTCTGGCATCTTGTGGCCAAGCCAGGACAAGAACAATCACTACAGAACGCAGAGACAGTAGGTTCACCGGGAGAACTTCAACGACTAGTAGACCATGCAGAGATCGATCGTGATGTTTTTGGTTTCATGCGAGATAAGAACGCGAGTGCGATTATTTTTAGAGAACTGGAGTCAATCATTTCAAAAGGGATTGAGAGCCGTTCTACGCCCGAAGCTGATCACGAAGAGCGCGCTCAGAATTCCCTTTTTGCCCACGAAGCTGACGCACTCGAAACGATCAAAAGTCACGTCAAAGCACACCGGTTTGGAGAATCGCTTTCCAACCTTGAACTGCACGATAAGCAGTCGAACCGATACTTCGAAACGGACCTTCTTATTGTATCGAGATTTAGAATCTACGTAGTGGAGTTGAAACACTGGAGCGGGCGAATCGAGATCCGGCCAAATTCCTGGCTTCAAAACGGCTCTTTTTTCAAAGATGATCCACACAAGTCAAACAATTTTAAAGCAAAGCTTTTACGCGGTGTCTACGATCGAAAATTCCCAAGTTTTCCACAGGTTTACTTCGAATCGGTTGTCGTTCTCACAAATCCCGACGTTGAGGCCATTGGTTGCGCGATTCCCTCCACTACGGCTAACAATCCAACCTTCGAAAGCATTGAGCGATTCCTGCAATATCTAAAGAGCCAACGAGAAGCCAAATCGGAGGTGCTATCCGACTTGCAGTGCCACGCTTTCGTGGAATATATACAGAAGCTGAACACCGTGGGGCCTCCGCGCGACTTCGTGTTTCCAGGGTATGAGATAGTCGAAAGGCTCTACCAATATGACGACCGAGCCGAAGTGGTGGCGAGAAGAACGGATATCCGCCACAGGAAACTCAGCCGGTTGCGTATTTTCTACCTCAAATCTGATGATCAACTTGCTAAAGAGAAAGCTACTGCGACGCTGAATGCGGTCACGAAGATCGGAGACCACTCCAATATTCTGAAAGTATGGGATATCCCTAACGAGAACAGCTACCTCGTTGAAGGAAGTGACTGGTCGGAGACAGGCACGCTGCGGGATTGTCTTGATCGGGAGGAGTCATTCGATTTAGGTAAGGCATTAACCATTACCGCAGGACTCGCCCGTGGACTGGAGGCGGCGCATTCCCAATGCGTCATCCATCGAGCTGTGTCGCCGGAAAATGTTCTCATGGTTAACGACACGCCTAAACTGATGAATTTTGACCTCTCCTATCAGCTTGAAGACAATCGAATTACGGTGATCCCAGACGTCTCCAAGCTTAAACGTTCACCATACATTGCACCGGAAATCTATGTCTGCGGCACCGTTCCAGAAGCAACGGCTGATCTGTTCAGTCTTGGCGTCATTCTCTACGAGATGCTTGTCGGTCAATGCCCATTTGGCTGTTCCACCGACCTCGAACGTTCGAATGGCAGGCTGACGGAGGAACATTTACAGAAACTGCGGCAGGTCGAAGGCATTTCGAAATGTGTAATTGATCTTGTCTGTACATTGATTCGCCAGAATCCTTCCGATCGCATTGCCGATGCCGCCAAAGTGATTGTCGCGCTGGATGAGTGCACCGGCTATCCCACACTGCCTGTCATCTCCGAAACCAATCCCCGCTTGCACGAAGAAGCTCAATCGGGTCTCTATAGCATCCAATCTTTCGTGAAGTCAGGCGCGGAAGCCCAGATCTATCGGGCGGCTGGGGTCCGCGGTAAAGATGTGGCTCTGAAGCTTTTCAATCGCGACGTGCCGCTGCCGAGGGTTGTCGACGAACAGTTCTATGCCGCAGCAGTCCATCATACCAGCCTGGTTCGGGTGGACAGCTATAATCAGTGGAGCGATGGCCGCTACTACATCGCATTTGACTGGATTTCTGAAAGAAGCCTCCGGGATGAGATTACCAATGGCCTTCGCCCTGACAGCGAGAGCTTCGTCCGAGGAGCTAAACAGCTCCTCGACGCCATATCATCTCTTCACCAGAATATCGATGAAGGCATCCCAAGCCCGATCCTTCATAACGACATTAAACCCGAGAACATTCTTTTGGGGCATGCGCAACGTCTGGTGCTGATTGATTTCGGGGCGGCATCTAAGCCGCATATAGGCACGTATGAGGGAACTGAAGGATATGTGGCACCAGATTTACGTCTGGGAAAGGACCGAAAGTACAGCGCGAACGGCGATTTATATGCCCTGTCGATCAGTCTTCATGAATGGCTTCTTGGATATAGGCCGGGAGCAGAGACCTCGGGTGCCGGCGAAGAGCCAGACGCGCTCGTGAGATGGCTGAGGAAAGGATCTTTACCTGATGCCGCAGACCGATACGTCTCTGCCCAAGAGATGAAATCGGCACTGGATGAAGCCTTGGTCCAATCCAAGCCGGTCGAAGGTATGGAAGCGGGTGTGGAAACCGAAGAGACTTCAGTTGGCGCCATTGAGACAGAACCCTCGCAACCCGAGCGTTTGATTGCAAGACCCATACCTGTTACTGTAGATCCCAATCCATTCGTGCCATACCTCAATTCACTGCACAGCCGCAGTGCGGCTAACGAAAACTCCTTGGCTGAATCTCAGGCACTAAATCCTTTTTTTAGCCATATCCATGTTCATCATCCAATCGCCGAAGTTATTCTTGACGTTCTGACCGGAGAGGAAAAGAAGCATGTTATCCTCACCGGGCATGCAGGGGACGGCAAATCGACAATCGCTGTCGATATCTTCAGACGGCTGGAGAATCTCCCGGCGGATCAGCCGCTTCCGAGAACCTTGCAGCGCCGTGAAAATGTCGGTTCAATTAGTCTCGTGAAAGATTTCAGCGAGTGGTCTCCCTCCGAGCGCTTGAATCTGATGCGAGAAATGTTAGATGCCAATTGCTCCAGCTTTCTGCTCATCTCCAATACGGGCACTTTGCTGGACACCTTCAAGGCTCAAGAAAATGTAATTGGTGGGAACTTAATAGATGTAGAAAGTAATCTGCTCGGCTCAATGAGCAGTATTGAACCTGCTACGGTCACTTTCCAAGGTGTCGAATTTGTATTGATCAATGTGGCCATGATGGACAACCTATCGCTCGCCAGCAAAATCTTCGAGCGTATACTTGCCGCGAAAAGATGGGAACCATGTCAATCTGCATCATGCAAAGAGAAGTGTCCTATTTTTCGTAACGTCTGTTTGTTGCAGGCCAACCTGCCGATTGTACGCGATAGACTGTTTCTTGCATACCGTCGTATGTACGAATACGGCACCAGGCTCACTCTTCGCCAGCTATGCGCCCATATGGCCTACATGATAACCTCCGGCTTGGAGTATTCGGACGTCGAGAAAATGGCGGAGAGGGCCAAACCACCTTTGATGACGGAGTTTATGTTTTTTAACCGTTTCTTTGGAGATAACGGAAGCACATCGGATCCACTTGCAGCACAGCTAAAAGGTATTCAGGCGGTTCGTGACCAGGGGTTCGGCTCGCAGCCAAGTCCTACCTGGGAGCGTCACCTCTGGCTTCGAAGTCGGGGGCGCTCGTTCCAACTGGAGTCCGCAAAGGCCCCGAATGACTTTGAAATCCTGAGGCGATACGGCGCAGGCCTTCAGTTTGACAGTGCGATATCCAGCTCCGATGCACGCGATCAAGTCCGGAGGGCTGTTTTCTTTCTTCATGATTTCAGAGACCACAAAGGCTACGGATTCCTGCGTGCCTTTCTCCGGTCAAATATGCTTCTGGACTTCGTTCGATGGCAGAATCTGGATGGTGAGGCACTAAGCCTTCAGGAGTCCAGCTCACTGCACAAACGCATCATGCACGTACTTCAGGAGCAATTCACGGGCGTCCGGCTTCCCGAGGGTGCATCGTCCGATCAGCATCTCTTTGTAACATTGAGCAGGCGCTCTCATGATGTGAGGCAGAGTGCACAGGTGGTGCTTGCCCGATATCCTGAAGATGATTTCAAGATAATCCTGCATACGACCAACAATTCAGCGGGCGGCATCCGGCGCGATCTCTTTCTGGAAGGTCCATCGAGCAGCGGAGATCTGAACCTTTCTCTCACTCTCCCCTTCCTGGATTATGTGATGCTTCGAAATCATGGTGAGATAGGAAAAGCTCTCCAGGCATCTTACGTTGACCGCCTCGAACGGTTCAAGGGGCAGTTGATTCGTCATGCAACCGGACGGAGAGCGGACGATATTATGCTTGTCCGCTTACGCACCAACCATACTTTTCGCCGACAGATATTTGCTATCCGCAAAGGACGCCTCGAGGTAACCGATGCCTGACGCATTTCCTAGGATAACGCGGCAGTTGGAACGCTCAGGTGATGAGGACTACAACCCTTCCATCCGGCTGTTCGGGCGACGTTTTTTTGTTGATCAGACTGTAGCCGAACTTCTGATTGAGTTCCTCCTGATCGCTGCATCCTCAAAACGAATAGGCGACAAGCAGTTGCAGGAGGGGGTGCTCTTTCCTGAGATGGATTTTCTGAAATCCTGGCCGGCAGAAGCTCCTTTGCAATATGCGCCCAAAGCACGATTGAACCTTAAGCTCTTTGCATTTCTTGGAGCTTCGAAACTCGACACCCGGCACGAAAGCCATAGGCAGCACTATCGGGACTTGGTCCGTGAAATGCGTTCTCCTGCGAAAATGACCCCGGGATCTATTGACAAGGACGAGATACTTAAAACTTTAGAGAATTTATTCCTCGGCTTCCAAAGCGTGGGAGGACAACGCACTTGGTGCGCTCAGGCATTTCTTCCAGTGACTAAGGCTGTTTTGGCGGCAGAGACTCTTTGGAATGAGACTGCTGCACGCCGATCTGGAGTTAAAGACTGGTCGTCCGTCATTGAACGCTTTCTTCACTACTTTTCTTTCGGACGCCACCGCTTTCTTGCAAGAGGAGGAGAACTCTTATACCTCCAACTTTGTAACGCACTAAGTCAGGATCAGGCAGATATCGAATCGTGGGCTGATGCTGCGGGATTGAGCCTCACGTCGCGGGAGTCCTCACCGTCAGAGTTACTCGCCGCTGTCGAAACCGCTGTTGGAAAAATCCTGGATGCTTGTCCCGAGACAGTCGGGAAACTGGCCGAGTTTCTGGATACCGGGATCGATCCTGAGACAGCGGAACAGACTGACTTCAAAGCCGGCGAGCCGCGCTTCGCGTCCTGTGGTTGGTGTCCTGAAGAGAGTTGGCCCGAAGGCTTTCTTTTCGTAATCGAGCTTTTGCGCATCTGTGAAGCTGCCATAGACCCGATCGAGCGATTGGAGATGCTTGAGATTGCCTGCGCGGTGCAAGTTCTCAGAAGTCTTTGCGCCCAAAGCGCCCGTTATTCACCAGATGGTGTTCAGGGAACGGACGCGGTCGGACCCTTAGGATACGTGTGGGCGATTTCAGATCCCCAGGGCGAGCGGCCTGTGATCAAGCAAATATCGCGGCGCAATGTTAATGCGGTTCAACGACTGATCTACAATGCCGTCCGACATCACGATATTCTTTCAAGCTTTGCTGGACTGAACGATGACGATTTGACCCGGATATATAAAGAGGCTGACGGTCGTTACGGTCATAAGCTCTTCCTAACGGTAGCGAAGAGAATAGGATTTATCGTCCCTAAACGAGGCGTCGGCGCTCGTTTCGTCTTAAACGACAGACTTCTCCAGTTCCTTGTATTATCTGTTCTTCGTCCAGGCAAACGTGTTACTTACGAAACCTTTAAGAAACTGCTGTTAGCTCACTTCGGAATCGTTGTCGATGATGAAGGCCTTGCTTCGACTTGTGAGTGGTCGGGAACATCTCGCCTGACAACCCTTGGGGGCAAGGTGGACGAATGGCTGACTGAAATGCTTGACGCAGCCGGCGTTCTGATTCGCCTTTCGGATTCCTGCTCTCTTGTCCTAAACCCCTTTGATGGCGGAGAAGCGTCTGAATGAAATTCTTCGCAAAGAGCGCAACTGATTATATCTGCCGCCAGGCAGAGCAGCAGCAGGGTAAAGGGAAGATGCTATTCATGATGCCATCGCTGCCGCCACAAGTGGTGAAAGATATAGCAGACGGAATGACGTCACATTGCGCCAAGCTTCCGGATGCCATGAGACTTACCATAAAGGTGGCTACTCCCCTCGTGCAGGAGTGGCAAATGTCCAATAAACCGGAGATTCGGGACCTCCAACGTGAGTTATCCGAAAAGGGATGGTGCGATGAAAAGGAGAACCTGACTGGATACCGCAATATTACCTCAGATGATGGAAAATCCGCGCTCGTTCTTTTGATCGGAGTTGATCGCGTTACCGATGCGGCAAGCATGGCCGATTTTCATCATTGCGATTTGCATACCATTTGGGAGCGCGAGTTGGGAGGCAGCTTTGGGAAATGGATTCGCGCAGCTCTGGAAACGGGTATCGGATACGAAGAAGAAACCATCCACCACTTCGACTCGATTCTACAGCCACTCGTAGAGCGAGGTCTTGCCGATGTGTTGCAGGTTAGCTCCCTGCTTCAGGAACTTAATCTCTCTGGCGCTCAGGACGGACACGATGCGGAGAGAGCACTACTTTCCAGCCTTGGCAGGTTTGGCCTTCCACAATTTGGAAATTTTAAATTATCGGCATATCGGAACTTCGGTGCATACTTAGACGACGCAGTCGCTTTCTTCACCTACGATGCGTTCCTCGAAGACCGAAACCGTAAAAAGGCTCTTAAAACAATTGACTCATTCGTAGAACACAACCCTCTCGGTGATGTCTTCGATCCCTCTGAAAGGAATCCCTGGAGTGCAGACGAAGAGCTTGTAGATGCACTGAAGGAATACATCAAGAAGGGCGATTCACAGATTAGAAATCAGTTGCTGAGTTGTGATTTTGTGACAATCCGGGACCGCATCCTTTGTTTTAGACCCCCAAGAAAAACGGAGCCACCTCCTCCGAAGGTCACCAAGCTGAGCGGCGGGCCGATTGAAGTGGCTCTGAGCGCACTCTGGACAACGCTTGGCGAGTTCAAACGGAGAGCAAATGACAATGGTGTGTTTGCTCACGAGGCACTATCAAGCATTCGGATCGAATCTATTTTATTTAAACATGATTGTGAAGGCGAGTCAGCAGAGGAGCGTGCCCAGCGAGCTATTGAATATTTAGCAAAGATACTGGGCGGTGTGGATCGATATCTCGAGAAATGGATCGATACAGCGCGGATGTGTTCTGATGGCCGAAATGTCCCTGTGAAGTCTGCTCTTTACCGCCAGGAAGTAGATTGTCAGCCAGCTCGCACCTCGGAACCTTTTCTCCAATTCACTGTTATTCTGGAAGGTGAAGGATGGGATGAGCCTGTCTCGCGGCAGTTTGCATGGCGCCTTCCGGAGATTCATCCTTACCGCGTTGCTGACGAGTTGGTTCAATGGGCTGCAAAAGGCATCTCCAGCGCTGATGGATATTGTCTTCCCGTTTTTCATGTGCCCTACTATGAAGAATTAATTCTAGCTAAGGACGATGAAGAAACTCGAAGAGTGCTTCTCCAATGCATTCACGAGGAAATTGATGGAGTAAACAACCTTCTGAAAGTACGAGAACTTGACTCTAAGGACTCCTTGCTGCCCTCAGTTCAAGAACTATCGTTCAAATACGATCACTTCATACAATTGGCAAGTACCGATGGTATCCATGCTGCTTTGCTGGATAGTTGGGAAGACCTGCGGAAGGCCTATGAGAAGGCCACTGATGCTTATCTGCTCGATCCCGCCTGTAAAAACAGTCCGATGGCGTCGATGATCTTCCGAGCGTTCCTGATTATTGCACAGCGTAATTTTGAGTCGGACAGGTGGGTTTGGGATGCCTTTGAACCATCATGTGCCGTCACGGTGTTACACCCAGCATTACTGGAGATGCTTCAAGCTCATATTCTTTATCTGCTCACCGCTTTCTCTACAATTGCGGGCCGAGAACTGCGCTCACCAGGAATGCGGTCCTTCCGAGACAGCATTTGGCAGGGTTACGTAGATCTAGCCGCAATCCAGACGCCATTGTGTGGCTTACTCAAGGATAGAAATCGGTTTCTAGACACAGATGTCCGAGGAATCGGCCTCATTCATCGTATCGGATCCGTTGGAGAGACTGAAGCTCCCCTGACCACTCGGTTACTGTTACGCTACGATGCTTTCGAAGAAGAAGAACTATCTGACACGGAACTGTTTCGGAGCAGTCGAGAATCTATCCTGATTTCACGTGTGTTACAGGATTACCGCAGACTCCATCTGCACGCCGAGGATGGCCTCGGAATAGCTGTCTATCAGAACCAAGATATCCAGACAGTCATCGCGGCCGTAGATGAGTTCCTAGTAGATGTTTGTCGCGTTCGCAAAGATGAAGCTAAACCCTATGCCATGTCGGTTACCGTTTTCACAGAATCCAGCGATGACAGCAGCGTCGCGCGTTGGGTCGCCCAATGGAAAGAGCGTTGGGAAGCGGCCGAGACGCAAGGATCTCTTGCGCACTATCGAAGGGTACAGCTCTCCGTTGCACATCGTATCGTATCTTCTGAGAACCAGTATAGGCAGTTCAAAGAGATCGTCTCTGCGAGCCTTGATGTTGATGTGGCCTTTCTTAATGGCTTTATACAGGCTGGTTCACAGGGTAACGATTTCGAGCTAGTCAAGCCATACGATGTTACTACCCGCACGTTGAAGTTCCCAATTTTGGAGAAAGCGTTCTGTTCCTTTCGCGATCCCGGCCGGCATCTCCAGCGTGCTCGAGTGCTTAGCAATCGACAATTCCGCGTCACGACGCGTCACGCTGAAGTAATGGCGCGTTTAAAGAGCAAAGAATCTTCTCAGAATACCAATCATGTAGTTCTGGGCTATGGGGATTATGGACCATGGCAGGGCGTTGTCGACGCCTTGCATCAAAGGGCGGAATGGGTTGTCTGCATTGATCCGAACATTGATGAACGACTAGTTGCGGAGAAGACGCTCGATACTCAAGAAACAAGGGAAATAATTGGGTTTGGAACGGGAGTCGGAATGCACGGAGAGGCAAACTATACGATCTCTACCGAGCAATTCCGGTTATCGGATGTGCTTCACAAGCTCATAGCTGCTATTAGCGAAATTTACAATGGATGGACTCCGGACACATTCCAGGCTGTTGCTGAAAGCGTTTTATCGGAATCTCGCCACATCTCTGGACTCTCTTTGGTCCGAGCAACCGGCATCGGTCCTTATGTTCACGACTTCATGGCCTATTCGTTAACTCGAAAGCTCCTGAAGGCGGGAAACGACGTTCTATGCGACCAGTTAGTCTCACTAGATGCTTTTCGCCATTGGTTCGATTCCGCTGACACGGATACCAGACCCGACCTCCTCTGGATGACGGTAAAAATCGGTGATTCTGGGCGTCTGCATTTGGATATGCGGCTAATCGAATGCAAGCTTGCGAAGATGTCTGATGCGCATCTCGACAAGGCAAGGGACCAACTGGAGAACGGCCTTCGCCATCTCGTCTCCGTGTTCATGCCACGTTCGGACGAGATGCGTGTTGAGGATGAACGTCCGGATCAACGGTATTGGTGGTTGCAGCTTCACCGCCTCATTTCGAGTAAATCTGTGATCATGGAACGTGACCAGGAGCACGTTTTGTCTTCATTGGAACGTCTTGCCGAAGGTGAGTTCGATATTGAGTGGCGCGCCACGGCACTGGCTTTCTGGACAGATCAGAACGCACCAGGGATCTCACAGACAGACACCTGGTGTTATACAGTTGAGGGGCGAGAGATAGGAATTGGCGTTGTGTCGTGCGGAACGGAGTTTGTGAGGTCTTTGTGTGAAAAGGGAGCCAAGTTTGGCATTCCCTGGACTGAGTCGTGTGCCTCCTTCGAAGCGGTCGGTATACCGCCCCACGACATAGACCAGATTGATGGTTCAAGCGAGGACATGGACGAGTCCGGGGGCGAATTCGATGATGGAAGGAAGCCTGACGACGAGCCTCCACTGCCAGGACCCGCCCCTGCTGCAGAACATGTATCTGATACATTAACTGTATCGAAGAAAGCTACTGGGAAGATACCCGAACGAATACTTCTTGGACAGGCGATATCTGGCTCTCGCAAAGTATACTGGGAATTCGGACACAACGAGCTGAACAACCGCCATATGCTGATATTTGGGTCATCCGGGATGGGAAAAACTTATACTATTCAGTGCTTGTTATTCGAGCTTGGCCGTAACGGCCAGAACTCCCTCATCGTAGACTATACGAATGGTTTCTTTGATAATCAATTGGAAGTGGAATTTAGAGATCAGCTTCAGCCGGTTCAACATGTTGTCCGCAAACAACCTTTAGACATCAATCCCTTCCGCCAACAGACAGAACCCATCGCTGGCGAGCTGTTGCCGGAATCGACATCATCGACGGCGCAACGAGTCAGCGGCGTGTTTTCGGAAGTCTACAGCTTTGGGGATCAACAGAAATCTGCGCTCTACCAAGCCATCAAGATGGGACTGGAATTGTGGGGGCCAGTTGCAATAAGGATGACGCTGTCTGATCTTATTCCTCGATTGGAGGAACTGATAGAGCAGAAAGGTACTGTGGGGCAATCTGCGGCGAGTGTTGTGAGTAAGCTTCGACCTTTTATTGATCAGAATCCTTTTGGTGAGGAAGATCCAAAAGGTTGGGAGCGACTTTTTTCAGATGATGAACATCGATGCCATATCCTTCAACTTGCAGGATTTATGAAAGACTCGGCCAGGTTAATTACTGAGTTCAGTCTGATCGACCTATATTGGTTCTATCGCAGCCGTGGAACCCAACATTGCCCTCGCGTACTTGTACTCGACGAGGTCCAGAACCTGGACCATCGGGATGAGAGCCCGCTCGCCCAGTTACTGACTGAAGGCCGCAAGTTCGGATTTTCTCTCATTCTGGCCACGCAGATCATGAGTAACCTCGACAAAGATGAGAAAGATCGCCTCTTCAATGCTGCGCATAAGCTTTTCTTCCGGCCGGCCGACACCGAAATGCGGACCTATGCCGAGATCGCAGCCATCAGTACTGGAGAGAAGGCCGATATTTGGATCAAGAGGCTTGCGGCGCTGAAGAAGGGAGAATGCTACTCGCTTGGTCCGAGTCTAAATGAATTGACCGGCAAACTGGAAGTCAAGGCATTCCGTATTCAGATCACATCCCTAAATGAACGAACTTCCAATGCCTGACATTGGCCAGAATAGCCGACTACCACGTAACTTTCATCGGACTTTTAAGCCTGAGCGGCAGTACATCGCAGCGATGCTGCGCTTCGCTGCTTCCGGTGCGGAAGGAGACGCACAGGCTATTGCCGCCGCAACTGGAATCCCAACAGGTACATCAAGCGGGAAAGTTCCAGCAATTCTGGACTACTGCCGTGGCATGGGTCTGATTCGATTGGCCGGTCAAGAACGGTCGGCTGTCAAAAAACCTGAGCTCACGCCATTCGGTCGTTCCGTCCTACTTGAAGACCCTTACTTGAAGGCCGATTTGAGCCAGTGGATTGCACACCTAAACCTTTGCGGGCCACTCAACGGAGCGGATGTATGGTATCAAGTTTTTTTCAGAGGAACGCAATCCCTCGGTATGACCTTCGAAAGGGCAAAGCTGGAGTCGCATCTAAGTCTTATCTACGGCATAGACAAGGTCGGCTTAATTGGGCCACTGATAGGAATGTACCAAGACGAAGCCGCCTTCAGCGTGTGTGGAGCGTTGTTTGAATCTGGTAAAGGCATCGTCCGAAAACCAAGTCCCATCACTGATGAGTATGGATACGCATATGGGGCTTGGATGCTCCAACTCATTGCGGATCACTTCCCGAGACAAGGACAAATATCCATCGCTGAACTGAACACCCGAGCCGGGTGGAGAAACATCCCAGGATGGGATGTTGGTAGCCATCAACGAGTATTAACGTTGGTTGAGCGAAAAGGGTTGATCGAAGTCGACCGCCACATGGTGCCATGGCTTCTCCGACCTAATTCCTCTGCAGCGTCGGCATGGAAACACATCTATGACGATTTGTTGTAAGGGAGTGAACATGCCTGAACACCTTTATGATATTGTAGATTTCCGAGGCGACCGCCTTTTTAATGGTGCTGTCAATATCGATTGGTTTGGGACAGATGACTCACGTACCCATGAAGCAGCGTCGGCATTCGTCTTTCATGGTCCGGCTTATCATGGTGTCTCACAGGAAGACGTTGGATTATCTCATGGTCACCGTCTTCAGGATACTGCTAACTTCGCACGATCCTTTGTCAGAAGGTGTTACGGAATTGAGGATCAGCCGTTCACCCTAGCTATTGCCGGCTATGGTACAGGCAAATCACATCTTGGACTCACCTTGGCATCCCTTCTACAAAGCCCTATTGACGATAGTACCGATATCATTTTGTCTGGGATTGATCAGGCGGACAAGCCTATAGGGGCCGAGATTAGAGCAATTTTTGGAGAAGCGCAACAACCTTGTCTGGTCGTTGCATTAAACGGAATGAAGAGCTTCGATCTGACTACCGAGGTGATACGACAGCTATTTAAGCAGGTGAAGATCTTTAACTTGGATACACGCCCGCTGGATGAGCTTCGTCCACGCTTTGCTCAAGCCGCAAGTCTGATAAAGATGGCCTCGACAAATACCGAAGTGATCAAAGAGCTACTTGCAGCTTGTGAGGCCACAACTATCGAGGATGTGCTGTCCGACCTTGAACAGCAGGATGAAGCAACTTACGGCAATGTGCATCAAGTTCTTGCAGCCAAAAATATCAAGATTTCGGCTTTTGGTGGGGAGTCAATTCGCGATGTTATTGACGTGGCATGCAGGGAGTACTGTGGGCCTGGCAAGCACTTCCGGTCTCTTGCGGTTCTCTTCGATGAATTTGGCCGTTACACGGAGTTCGCTACCGTCCGAAGCCACATTGCCGGCAGCGGTGTACTTCAGGATTTGTTCGAGGGAATACAAGCGAACGCGGGTAAAGCATGCTTTGCGGGTTTCATTCAATTTGAGCTGAATGCCTATGTTCAGCGTGTCGCCCCGGAGCATAAGAACGAGATATTGCGGTATGTAACGCGCTATCAAGCAGCTAATCGAGTTTATCTCTCCATCAATCTGGAAACCTTAATCGCGAGCCTCATCGAGAAAAAGCAGATCCATCAGCTTGATCGCCTCTTCGATAGCACTGCCGCAAAGCAGGAATCAGCCGATATAGCAGGCAATATCGAGCGCTGGTATCCACAATCGAGAAATCATAGGTTGTGGAGCGATACTGAGCAGTTCCATACTGTCATTCGTAAGGGCTGCTGGCCCCTATCGGCATACTCGACATGGTTTCTTTTCCATCTGGCGGCTGCGGGGAAGCACCTTCAAGAACGTTCCGCATTCGCATTGCTTGGAGATACATTCGAAAGGTTTAAGGGAATAGAAGTTGACGCGGACTCAACATGGTGTATCTACCCCGTCGATTTCTGGTCAGATTCCTTACAGCACGAACTTCTTACATCCGAGGAGGGAGGACAGCAGGGATCCATAGCGCACGCTTACGCATCAGTGGATGCCCGTCATGGATCAAATCTAGATACCAACTTGAAGCGGATACTTCGTGCTGTTGTTCTATCATCAAAAATGGGCCTGAAAGCCACTGACAAAGATGATGCAGTGCAAGCGTTGTCTGAGCTCTCTGGCCTCCATCTACGGATTGCCGATGAAGGCATCCGCCAGCTTCAAGATGAATACAACGTTCTGGAGTGGGACGAATCATTCAAGGAGTTTGATATTCTTGGTGATGCGGTTCCACGAACGCAGTTTCTCTCTTTTGTGCGGCATAGGGTAGCCAGTACTTACGATGAAGCAGGGAAGTCCGCCTTGTTTGCCAGCAAAGCAGCGACTTGGTGTGATCTTTTATGTGACCTTGAATGTGATTTTGCAGAGGAAAACAAGATCACGACTCGCGAGTGGCGGTATTTTGGAGTAACTTCGAATTTGGACGTTATCGCGATGCAATTTAAACTGGCCGCGGACCGTTGGGCCAAAGCGCTTGCTGTCGACGAACCGCGTGGAACAATCATTTACTGTTATGTAGAACCGAGCCGAGACATTGAGTTGATTGCCGCTGACATTAAGAAATTGCTGCGCTCTTCTGCGCAAGAGGCTGGTGTTGCAGCCTTACCAATCATTGTAGTGCTGTTATGCGACGAAGACGGCAATCTCGGCCAATCACTTGCGGAACTGGCCGTACTAGATGAATCCCTGAGTGAAGAGGACCGGCTCCGCTTCGGAAACCTAATCCCAGCCCATCAAGAAAAGACGCGTGCGGTCGTGCGAAGTCAGGTTGATATAATGATAAAGCGCCGTCACTATATTACCAGCTTCAAAGATCCCCTTGAAGCTCATCGACTTAGCCGTGCTGGTACTGAACTATTTTCACGAATATATAAAAGCCCCTTAGAGTTTCCTTTTGATGGATTCAGTACGGCGCGAGGCAACGCCCCCGACTCTTGCCAGGAGCTTACAACAGAACTTCTGTTAGGGAGACTCGACTGGGGAGCGGTTATTAGTAAACCAGTAAGAGTTAAAAATCGCGCTGTCACAGTTCTTCATGATACATGGGGCATCTACGCTCAGAATGGGAATGTCCGCACACGGCCAAGCCATCCGACCGTTCGAAAACTGACTGAGAAGTGGGATGAGCTACTCACCTCTGGGGATCATCGTATTCCTCTTGGCTCGACTTTGCAAAAACTATGCGAACCTCCTTACGGAGCCAACATTGCTTCTGCTGGTCTTCTACTGGGAGTATTTATAGCAGCCCGAGCCGAAAAGATTTGTATCGTCAAAGGCAGTCAGCAATATGCCGTCTCGCAGTGGATTCAAGACGGCTTGTTCCGCGGCAAGTTCATAGACATTGGCGCCCTTCATGACATCTTCCTCATTCACCTTGGTGAGGAGTCCACAGAGTGGGAATCTCTACTGGATGAGTGGGAACAGGCCGAAAGCCATTTGCTAAGATGCGAATATTTCAAACGGGCCGGTGAGCTTAAAACTCGGGTTCCTATACCTCCGACCCAAGTGTACCGCGTGAATCATCTAGATGACCTGAGCCACACGTCACGTAAAGCCCTCGCCGACTTAGTGCAAAAACAGAATGAAGCACTTGGCAAGATCGAATTGGGCGAAAACCGTGCAGACGCAGGTCAAATGTCTTGGGGAGCTTCAGAACTATCTGATCTCATAGCACGAATGACCAAGGAGAAACCTCGTTGGTCAGATCAACAAATTCAGGAATTTCAGCCATTGCTTGAAAGAACACGCCAAAAGATCATCTACATCTTCTCTGATTGGCTTGGACATCAGGCTCCAACTGCAGGAACTCCGGAGGCAGCCGGTGAGTTTAAACACAAGATGCTTAATTTAACCGGTGGCAACTTAAAGAAACTAGGTCTCAATGACCTATACGAGCAACTTGAAAGGCGCACTCGCGAGGTCCTAAAGTACATTGAAACGGCTGCCGAAGCTCGTCAGATTATCAATGAGGTCAACCTGTGGCTCACTACGCACGGTGAAGCTGCTCGATGCGTGCGAATTATCGAACTACGTGTTCTTCTGACAACGGGCAGGGAATATTCATCAAAACTCCAAGGATTATCAACGCGAATCCAGATGCCAGAGATCGGAGACATTCGTTTAAAGCTCGCAGATTTCTTAAATCAGATAAAGATGGAAGAGGAGGTAATTAAAAGGCGGGCAGAAAAAATCTGGAAAACAAAGTTTTGCGGTGAAGATGATATGGACATCATCCAGCTTGAAATTGATTTCTTAGTTAGCGCCTATGAGAACTGTGATATAGATCTGGAAGATTTCCTGGCTATGCGTCGAGCGCTAAGAATATACAAGAAACATTATCAGCATCTAAATAACGATCAATTGTTGTGGCCCAAATTTGAAACATTAATTGAAGTATGCAGGTTGGAGGCAAAAAGTTTAATAGAGGAGGAAGTGATTCCTTGGCCTCCCGGAGAAGTGATAGACAACTTCGCCGCAACGATATCAAAGGATCGAAAGGAAAAAAGTAGTAATTGGATTAAATCATTGGAACAAGAAACGCAAAGTGTAGCAACTATGCCGGCAGCCGAAGCTAATAGACTGTATGACCGTTCTGTCAATCCCCCTGCAGTACTCACTGAAGAGCATGCCAAACGCTTAGAAAAGATAGTAGGCGACATCGAGAATCGGCTCAATGCCCTGAAAATCGATTGGCTTGTGGAGAAATTCAAGGAACTGCCCCCACCTATGCGGCAGGAATTCATATATAGAATTTCTGAGCCCGTCTAAAGAGCGTGTTTGTATTGGTTGACAAAATGGTTTAATTTTGCTATGTTTGTAAACCAAGGGTCAACCCAATCACACTTGATCATTAAGGATAATTGATATGATTGGAAAAAGGCTCAGACAGCTTCGCCTTGCTCGGGGTCTTTCTTTGGAAAGCTTGGCAGCCGCCACCGGCGGCATCGTTACCAAGCAGGCTCTTTCCAAGTATGAGAATGACAAAATTCAACCAGCGCCTGTAGTCTTGAATAAATTGGCTGCGGCGTTGGGGGTGAAGACAGCCTACCTTTGCACAGAGCCATCCATTCACATCGAGTTTATTGCCTACCGGAAAGGTTCTGGTCTTCTAAAAAGAGAACAGGACACTGTTGAAAGCTTTGTCCGCCAATCTCTGGAAGACCGAATCCAGATTCAGGAATTGATCGGCCAGATACATGGAGTCGACTTACCGGTCAAATCACAGGCTGTCAGTTCCCTTGAGGATACTGAACGTGTAGCTGTGGATTTCCGGAAAAAGTGGAATCTTGGACTTGACCCGATCTCCAGTGTTACCGGTGTGCTGGAAGAACGTTTGATCCATGTATTGGAAATTGATGCCGCCGAACGTTTTGACGGTATTTCCGCAGTAACCTACGATGACCATCGTGTGACGGCTGCGGCAGTAGTCAGCCGACGGAACATTCCCGGAGAGCGTCAGCGATTAAATCTAGCCCACGAGTTGGGACATCTTGTGTTGGATATTCCTACCAGTGTCGATGAGGAGGCGGCTGCTTTTCGTTTCGGAGCGGCTTTTTTGGCTCCAGCGGAAATGGTGAAGCGAGAGGTCGGAGAACACCGTTCCTACATCCAGCCAGATGAGCTTTTGTTGATGAAACGTAGATTTGGGATGAGTGTACAAGCACTGCTGTACCGCTTAAGGGATCTTTCCATCATCGGAGAATCTTACTATAGGCAGTGGTGCATCAATGTAAACCGGCTGGGATGGAGAAGAAGAGAACCAGCTGAAATGCCGCCTGAGAGATCATCATGGTTGCATCAGAACGTATTAAGAGCTTTAGGAGAAGGTTTGATTTCTAAAGAAAGAGCCGAACATATTGCTGGCCGATCCTTTGATGATAAGGAACCGCTTTCGCTTGTCGAACGGCAGGCTTTCATGAAGTTACCCTTGGAAGAGCGCCGCCGGATCATGGCAAAACAGGCCGAGATGATGGTTGCTTACTATGAGAGCAGTCGCGAGTGGCGCGGATTCCAGGAAGGGGACTTCATTGACAACTAAGCCTCCTCAACCCAAGCGCGGCGAGATATGGTTCGTCAATCTCGATCCAACGATAGGGGCCGAGATCAATAAGCAGCGACGAGTTATTGCGGTCAGCTCGGATGCCATCGGGAAATTGCCGATCAAGCTTATAGCCCCGATAACCGGTTGGCAAAGCCATTTTAAGCAGAACATCTGGCACGTCAAAATTGATCCTGACAATCTGAATTGCTTGACCAAGCCATCCGCAGTAGACGCCCTCCAATTGAGAGGAATCGATGTGCAGCGGTTCATACGTAAAACCGGTCGTATACTGCCTGCCCAAATGGAAGAAATCACAGCGGCCATAGCCGCAGTAATTGAGTATCAGTAATACAAAGGCATCCTTGAATAAGGCATGAAAACGACAGCCTTCCTGAAATTTCTGGTGATGGTGCACAAATGCCCTGGACTTCAGATCACATTAAATGGCTCGTCGACAGTGGCGAAAGACTGAAAACCGCCGACGGCAAGGAGGTCGAAGTCTGGGAGTTCCGTCATGAGAAAGACGAGGCAGTGCTCTCCGCTTGGGCAAAACACTTTCGGAATCACTATTGCCTGGATACTGAAATCGATTTCCTTCGTGGTAAACGCACGCGATCTGATTACCTGACCAATATCAAGTTCCCCAGCAGAACAACCAAACTCGGACCGGGAATTCGTGCCGGAGATTTTGGAGAAATTCTGGTTGCCGATTACCTTCAATGGCTTCTCGGTTGCTGGGTGCCCAGAGTACGGTGGTCATCGAAGGTAGTTCGAGATGAGTCACCCAAAGGCAGCGACGTAATTGGAATCCAGTTTCACATGAAAGACGGCCAAGCCTCCGACAAGGACGTGCTGTTTGTCTTTGAATCCAAAACCAAATTCTCCGCCTCTGGGATTAACCGCCTACAGGACGCCATCAACGATTCTGCCAAGGATCACATTCGAATCGATGAATCGCTGAACTTC
>CAYYNT010000021.1:13468-61385 GCA_964473155.1 uncultured Gemmatimonadales bacterium | reverse complement strand
TGTTGCGCAGTTTCTTCTTGAATTCAGCATACTTTTTATCTTTCAGCTTTTCAAGCACTTTCTTGTCCCGTGATATTTCGAGCAGACGCTCGCGCTGCAGGCGAACATCCTCGTTCTGTTTTTCGATCTTCGTCCGCTGCAGCCTGATCTCCGCGGCCAGGACCTCGGTCCAGCCGCTGTAGTTCATCAGCTCCGCAACCCGGACCGCGCCGCGCCGGTCCGCCGCGGAGGTGAACTCGGCGATCTGCTCCTCCAGCCGTTCGAGCATCGCCTCAAGTTCTTCCTCGCTCCTGCGCAGACGGCTAAAAGCCTCGGCCAGTTCCCGCTTCTGCAACTCCTCGCGGGTCATGGTCGTTTCCATCACTTTCTGAAGGCGGAACTGGAACTGTTTCATCGCCGGTCATCCCGTCCCGTCAGGAGGTGCGATAGGCCCGCGCCGCCCCTGCGCCCTGCACCTGGGTCTCCGCCGCGGGCTGCGCTGCCGCTTGAATTTTCCCGAAAAGCTGATCGAGTTGCTCCAGGGTCATCTCCCAGCCGGTGTGCTCGTGAATATCCTGCCGCAGGAAACCGTTCACCGCATCAATCACCCGGATAGCCCGGTCGATCCGGGGATTAGAACCGGGCTGATAGGCGCCGATATTGATCAGGTCCTCAGCCTCGCGGTACACCGCCAGCGCTTCGAGCACAGCCTGGCTTTTCATGCGGTGCTCGCGCGGCACGACATCGGTCATCACGCGGCTGATCGAGGGCAGGACATCGATGGCCGGATAATGGTTCATCGAGGCCAGACGGCGGCTCAAAACGATATGCCCGTCCAATATCGAGCGCATGGCATCGGCAATCGGCTCGTCCATGTCATCCTGGTCCACCAGAACGGTGTACAGTCCGGTGATACTCCCCCGCTCCAGCTTACCGGCCCGTTCAAGAAGCTTTGGCATCATGGCGAAAACCGAGGGTGTGTAACCCTTGGTCGTGGGCGGCTCGCCCACAGCCAGTCCTATTTCCCGTTGGGCCATGGCCATGCGGGTGACAGAATCCATCAGGAGCATCACATCCTCGCCCCGGTCCCGGAAATATTCGGCGATGGCTGTGGCTACAAAAGCGCCCTTGAGACGCACCAGGGCCGGCTGGTCAGAGGTCGCCACAATTACCACAGACCTTTTCAGCCCCTCCTCGCCCAGGTCACGCTCGATGAAATCCCGCACCTCACGTCCGCGCTCTCCGATAAGGGCGATTACGTTTACATCCGCCGCAGTGTTACGGGCAATCATGCCCAGTAAAACCGATTTCCCCACGCCGCTGCCGGAAAATATCCCGACACGCTGGCCCTTGCCGCAGGTGAGCAGGCTGTCGATAGCCCGGATTCCAGTGGCGATCGGTTCTTTTATTCGCGCGCGGGCCATCGGACTGGGCGGTTCGCGGTAAACCGGCACTGTATCGGACAGATCGAGGGGACCCAATCCATCAATGGGGCTCCCCAGCCCGTCCAGCACTCTTCCCAGCAGTTTCTGCCCGGCGGACACCGAAAACATTGAGCGGTCCCCCACCACCTCGCAACCCGGAGCGATGCCCTGCATGCTGCCCAGCGGCATCAGCAGGACCTTGTTATCCTTGAATCCTACGACCTCCGCCTTGTCCTCGCGCCCATCCTCCCGGCTGCGGATGCGGCATATCTGGCCCATGGAAACCGAGGGGCCGATAGACTCAATGACCAGCCCCACGACCTGGCTGACCTTACCGTTCAGGACAATGTCCTCGGTGTGGTCAAGAGCGCGGAAATACCGGTCGAACCGGGCTTCAATCATTTCCGAGGCTGGCGACTGCATTGTCATTCCCCTCCGGACCACTTTCCGCCGTATGGAACACCTGTCTGAGAGACTTCTCAATCTCCGCCATTCGGGTGTCAAGGCGGGCATCTATATTGCCGGCGTCTGTTTCTATGACGCACCCACCCCGGCGGACCTGCTTGTCGGGACGCACATCCAGCTTACCGATCCCGTCACCGATAAATATTATATCGTCCTGATGCCTGCGAACCTCTTCCAGATCATCCGGATTTACTCTCAGGACCAGCTTGTCCTTTTCGGTCACCAGCCGCACGGCGGACTTGATCGACTGCTTTATCACTTCTTTGCCGGAATCCGCGGCCACATCCACGAACCTGCGGGCGATCGCCAGGGCCAGGTCCACTACCGTCGATTCGGCTTTGCGCATCAGTTCCTCGCGTCCGTCGGAAAGAGAGGCGATGAGTTCCTCGAATACTTTCGCCCGCGCGGCAAGCTTTGCCTCTGCTTCTGCATGGCCCTCGGCGCGGCCTTTTTCCAGGGCTTCCCGACTTCTTTTCTCCGCTTCGGCCTGCCACTCTGTCCGCGCCGCGGCCAGACGTTCCTCAATCATGCTCTCAAGCGTCTCGCGGTCATAGACCTCGGCAGCAGAGACACTTTCCAGCGTCCCGAAATCCGTCTCCTGAAACTCTCCCTCACCAGCAACTACTTCCTCGCCGGTCTTGAGGAACACTTTTCTCAGGGGCTTGCCTGTCTTGATTACAATCATCCGCCGGTTCCAGTTTTATCGGCAGCGACCGCCGATTATTCCACCAGGGTGTCCTCGGCGCCGCCCTTGCCGCTGATAACGATCTCGCCGTCTTCCTCCAGCGAACGCACCACATCCACCACGCGCTGCTGCACCTCTTCCACATCGCGCAGGCGCACCGGGCCCATGAAATCCATTTCCTCCTGGATAAGCTGGGCCACGCGCTCGGACACGTTGTGGAACACCTTGGTCTTGAGTTCCTCGGCCGCGCCCTTGAGCGCCATCGAGAGGTCCTTGACATCTATTTCCTTGAGCACGCGCTGCATACTCTTGTCGTCGAGCAGAAGGATATCGTCGAACACGAACATCAGATTCTTCACTTCGGTGGCCAGTTCAGGGTCTTTCTGCACCAGGTTGTCCAGAATCTTGCGCTCAGTCGCGCGATCAGCCAGGTTCAGAATCTCCGCCACCGTGCTGGCTCCGCCGGCCTGCGACAGGTCCTGCCCCAGCACGCTCTCGAGCTGGCTTTCCAGAACCTTTTCCACATCGTTCAGCAGTTCCGGGCTGATCTTGCCCATGGTGGCGATACGATAGACGATCTCGTTCTGGAGCTGCTCCGGCAGTTCGGCCAGGATCGAGGCGGCCTGGCTGGCGTCCAGGTGGGCCATTATCACCGCGACTGTCTGCGGGTGTTCGTTCATGATGAAGTTAAGGAGCTGGGCCGGATCGACCCTCTTGAGCAGCTTGAAGCCGGATACATGCAGGGCGCTCTGGACCTTGGCCAGTATCTGCGCCGCCCGCGGACCGCCCAGAGCCTGTTCCAGCACGCTGCGCGCGTACTCCATGCCGCCCTGGGCAATGTACTCCTGGGCCAGCACCATCTGGTAAAACTCTTCCACCACGGCATCAGTCACGGCCGAGGGGATGTCCTGCATGTTGGCGATCTCGATTGACAGCCGTTCTATGTCACGCTCGCCCATGTTCTTGAAGATCGAGCTGGAGGCCTCCACTCCCATGGCCACCACCAGGATCGCGGCTTTCTGCAGACCGCCCAGGCTTTCGTAGGTGAGTTCCATGCTCAGTCTCCCGACTCCTCTTCAACCATCCATGTTTTAAGCAGCTTGGCCACGTTGGCCGGTTTTTCCTTGGCAAAAATCATCACCTGTTCCTGTATCTGCGCCCGTTTCTGCGCCTCGATCGAAATCTCTTCCTCGATCGGCACCGCGGCCTCGATGCCCTCCTCGGCAGCCTCTTTAGGCGGCAGGATCTTGAGCGAGCGCAGAAGGCTGCGGGCGAAGAGCACAAAGATCAGGATCGAGATGACCAGCAGCAGTTTCTGGGCCACGCTGTACCAGAACTCACGCTGCTCCGCATCCTCCAGACGCTGGCGCTCCTGGTCTATCTGCGAGGTGTCGAAATTGAACTGGTTGATCGCCACCTGGTCGCCGCGGGCCGGGTCGTATCCTACTGAATTCTGTACAACCACGCGAATGTTGTCAAGCTCCTCCGGGGTGCGCGGCACACGCTGCGGAACCGGGTCGCCGCCCCCGGCCGGAGGGGTCATTTGAAGGCCATGATTGACAAACACGGCCACGGTCAGGCGACGGATGTTTCCACTTTCCTGGACCACGTGTTCCATGGTCTCGTTTATTTCGAAGTTGGTGACCGAACTTTCATCCGTGGTAGAGGAATTAGTCTTATTGTCGGTGGTCACAGTCTCGTTGCGCTGCTCGCCGCGGACCACGGTGTTGTTGGGGTCGAAAGTGCGGATAGTCTGATCCACCTTGCGGAAATCCACCTCGGCGGAAACGCGCACTATTGTGTTGCCGTTTCCCAGCACGCCGTTGAGCAGGGTCTGGACTTTCTTGGTCAGGTAATCCTCTGTGCGCTGACGGAGCTCAAGCTGGTGCGCAGTCAGCTTGACCATCGGATCGACCGCCTGGATCGAGGAAAGCATGTTGCCGTAAGAATCTACAATTGTGATGCTCTCCGGTTCGAGGCCCTCGATGCTGCTGGAGATAAGGTGCGTAATGCCCACGATCTGCTGCTCGGAAAGCTTGGCCGAGGGTTTCAGTTTCAGCATGACCGAGGCCGAGGGCTTCTTCTGGTCCTCCGTGAACAGGCGCTCCTCGGGGATCACTATGTGCACCCGGGCCTTTTCGACATCCGCCACGGTTTCGATGCTGCGGGTCAGCTCGCCCTCCAGGGCGCGACGGTAGTTGATCTTCTGGACGAAGTCCGTGACACCGATATTGACCTTGTCGAAGATTTCATAGCCCACACCGCCGGTGCGCGGCAGGCCCTTGCCTGCGAGCTGAAGGCGGGTTTCGGGGACATTCTTGCTCGGCACCAGGATGGCGGTGCCGTTCTGATCGAGCTTGTAGGGGACCTTGTTGGCGTCCAGTTCCATCACGATATTATTGGCGTCTTCCTCGGTCAGCCGGGAATACAGGAGTTCGTATTTGGGCCGCTGGACCCAGATCAGCAGGAAAATCATGCCCGCGATCGCGGCAAAAGTCACTCCCACCATCGCGAAGCGCTGATTCGGTGAGAGCTTGCCCCACAAGTCCCGGGCCTGTGTAAGGAATTGCTGGAAGAACTCGTTCATTGACCGGCCTCATCTCGTTGAATCGAGGTTTAACGCCAGGGATGTCAGATCGACATCCGCTTGATCTCCTGATAGGCATCCATCATCTTGTTGCGCAGTTCCATCAGCAACTGGAAACTGGTTCCGGCTTTCTCGACCGCCAGCATGACATCGTGAACATCCGTTATCTCCCCGGCCATGAAATCCTGGACCTTCTTCGCCGAATCTTTCTGCACAGCGTCGACATCGTGCACGAAATTGCGGATCGAGTCGCGGAACGACATCTCTTTCATTTCGACAGGATTGCCGTTATCCCGCTGAGCCTCGGGCAGGATCGTGCCCGGTTTCAGCGGGCTGGTCCTGACAGACGGCAGTTCGGGTTGCAATGGACTGATACTTAAATCCGCCATCTTTTACTCCTGTTTTCAACTCAGAAGATCAAGCTTTTCACCCTTGACCGCCGGAGCAGTTCCACCCAACCGGCCATCCAGGCGATAGAAACCGTATTGCCCCGACTTGACCACCCCGGCAGTACGGGCTTCGGGAGCGGCGGTATCGGCTGCATCCAGCCTCGCCCTGGCTTCATCGCTCAACGAATACACCACACCGGTTACAGGACTGGCCGGAATGAACCGGTCCTCTTTAACGGCGTTCGCGTTTTCTGTCCGTGTCTCGTCCGGCAGCCGGAACTGTTCGGAAGCCGGCGCAGTCCGGGTGGGCTTTTCAGTCCGCTCCCGGTGCGCGGCTTTCTGAACCTGAGGCTGCGAATTGAAATACGGCAGGATTCTCATCGTTTCTCCCGCGGCCGGATTTTTCAGCCGGCAAAGCTGTCATTCCGGCCCGGCGCTCAGATTTCAAGCGCCTTCCTGGTCATATCCTTGTTCGCGTTGAGCGCGGTCGTGTTGGCCTCATAGGCGCGCGTGGCGCTGATAAGATCGACCATCTCGGTAAGGACGTTCACGTTGGGCATGGCCACATAACCCTGGGCGTTGGCATCCGGATGCGCCGGATCATAAACCAGTCGCGGCGGAGACTGATCGACAGCCGTTTCTACTACCTCCGTTCCGCTGGGCACAGGCATCTGGCCACGATCCGGTTCGTCCTGAAAATGGTTCGACTCGGTCCGCTGTAGCTGGATTTCGTTTTCGAAATATTTGGGGAAAACAGTGACCGGGGCCTCGGCCGTAACCACATATTTGCGGCGATATGGACCGCCTTCCTGAGTGCGCGTCGTTTCGGCGTTGGCTATATTCTGCGCTATCTGGTCCATCCGGCGGCGCTGGGCGCTCAGGCCGGTGGCGCTTATATTGAGCGAAGAAAAAATACGTTCCAGAGCCATGACGGCCCTCCCTCAATCAGGATCAGGTAGAGGTTTCTCCGCGGATCGAGCTCCTGAGCGAGGAGAACGTCCGGTTGGCCATTTTCGAGGCGAAATCAAAAGAGAGCTGGGCCTTGGCCAGACGGACCATCTCCTCGTCGATATCAACGTTGTTGACGCCGGAATGAAGGTCTGTATCCTCCGGCATGTAAGGCTGCGGCTCAACCTCGTCCAGAGTTCCGGCGCCGATCTTGAAATGCCCGTCATCGGTGCGCTCGCCCTTGATTCCTCGATCATAATCAAGCGCCTTGCGCAATTCATCCTCGAACTGCACCTCGATACGCTTGAATCCGTGTGTATTTACATTGGCAATGTTGTGCGCAGAGGCTTTCTGGCGCATCGAATACGTGTCAAGGCCCTTCTGCAGCAGCGGCAGGTTGGTCTGCTCGAACAGGAACTGATTGAGCATCTCGGCGTCCTTTTCTGCGTTTCTCTGGACAGTTCGAATGACAGGGACCGGCTTTAATGTCACCCTCAAACAGTCCGAATACATAAGGACAGGGTATCGGTCTGCCGAGAGATTAGCAACATCCATGCCAGCGGTAGTATCTTTCCAACCGTTTATCCTTGTGAAAGTTAAACCTGAACAGGACATAAATAACAGGCAATTGGTTCCGCCGGGGGAAAGTATTCCCCATTCCGGATTACGGCCTTGCCACCAAGCATGAATAATCACAATTATGTTAATTTATTAGTCTCTGACTACTACAGGCGGCGAATTCATAAGTTTGCGCCGCTTTGTTTCTTGCGATATATTTAATCAATTTTATCAAAATAAAGATGTCATGCAAAACATACTTTTTATTCAATGGTATTCAGGTGACAGTCTTCTCATCCGATATTCAGAATATCTGTGGTCAGACGTGACCTAAGTGATTCATGATGTATTTCCTTATTGAAACTATATAACCATAGGGAGCTGTTGATGTCCGATATTCTGAAAGGTTTCTTCACCGGCATGGAAGAATTTGCCAGGACGATGCACGCTCATGTCGCTATTTCGGAACAGACCGGTGACAGTCAGAAAGAGCTTATTGCAAAAGTTGAGGCCCTGACAGAGAGAATAGAAAAACTGCTCAGCCTGCTGGAAGGTAAAATCGGCGGTGGAATAGATATAACACCGGCCAAGGGCAAGCGGATGATGGACATCAAGGAGAGAATTCTGGAACAAGTCCGGGAGAATCCGGATGGAATCCGTCCTCCCCAACTGGCCAGGTCCCTGGGCACAAAAGTTCAGAACCTGTACCCGCACCTGAAATCCGCTGTGGCTAACAACCATATCAGGAAAGACCTGAAGGGCACTTACTATCCATTGTCCTCTCCGGAAAAAAGCTGCAAAATTCATTGAGAAATAACAGTAAAAAAAGGCCGGGACACACATCTCTGTCCCGGCCTTTCATATTCGATTCTGAACTGAACGCTGTTTCCTAACCTATTGCCTGTCGAAATTTTTGCTGACTTCATCAGCCAGCCTCTGCCGTTCCTCGCGTTCTTTCATGGTCGCGCCTGGATCAAAAGTGCTTCTGACTGATTGCATCTGCTGCCTGGCGCTGTCAGAGACATCAAGGCTGAAAGCAGTCAGAACTTTCCTGAAATCCAGAAGTTTATGCTTCGCTTCTTCAAGGAGCTGCTGCGCCAGTTGAATCTGCTGTGTCGTAATATCCTGGAACTGCATCTCGTTCATTATCTCGAAGGCGTTGCCCTGGATTTCATTTTCCAGGTTTTCAATCCGCCCGAGCGCTTCAATCAGGTATTCCGGCGCTTTCTCGCAGTTCTGATTGGCCAGTTTCTGGCGCAGCTCCACAATCTGTTCGAAAATAGCGTTCTGGCTTTCACATATCTGATCAATACGGTTCAGGACACTGTTGACAGCCATCTGAGTGGACTCGGTCACTTTTTCCAGCTGATCGGAAACCAGGCTCAAAATCTTTTTTGAGCTTTTTTTGAGTTCTTCCTCCGACAACTCCAAATCTGAAACCACGTTGCTGATAAAAGATTCCATTTCGCTGACAAGCGCATGCGCACGCACTGCGGTCTCAGCCAGAACATTACGGCAGCCGGTGGGCAGACCGCTGTCTTCCAGTCTTGCCAGGCTGTCGCTCAATTCTTGAGAAACTTGTTTCACACGGATCAGAGAATGGCTTTCTCTCTCCCCGGCGGTCTCATCAGAGGGATTTCCCATTACGGCTCCCTGGTGGAAAACAATTTTCTGATTGCACCTATTTAATCTGAATACCTTCTCCGGAATACTCGTTCAACTTATTGCGCAGCGTTCTGACACTGATCCCAAGGACCTCGGAAGCTTTTGTGCGATTGTTGTTTTCCTGCGCCAGGGTGCTGAGAATAAGCCGTTTTTCCATTTCGTGCAGAGTGATCCCGGCGGCTATTCCATCGACGCCGAAACTCGAACCTGAAACCACCTGAGCATGATCGAACTGGAAATGCCTCACACTGATCAATTCATCCCGGCAAAGCACCACTGACCGCTCGATATGGTTTTCGAGTTCACGAACGTTGCCCCGCCACTCCTGAGCCATAAGCATGGCCATGGCTTCATCGTCCAGACCGTTAATCTTTCTGGCATTCTCATCGCAGTACTTGCGCAGGAAATGGTCCACCAGCAACGGAATATCTTCCCGGCGCTCACGCAGCGGCGGCAGCCAGATCGGCACAACATTAAGCCGGTAAAAGAGGTCTTCCCTGAAATGGCCCTCTTCGACCTCCTTTTTCAAGTCGCGGTTCGTCGTGGCAATTACGCGCACATCCACGCTCAGGGGGCTGGGATTCCCCACCCTCTCAAATTCCTTTTCCTGCAGTACTCGCAGAAGCTTGGATTGCAGAGTCAGCGGCAGCTCACCAATTTCATCCAGCAACAGAGTGCCGGTGTCTGCAAGCTCGAAACGGCCCTTGGTAGTGCGGATCGCCCCGGTGAACGCGCCCTTTTCATGGCCGAACATTTCGCTTTCCATCAGCCCCTCAGGCAGGGCGGCGCAATTGAGCTTTATGAAAGGACGGTTCTGGCGGGGACTGTTGAAATGTATCGCCCTGGCGACCAGTTCCTTGCCGGTGCCGCTCTCGCCCTGGATCAATACGGTCGCCCGGCTGGGAGCGATCATCTCGATAGTATCGTAAACCTTGCGCATCACCTCGCTCACTCCGACTATCGAGCTGAAACAGTACTTGTCCTTGAGCTGATTGCGGAGTTGCGTGTTATCACTGCGCAGCGTGCGGTTTTCATCACGAAGGCGCTGCCGTTCCAGGGCCTTTTCGACAATAATCTCGATCTCATCGGCTGAAAAAGGCTTGGTAATGTAATCGTAGGCCCCCAGCTTCATGGCCTCCACAGCGTTTTCAATGGCGCCGAAAGCCGTAATCATAATCATCTCCGTCTCCGGACTCTGGACCTTAACCGCTTTCAGCAGGTCCATTCCGGTGACTTCCGGCATCCGGATGTCAGAAATGATCAGGTCGAAATACTCGGTTTTCATCTTCTCGATAGCCTGAGCGCCGTTTCCGAGAGATTCCACCAGATATTTCTTGCGCTGCAGGGTTTCCACGAGAAAATCCCGCATCAACGGCTCATCATCCACCACAAGCACACGCTTGAAATCCATAGTTATTCTCCGGGGGCGAAGAGGAGATTATTCCGGACGCCCGAATCAGAAATTCATAATTCCCTGCTGCCCTGAAAGGCCTGCCGGGAGATAATTCCGGCAGATATTCTCCAGCCTGCCTTCTTCCGGCGCTGTATCCCTGATTATCTGCAATGCGGCAACAATATCGTTATCTCGGTCCCGGCTCCAAGCTGCGAACGGACCGCTATAGTTCCGAGCTGCTCATGGATCATTTTCTTGGCGATCGCCAGTCCCAGCCCGGTCCCATCCTCACGCGTCGTGAAAAACGGGTTGAAGATCTTCTTCTGAACGTCCTCGCTCATCCCGACGCCTTCATCACTCACAACCATTCGCACCGACCGCGCCCCGTCTCCGCTGTTCTCCCGCGAAAGGCCTATCGTAAGCTGCCCGCCGCGCTCGCGCATCGCATGCAACGAATTCTGCAATATATTCAGCAGCACCTGCTGCATCAGGCTGGGATCAATCTCCGCTTCCAGCCGCTCGGCAGAATACTCGCGCCGCACCTTTATCGGAAGGGCCTGGTTCTCAATCTCGACTTCCAGGAAAGCCAGAACCTCATCCACGAATCCGGCCAGATCAATACGCCTGAGGCTCGGTTTTACAGGACGCGTGTAAATCAGCAGATTAGAAACAATCCGGTCCAGACTGGCCACACCCTCGATAATTTTCTTGACCAGGTTTCGGCGCGGATCATCAACATCGAGGTCGCGCTCCAGCAGCGCGGCGAAACCGCCGATTCCGCCCAGGGGATTTCTTATCTCATGGGCCACGTTGGCTGCCATCTCTCCCAGAGCGCTGAGAGTACGGGAACGCGAAACCTCATCCCTGAGTTGTTTGATCGAGGACAGATCGGTAATTATCTCAACCGCTCCGATTATCCGGCGCCCGCTGTCGCGTACTGTCTCAAGACGGGACTCGACCGGCAACGGCAATCTGTCGCGCGAAAGCAGGGTCTTTTCAGCCCGCCAGCCGCTTTCGACACGGTCCTGAAACAAAGCCTCAAGAACAGCCGCACTGCTGCTGTCAATGAAGAACGGAAGTTCATCGTACTGAAGGCCGAGAAGGTCCTGTCTGGAAAATCCGGTTATCCGCTCGGCAGACTCGTTGAACAGGATCAGCCGCCGCTGACAGTCCACGGCCAGAATGGCATGTTCCACTTTCTCCAACGCCACGCTTACGCAGTTATCCACGGACCAGGCCGGTCCGGAAACTGACTCAACTGTCCGGGGTGCAGTCATATTCGGCTCAACAGTTCCTTTTTCTTTTCGCTGAACTCTTTCTCAGAGAGGATTCCGGACTTGTAGAGCTCATTCAGCCGTCTGATCTGATCTATCGTATCCGTCTCGTGCTCAGCTTTCCGTTGTTGACGTTTATATGACGCTTCGACCTGAACACCCGGCACATCCCGAACTGTGCGGTCTGACGGCTCCACCGTTGCGTCTGATAAACTCTGAGCTTCTTCTGCCATAAGAAGCTCGCTGACCTCCGGTATCCTGATCTCCTGATCCACCGGCCGGGAACGGCGAGTCCGGCTTGCCTCCTCTCCAAGCCTCTTGAGAGCGGCCTGAAGCTTACGGCGCAACTCAAAAACTTCCACTGCCTGCGCCAGCCTCACCTTCACTTCCTCGAGGCGGAAAGGTTTGATCAGAACATCCCAAGCCCCGGTGCGGGCCAGTATTCCTGATTCAGCTGCGCCTGGATTCTGTGAGATCAGCATCACGACAGTTTCCTGCGCATTTTCATGCAGCATTCCGGTGAGACGGGCGGCTGTCTTTTCCCCGGGAGCCAGGCTTATGACTGCCAGGGGAAAAGTCTTATGCGTGGCTATCAGCTTTTCCGCCTCCGGCGCCCCAGCGGCGGCAGCCACAGAGAACCCGTTGTGACGGAAGTGGTTTGTAAGAAGATCGCGGCTGAATACCTCGCTTTCAACCAGAAGTATCGTGTAACGGCTCACCAGCGTCACGCTCCTTCTTTCGACAGCGTGTCAACCTGCATCTGATCTCAGGCCCCGGCCAACCTACTCCTCGTCTTCCTCATCTTCCATGTCGGACATGCCGCCGGTGGCTTCCTTCATCGTCAACCGCTTTAACTCGATCTGGTTCTCTTCCAGCACTGCCATAACCCGGCGCTGACGGGCATCCACCTTTTTGACTACATCGTTGATCCCGACCAGAACACCCGGCCACAGCGTCTGGAGAACAAAAATTTTCCGTTCCTTGTCGAACTGGTCCACGAATTTTTTATGAAAATCATCTTTGTCCTGAAGAGTTTCCTGCTTTATCGCCTCAAGGCTTTTTAATTTGTCGAGCAGCTCGGCCAGTTCCCTTTCCTTTTCCGGAGGGAAATGCGGCAGCCTCTTTTTCAACAGGTCCAGGAAATCGAGACGTTTACGAAGCAGCTTGTCCTCTTCTTCCAGCACTTTCAGTTCATCTTCCAGTTGATGAAACTTGACATTCACTTCATCCTTGACAATGCGACCGACTTTTATCGAGGTTTTTGTATCGGACATGGACCCGATATTCTTCGCTCTCACGCAGCTTCCGGAAAAAACGTTGCTCCCGGCTATCATGCCACGGTCACGCAGGGCGCGGACTTCGTTCTCGGCATGGACCGAGCTGTTCAGGATATAACTGCCCACTTCTATATCCTTGCCCGCCGAGATAACCGCTTCCTGGATAAACAGGGCTTTCAGCGTTCCACCGGCGACTATTTTGGCTTTCTTCTCTTTCTGCGTGCCGATAATTCCTTTTTTGACTTCGATATTCCCGCCGGTGGAAACTATCTCCGCAGCTTCCACCGTCCCGCGGACAATTATATTGCCCTCGGTATGGACGCTGAAATCAGCTTTAACATCTCCATTGATAACCACATCGCCCGGATAAGAGATGTTGCCTGTGGAGAAATCCACGTTGCCTTTGACTACATAGATATTCTCCACATGCATCATGCCATCGCTCAGATACACGTTGCCGATGAGCGAACTGTAAAGCTGCAAACCATCTTCCGAGGAATATGTATTCTTTCCTCGCGGGAGAGTGCAATCCTGTCCGGGACGCGGCTCGAGGGTCCTGCCGGTTACAGTGTATCCAGCCTCACCTGGAGTGGCAGGGAGTTTGACCGCCAGAAGCTGGTCTTTGTCGACTATTTTGATAAGGTTGATATTCTTGAAATCGACCGATCCATCATCCATGATCAGAGGTTTGGGGGTCTCATCCGTATCGATCGACATTTTGATTTCGGCGTCGCGTCCATCCGACCTGGATTTGCCGCGAGCCGCCACGGCTTTATGCACAGGCTGCCGGGCTTTGATCAGCCTGGTTATCATCTGCTCGTCTATTCCCTTTTCCACCCCTACTTCCAGCAGCTTGTACAACACGTCATTAACTGAAATTTCCTCGATTCCCTCCGGCACTTTGAGACTCAGGTACGCTTCCATCTGATTGTCCGAAACGGACACATCGATGTACTTGTCCTTAATCGCATCGTAACGTTCGAAATAATTTGCTATCTTGACAGGTTTACCGCTGGCTTCTTCCCATATCTTGAGAATCACGTTGAAGTCAGCGTTGACGACGCCTTTCCGGATGATCTCCTTGCGGATGTCATCGAAGGAGTACTTCTCCTTCTGTGCGGGAGTCACGGAAAGATAGACGCCGTCCTGTCGTTGATCGAACTTTCCGATCTCCTGGCTTTTGAGAAGACTTTCATCCATTCAGGGGTCTCAGGCGCTGGCGAGAATCTTGTCTATTTTTTCTTTTAATGTCTGAGGAGTGAAAGGTTTGACAATATAGCTGTTCACACCGGCTTTCATCGCCTCGATGATGTCTTCCTTGATGCTTCGGGTAGTCACCATCAGAATCGGTATCTCTTTGAAACTTCCCTCTCTTACCTTGTTAACAAATTCCAGACCAGACATGTTGGGCATATTCCAGTCAGTGACGATAAAATTGATGCCGCCCTCGCTTTCGAGTTTGGCATAGGCATCCACTCCGTCTTCCGCCTCGATCAAATCTTCATATCCTATTCTTTTCAAAGTATTTACAATAATTCTGCGCATCGTTGCGGAATCATCAACCACCAAAATCTTTAACGCGGCCATGTTCTGCTCCTCCTGTCGGTTTCGGCTTGCATAATACCCGGCGGCGCAGGTGCGGTTTACTGCGGCCGGGAGGCCACTTTACCGTTAATATCTTGTCATATCATAACATCCGCAGATGACGCTGTCTCCAAAATACTGTGCAGACCGTTTCACGGCTGAAGGATTATTCAATGTACACCCATAAAATTCATTTTTCAAGCAAATTACATCCTCGCCGGAACATATTTCCCATCTGACTGGAAAAATATTCATCATTCGGCGCCGGTCGAGGTCCGGCTCTGTCTTTCCGCCAGAGCTTTCCAGGTTTCGGAATAATCGTTACGGGCATTCCAGACAATCCAGCCCACTGCGCCGCTGTCCTCGGCGGCCTGCATCTGCTGGATGATATAACGCGTTCCCCAGTGCGGCGACCGCCAGTTGAAACCCTGAATGTAGGGCTGAACTCCGGTCAATCTTTTGCCGCTGCGCTCAACTCCTTTGGCCGTGCCTTCCCGGACGATATGGTATGCCCGGTCACGGCCGTATTCCGACTTGAAAGACTTGGGAAAATGGGAATCGTACAGCATCGGGCATACCACATCCGCATGGCGCGCGATAGCATCATAGTCCTGGCCGATATTGAATTCTCTGCCTTTGCGCAGCCAGGGCACCCAGCCGAAAACATCCACTGAAAGAGATGCATCGTGCTTGTCCACCGCCTGCCGGATCCTGGAAAGAAATCCGCTGATCACCTCGATTTTCTCAAGGCTGTCTATCACCACCGGGTACTTCAAATGGCCGATTTTTCCATCCGTGGGGAATCGGATATAGTCCATCTGCACCTGGTCGAACCCGAAAGAAAGCAGTTCTTCCACCACTCCGATCAGATATTCCTGGACCCGGCTGTCGTAAGGATTGATCCACAACTCGCCATTGTCCTGTTCCCAGGGCCGTCCGCTTGCGGAATTAAGCACGGCGTAGGGATAAGCGCTGTCCGGTCCCGGGTAGGAGGCCAGAAGGGGGTCCTTGAACGACACCACCCGTGCGCAGGCCACCAGGCCGTTATCGTGCAGTTTTTTCACCAGGGCCGTAGGATCGGAAACGCGACGGGTGTTCGAGCCGCACAAGGCCGCCAGGGGCAGACGGCTGCGCCAGGAAAGACGCCCCATGTCATCTTTCATGTCCATGACGAACCCGTTGATCGCGGTTCCCCGCACACGCTGGATGAACTTGTCCATCAGGGCGCCGTTCGCCACCGATCCAGAGTTCAGGTAGATTGCGTTGTAACGCAGCGCCCTGGGTGAAACAGGAGGCGGAGTGACAGGCGGCGGCGGGGGCGGCGGCGTCTTCTTCACCGGACGCTTTTTCTGCACGGTGCTGTCCACGGAAACGGCGGCCTTGGGCGCCGCGCTGCTGTCCGTTCCGGATGTAACCGAACCGTCCGGAGCGCTCACTGCTGAATCGCCTGGTGCAGGGGACTCCGGGCGGGAGAGAGGCAAGGAGTCATTCTTTCCCTCTCCGGCAGGCGGAGTTTCCAGGGTGTCAGCCTGACCATCCTCGGGAGATGGAACAGATTGAGCCGGGATCGCCGCGGCGGAATCGGGCGCCTGCGCCATGGCCGGGTCAACCTCCGTTGCCATTGAAAAGAAAAGCGCCGCACATAGAATCCCTGCCCGGATTCTGTTCTTAATCGTCAGTCGCATTCCTCTAAAGTCCCCCTCCGCGATCGTTCCATCAAACCAGATCTTCCTCAGCGCCCGGCCGTTCCGGTCGCCGCTTCGATCGATTCGGCAGTCACCTGGACAAGCTGCAATAATTCGTCTTCACTGAAAGACAGGTGCGGCATGAGCACAATGACATCTCCCAGAGGGCGGATAATCACCCCCCTCTTCCTGGCTTCGAGAATCACTCTGTGACCCAGGCGAACCTCCGGCGGCCAGCTTTCCCGCATCTGGCGGTCGGCGACCAGCTCGATGCCGGTCATGAAACCCATCTGGCGGACCTCGCCCACATGCTCAAGCGTGGCTATTTCCAGTTGGAGTGTGCGCCGCAGCAGCTCTATTTTCGGCTGAAGGCGCTCCAGCACACGCTCCTCCTCGAAAATGTCGAGGCTGGCCAGGGCCGCGGCGGCAGCGAGCTGGTTACCCGTGAAAGAATGCCCGTGGTAGAAAGTCACCGGCGCATCCGGCTGGCCGAGGAAGCGCTCGTATACAGCTTCTGTCGTGAGCGTTGCAGCCATCGGCAGGTATCCGCCGGTGATCCCCTTGGCGCAGCAGAGCAGGTCCGGAGACACAGATTCGTGCTCGCAGGCGAACATCCGTCCGGTGCGGCCGAATCCGGTCGCCACCTCATCCGCTATCAGGAGAAGGCCGTAGCGGTCGCAGATGTCTCGCACTCCGGCAAGAAATCCACTCTCCGCCACCACCATTCCGCCTGCGCCCTGCACCAGCGGCTCGATCACCAGCGCGCCCAGGCGCTCCGCATTCTCCCGTATCAGTGTCTCCAGATTTTCCAGGCAATGCGTCAGATAGCTCTGCCGCGAACGAGGAGGACCGTATCGATAATAGAAAGGATATTCGGCGAATTCAACTGGAAAGAGAAGGTCACGGAAAGCGCCGTGAAAAATGTCCATCCCTCCTACGCTCACCGCTCCAAGAGTGTCGCCGTGGTAAGCATTCCGGAAAGAGACAAAGCCGGTTCTCCGCCGCTCGGCCGGATCGCTGGACAGACGGCGGTACTGGTAGGCCATCTTAAGCGCTATTTCCACCGCGGTCGAACCATTGTCCGAGAAAAACACACGGTTCAGCCCCCGGGGAGACACGGAAACAAGGCGTTCGGCCAGCCGGCAGACCAGCTCGTTCGAGAGTCCGAGCATCGTGCTGTGGCTGATACGGGAGGCCTGTTCCGCAATGGCAGAGGTGATACGGGGATGATTGTGTCCATGCAGAGTGACCCAGAGCGACGAAACTCCATCCAGGTAGCGGCGGCCAGTGATGTCGAAAAGGAAAGATCCCTCTCCCCGCTCGATGACAGGGAAATTCTCTTCCTGCCAGGCGCGCATCTGGGTGAAAGGGTGCCAGATATGTGAGCGGTCAAGCTCCCTGAGGGCCTTTTCGTTCTTCAACGTGTGGCTCCAGTCCCAGGTCTTCGATCATTTTAAGGTCGTCCGCCCTGTCGCGGCCGCCGGTTGTCAGGTAATCGCCGATCAGAATACCGTTCGCCCCGGCCATGAACATGAGAGGCTGAAGGTCCCGCAAGTTGCGCTGCCGTCCGCCGCAGATCACTATGTCCTGCCCGGGCAGGACCAGGCGGAACATGGCGATAATCCGCAGACAGATCAACGGAGTAAGATTTTCTTCTTTTTCAAGCGGCGTACCGGGAATTGGATGCAGAAAATTAATGGGAACCGAGTTCACCCCCAGCCCGGCCAGTTCGAGAGCGAAATCCACCCGGTCCTCATCGCTTTCCCCAAGCCCGAAAATTCCTCCGCTGCAGACACGCAGCCCCAGGCTTTTCGCCAGGCGGACAGTTTCCACTCTCTCCTCGCGGTTGTGCGTGGTGCAGATCCGGCTGAAAAAAGCCCGGCTCGTCTCCAGGTTATGGTGAAAACAATCCAGTCCGGCGTTTTTAAGGCGCAGCAGGGATTCACGGTCCATCCGTCCCAGGCTGGCGCAGCGCTGACCGGGGGTTTCAAGTGCGGCTATACGCTGCAAGGCTTCCTCAATCACTCCCAGGTCGCGTTCCCGGTTAACTCCCGCGCCGCTGGTCACGATAGAGAACTCGCCTGCTCCGCGCCTGTAAGCCTGTGCCGCCGAATCGGCAAGTTCAGAGGCACTGAGCAGCGGATAGCGCGCCACTCCGGTGGAATAGCGCGCGCTCTGGGCGCAGAAAGAGCAATCCTCGCTGCACGCCCCGCTCCTGGCGTTGACAATCGAGCAGAGCCGCACTTTCATTCCGCTGTGCCGTCGTCTGGCTGAATCGGTCAGGGCAAGCAGACCGCTAAGGTCCAGGCTGCCGCCGGTCAAAACGCGGATGGCGTTCTCCCGCCCGATCCTTCCCAGCGCCTCGAATTCCTGTTTTATGCAGGACAGAGAATCTGTCATCATGTTCCTCGTTCCAGACTTCATTTAAACATTGTCCGGAGAGCATGGCCCAGCCCTCCGGACTTACTGGGAAATATATATTTCAGAGCGGCAATATCAAAATAAATCTTTCGCGCCCCGCCTTTGTCCAAAAGGATTGACTTTGCGCCGTCCGGCGGTTTAAATTTTCATTTATCCGCCGCAATGGGAGAGAGTATTTCTGCGGTGAGAAAAAATCTGTCAGGATATAGTCTGAGGGGAGACTTTGATGATAATTCCGCAGGTATTCGAGAAAACACCGCAGGGAGAAAGAGCGTTCGATATTTTCTCCCGTCTGCTGCGAGACAGGATCATACTGCTGTCCAGCCAGATTGACGATAGCCTGGCCAACCTGATAGTGGCCCAGATTCTGTTTCTCGAGGCCGAGGATCCGGCCAAAGATATTAACCTGTACATCAATTCTCCCGGCGGATCGGTCACCAGCGCACTGGCGGTCTATGATACGATGCAGTTTGTCAAACCCGATATCTCGACTATCTGCACCGGCATGGCAGGCGCCAGCGCCGCTTTGCTGATGTCGGCCGGCGCCCCCGGTAAACGCATGTGTCTGCCCAGCACCCGGTTCGTACTGCATCAGGTTTACGGAGCGGCCGAGGGACCGGCGATCGACGTGCAGATAGCCGCGCGCGAGGTGGAAAGGCAACGCGAGGCTTTCAATTCACTGCTTGCGATGCATACAGGCCGGGCGGTCAAAAAAATAGAGAAAGAAACCGAGCGAGTTTATTACCTGAACGCCACCGAGGCCATTGAATATGGTCTGGTGGACAGGGTGATCCAGAGCCATAGTCTGGATACGAAAAGTGGCAACTGACCAATAACGAGGTAGCTCAGACAGTGCGAAACGACCTGACGGCAATTACCCGGCTGCTCGTGGCAGCTCCGTTGATTACGCTTCTTTTCGCTTCCTGTGGCGGCAAGAATCAGAATCCTAATCTGGAAAATATCAGGATAGAACAGATCACGATCAAGCCATTGCCTTCAGCTCAGGAGGCGCAGAAAACCCTTGCGCGCGCCGCCGCGGTTCTGGATTCCATCCGTCAGGGCGCCGATTTCGCGGCCATGGCCTCGCAATACAGCGAGCATTCGAGCGCCTCGCGCGGCGGCGCTCTTACCCTGGTGCCCGGCTGGATGCCCGCCGGTTTTGACGACAGCGTCGCCGCGATGAAAGACGGTCAGTTAATCCTCGTCCAGACCATACCTTCTGTTTTTATTGTCGCCCGGGATTCGAGTCAGTTTCTCTCTGTCCGCAGCAGCCATATCCTGATCATGCCCGATACCACGCGCGCCTGGATTGGAAAGGATAAAGCCTGGAAAGAAGCCGAGGGAAAAGCCTGGGAAATGTACCGCAGGGTGAAAAATGGCGAAAGCTTCCATGACCTGGCGAAAGAAAATTCCCAGGATCCCGGTTCAGCCCAGAACGGGGGTGATCTCGGCTGGAGCAAGCGCAATCAGTTTGTGCGGGAGTATGAGGATGTGGCTTTTGGCCAGGAGGAGGGGGCTATACACGAACCGGTTAAAAGCAGATTCGGCTGGCATGTTATCCGGACAGTCAAGAAGAAAGATCAGAACTTGTTTCTCCGGATGATCGAATTCAAAGTGCCGCTCAACGAATCAGACCGGACGCGGGCGCGCCAGGTTGCCGAACAGGCGCGATCCATGGCCCTGGCCGGGAAGAAGCTCGAAATTATCGCGGGAGAGCTGGCCTCAACGGCTGACGCGGCGGTAAGCTATTCAAAGCCCTACGAAGTGCGAAAAAATCTGCTGCTGCCCAATATCGCCAGGATAATTGAGAAGCTTGAACCCGGCGATATTTCGGAATTGATAAGCGCGGATGACAGCTATTATTTCTTGCGTCTGGCTGATAAGTGACCGAGTAGAAACGGCTGTGGTTCCTGCATGTTTTTCAGTCTGGTCCGAGTTGCGCCGATTGGCTGGATCCGGATTCCGGCTTTGCCTTAATATCCATACCGCAGCGAACTATCATTCTCTGTCTGGCGAACTATATCCACCTGCAATCAGATCTTAATCGCATTTCTCCCGTAAGTATTGAAAACCTTTCTTGCAAATAACTGGATGTCAGCTATAATATCTATACAAAAGACAACCGCATCCCTGACTGAATTTTCACGACATTCTGCAGAAGTCTGATAAACAAGAGAACAGCGAATGACAATACCCTCTCCGCCCAACCCTGACCGGAGACGACTCAGGAAAGCTGTTCCAGAAGTTCAATCCGTTCTATACAACGGAAAGCTGCTGGAACTGTTTTTCACGCAGTCCCTGGACGGGATCTTTATCATGCTGATCGACCGTCCAGTACGCTGGGATGAAACAGTGGACAAGGACAGCGTCCTGGAATACGTGTTCGAGCATCAGCGGATGGTAAAGGTAAATGAGGTTCTGCTTAAACAGATCGAAATGACGGAGGAGCAGTTCATTGGACTGCGTTTGCAGGATTATTTCAAAAATGACCTGATATACGGCAAAAAACTCGTCAGAGAGTTGTTCGACAAGGGCAGGATCAGGATAGACAGTAACGGGGTCAAGCTGACGGGCCGGGAAATCTGGGTCGAGGGCGATTATATCTGCATTTACGACGATGAGGGGCGGATTGCCGGCCATTTCGGGATTCAGCGTGACATAACCGAACGCAGGAAAGCGTTAAAAGAAATTGAGGAAAGCGAAAGCCTCTACCGCCTTCTGGCCGATAACGCCACCGACCTTATCTCGCGTCATACCAGTGACGGAGTATTCCTTTACGTATCTCCGTCATGTGAAAATCTGCTCGGCTACAGTTCCACCGAGCTTATCGGCTCCCAGGTTTATAATTATTACCATCCCGACGATCTTTCCACCATAATCGGCAGGCACGCGGAAGTACTAAAAAAATCTGAATCTTACACTATCCGCTACAGGATGCGGCGAAAAGATGGCAGCTATATCTGGCTGGAAACGACAAACAGGACGATACGGAACGCGGAAACCGGCCGGATATCGGAAATAATCGCCATTTCGCGGGATATCAGCGACCGCATGCTGGTAGAACAGAAACTGCGCGACAGCGAGAACCTGGCCCGCACGATGCTCGACGCCACCACGGATTCGGCATTCCTGCTCAATACGCGGGGCGTGTTCCTGGCGGTGAACAGCATCGGGGCCAGCCGTCTGTCCCGAAAGCCGGAGGAGATAATAGGCCGGCATATGTCGGAGGTTTTTCCCCCCTCCGTATTCGACTTCCGCAACAGGATTCTGAACAGCGTAATAAGCCGCCGGGAAAGCATCAGGGTGCAGGATGAGCGTCAGGGGCTGCATTTCGACACATTCTACTCTCCCATTCTGAACGAGAATGGCGCGGTGTCGATGGTGGCATTCTTCGCTCAGGACATCACCGAGCGGGTGGTTTACGAGCAGAAGCTCAAGCTGTTGGAAAAAGTGTTCGAGAACACGCTGGAAGGAATCATGATCACGGACAGCGAGGCCAGGATACTGGCGATCAACTCCTCGTTCCAGACCATCACCGGCTATTCGTCCGCGGAAGTCCTCGGAAAGAACCCGAGCCTGCTGCGCTCCGACCGTCACGACGCCGAGTTTTTCAGGATCATGTGGGACAATCTGATCCGGACAGGCTACTGGAGCGGAGAGATATGGAACCGCCGCAAGAGCGGCGAGGCCTATCCCGAATGGCTCAGCATCAGCGCGGTGCGCGACCGTCAGGACCAGCCCGTGCAGTACGTGGCGGTGTTCCACGATATCACCGAGGTGAAGCATAAGGAAGAGCAGATACGCATCCAGGCCTACTACGACGCCCTGACCGGTCTGCCGAACCGCACGCTGCTGAAAGACCGCCTGACCGTGGCCCTTTCCCACGCCTCGCGGAACAATATGAAACTGGCGGTGATTTTTATCGACCTGGACAATTTCAAGCATATCAATGACAGCCTGGGTCATCAGGCAGGCGATCAGCTCCTGCAGGCCGTCGCCGACCGCCTTCGCCAGTACACCAGGCGCGAGGACACGGTTTCCCGTCTCAGCGGAGACGAGTTCCTGCTGGTCATGACCGACATTGCCGATGACCGTTTCGCTCTGCTGGCGGTGGACAGGATACTGGAAGAGTTCCAGAAGCCTTTCCGCATCCGGGAGCATGAACTGCTGGTGACTACGAGCATCGGCCTGGCCTTTTACCCGGATGACAGTTCCGAACCGGATGACCTGATCCGTTGCGCCGACATAGCGATGTACCAGGCCAAGAAGCAGGGGAAAAACAGCTTCCGCCTGTTCACCAACGAAATGAACGAAAAGGCGGTTCAGAGGCTTTCGAGGGAAGTGAGCCTGCGCAAGGCGCTGGAGAATGACGAGATAAAGGTGTTTTTCCAGCCCAGGCTGACTGCGGCCAGCGGCGAGGTGTCGGGCATGGAAGCCCTGGCCCGCTGGGTCAGGCCGGACGGGGAAACCGTAAACCCCGGCGAGTTCATCCCCCTGGCAGAGGACACGGGGCTGATATTGCCTCTGGGCGAACGGATCATCGAGCTGGCCTGCCGGGCAGCGACCAGGCTGCAGGGACCGTCCTGCGAAAGGCTCAGGCTGGGAGTGAACCTCTCTCCGCGCCAGTTCAGCCAGAAAAACCTGCTGGAATCGATCCGCGGCATTCTGGAGCGCAGCGGCTTCCCGGCCTCACGCCTGATTGTGGAGATCACCGAGAGCACGATGATGGAGGATATTGTCCGCACCACGAACATCCTGCACGGACTGACCGAGTTGGGGGCCAGCATCGCGGTCGATGATTTCGGCACGGGGCATTCCTCGCTCAACTACCTGAAACGTCTGCCGATACACGAGCTCAAGGTGGATCGCTCCTTTGTCATGGACCTGGAGAGCGACCCGGACGACGCCTGTATAGTGAAGACGATCATCAACATGGCCAGGGGACTGCGCCTGAATGTGACAGCCGAGGGAGTAGAGACCCGCGGGCAACTGGATTTCCTGATCGCCTGCGGTTGCGATGAGGTGCAGGGCTACCTGTTCGGCCGCCCCATGCCGCCCGAGGAGTTCCTCACGTTCCTGAGAAAAACCTAACGCTGAGAGACTTCCCTGCCTACCACCCTACGGTTGGGCAGAACCGTTTTTTATTATTCCTCCAACACGTTAAGTTTAAACCTGAACTGCGCCACTCTTTCATCTGCTGCAAATTCGTAAATCCAGTGATTGCCTGGAGCAGTGGGGAAATAATCTTGCACTGTAGCCCCGTTAAGGTCCTGGTTTTCGCAGTTATACCCAATCAAAGCTCCAGCGCCCTCCTGACCGAAAGCAGTCACCAGGTGATAATAGAATATCCCGGCATCCGGGGCCAGGTAAGCCTCAATATGACCGCCTCCCTGATCCGCCCGGCCGGTGGCCCGGATCACGTCCTGGAATTCGAATACTTTCCGGCTGCCGTCAGCGACAAGTTCCACCCGCCCCAGATACTCAATCCCAAAACGGTTAGTCTCCTGAAATTCCCGCGTCCCATCCGAAACATAGGTTGGCTTGCCGCTCCAGATGCGGGTGGTGTCCGTGGGATGCATGATATACGGTTCGGACAGGAGAGTGATCAACAGGTCGTAAGCCACGCCGTTGAACGTGCTCCGCATTGGTGGCTGATTGAATCGGTTGATCCGATGTTCATTGGCTCCGGAGCCCTGCCAATCGAATGCCTCACCCACTCGCAGATACCCTCCCTGCTTGATAAACTCCACCGCGCCGGCCAAGTCCTCCTCGTCCGCATTCTGGTTGTTGCCCCGGAGAATGAAGCCCCGATTGGAGCGATAGTCCGGGTCGATCACGAATTCGAGGATAATGAAACTATTATTCATGGTCACAGGAGTGACCGGCTTAATCGCCGAACTAAGAGAAACAAGCTTGAAACCTGAGGGAAGCTCTACCGGCGAGCCATCATCTTTCAGGTAATAATCCCACCAGTGTTCTTGGGTAAGCTCCGGTTCGAAAGCCGGATCTTTACCGCAGGAGAAAGAAAAAACAGATAACAGAAGGATGAAAAATATTTTTCGAATCATTACATAATCCCTCCGCGACATCTTTGCACCCTGAATTTATAAAAATCGCTCCATTATAACTTTCAGAAAAAAGAAAACCATTAAACCATACCGCTATATTTGTCAAGTTTATTTGTCACTTTTTCCGCGTCTCGTCATTGTTTTAGCTTTTATTGTCGTTTGTCGCATCAGTTACATTCACCGTCGGTGCAGTACTGTTCATTTTTTTAACCGCAATAATGACAATAATCCTCAAACAATGCTCAATAAAAAAGCGAGCCTTATATGCTCGCTTTTGTGTAATTCTGGAAGATAGTTTAAAGATTCTTCCTGAACTGGTATTGACTACTGGTATTTCTGTAACAGTTTCTTGCAGGCCGGCACTCCCTGGCGCGGGTCAGCCTTGCCGCTGTACTCGATGCCGAAGAAACCGCGGTAGCCGCTGTCCAGGCTGATTTTCACCATCCTGTCCAGGTCGTAGGCCGGGTGGCTGCCATCCGCCTTGAAATCCAGGCATTTGACGCTCACCCCCTTGGCGTACGGCATCACCATCTCCAGCGCCTTGTACGGATCGGTCCCCTTCTCGAAGTTGCCGTAGTCCGGGAGAAGGCCGAACCGCGGATGGTCCACCTGCTTGACCAGGGCGACCATGCACTCCGGGATGGAGGAGAAGCTGCCGTGGTTCTCGACCATCACGTTCATCCCGGCCTGGTCCGCGTACAGGCACAGCTCATGGTAGCTTTCGGCGGCGCGTTTGACTTTCTCGTCATTCGTTCCCGGAGTCTCGGTCCGGGCGTTGCCGCGGATGCCGTGGCAGCCCAGGAAGTGGGCAATGTCGATCCACTTGCGGTGCTGTATCACGGCCTGCTTGCGCTCTTTCGGGTCGATATTCGAAAAGTCCCCGTCGTCATCGCACATGATCAGCACCGGGGTGACCCCGTAGTCGCCGAGCCGCTTTTTCAGGTCCTTGAGGTAATTGTAGGTCGGAAGCTCGAAATGGCTGTTCACGAACTCAAGGCCGTCCAGGTCTAACCACTCGCGCACGATACGCGGAAGGTCAAGGCAGACCCAGTCCTTGCGGAAACTGCGGTTGATCGACCAGGCGGCGAATGAAATCTTGAATTTCTTCTCCCCGGCGGCCTGCGCGGCCAGACTGGACAGCGAGCCGAGAGCGGCCAGCGAGGCGGCGGCGGCGCCGGTCTTCAGGAAACTGCGGCGGTCGAGTGACATGGGCTTCTCCGTATATGACAGTATGAGGTAAACAGGTTCTAAGGTTTGAAAAGCGGCACAGGGTTAATGATAGCATCGACCCCGGTCCGGGTCAACCGTCAAAAGGGCCCCGTCGTCTGTTTGAGGGTAAGCCGGTTGCTCAACTGACCGGAGCGTGTCTGTCCCCGGCTGTTTCTTTTCAGCGACCGTTCAGCCTGTTCCATGATATCTCATCAGGATAAACACCAGCAGTCCGGATGTGGCCCCCAGATAAATCCAGCGGATGTACTTCCTGCCTTCCTCCCCTTCCGACTTCAGCAGCCTGAAAAGGGGATAAAGTATGGCTGCATCCATTATCAAGACAGGTACGGCGTAAATTGCTGAAAACCAGCCCAGGATAAAAGGGACGATTGTCAGCAAAACGGCAAGCAGAAAGATGCCGCCGCTTGTTCTGAGGGCAGCCCTTTTTCCATGCCGGATCGCCAGCGATTTTGAATTGATCAGAGCATCGCCTTTCGCATCCATGGCATCCGCGGCGATTTCCTCGCCCAGATCTATCAGGGCGGCGATCACACCGAAGAACCAGGCCATCCTGTTATAAAAAGAGCCAACCGAAACTCCGCCGTAGATGAATGTCATCCCGACAGAGAAACTGACCATCAGGTTGCCGGGAAGTCCGCTCTTCTTGAACTTCCGGTTATAGAGAAGACCGATGACGGTCAATCCGGCGGTGCACAGGAAAGCCACTGGATTGATCAGATAACCGAGGACCAGTCCGAGGATCAGGAGAACGATCGCCAGCAGCAGGGCCTCTGAAGGAGTGACGAGTCCGGAAGGGATGGGACGGTCCGGCGCGTTTATTCTATCGGTTTCGACATCAAAATAATCGTTAGAGACCAGTATCGAAGCGGAAACAAAAAAGATCGACAGGAAGCCGCTTACTGTCAGAAACGCGGGCGCGAAATCACCCAGCGCCAATAACTGCCCCATGACCACGCATACGCCGGCTGAAAACGGCAGTTCGAAACGGATCAGCCGGAAAAGACCTTTTATCTTTCTCGCAAGCATTGCCATCCTTCGATACACAACGAATGCCTTCAACTGCTCTCGGTTCTGTATGGGATTAGATGTGCAGCCGCACTTCCAGCATATGAAGCCGCCAGCGCGCGGTAAAACTATCATCCGCAGGGGACTGGAGGGAATCTCACCACGGCCCGGAGGCGGTGGATTTCTTTTTCTTCCGCGTTCCGGAGGCGGGCTTGCCAGCCAGGCGGGCCTTGTGCTCAAGGAGCTGATCGCGCAGCATGGCGGCGCGCTCGAAGTTCAGGGTCCTGGCCGCTTCCTGCATCTCGCTTTCAAGCACGGAGATACGGGTTTCCAGGTCCATCTCGCGGCCGTAGCTCGGCCGCCCGCCGTCCTCGACCAGCGCCGGGGATTCGCGAAGGCGGCGGTCGGCCACGGCCGTGGCGAGCATCACCTGTTCGATGCTCTTGCGGATGCTCTGCGGCTGAATGCCGTGGGCCTCGTTATAGGCGAGCTGCAAACGGCGGCGGCGGCCCGTCTCGTCCATGGCGCGCTGCATGGAGCCGGTCACGCGATCGGCGTACATGATCACCTTGCCGTTGACATTGCGGGCGGTGCGCCCCATGGTCTGGATGAGCGAGCGCTCGGAGCGCAGGAAACCCTCCTTGTCGGCGTCGAGGATGGCCACCAGCGAAACCTCGGGCAGGTCGAGGCCCTCGCGCAGAAGGTTGATCCCGACCAGCACGTCGAACTCGCCCAGACGGAGGTCACGCAGTATCTCTATCCTTTCGATGGCCTCGATGTCGGAGTGCATGTAGCGCACACGGACGCCCATCTGGGAAAGGTACTCGGTGAGGTCCTCGGCCATGCGCTTGGTCAGGGTGGTGACCAGGGTGCGCTCGGAGCGGGCGGCGCGCTGGCGCACCTGCTCCAGAAGGTCATCCACCTGTCCCTTGACCGGCCGTATCTCGACCTCCGGGTCGACCAGGCCGGTGGGCCGGATGATCTGCTCGACCACCTCGCCGCCGCACTTTTCAAGCTCGTAGTCGGCCGGGGTGGCGGAGACAAAGATCACGCGGTCAAGGATGGACTCAAACTCGTGGAACTTCATCGGACGGTTGTCCAGGGCGCTTGGAAGACGGAAACCATGCTCGACGAGGGTGCTCTTGCGGGAGTAATCGCCCTCGTACATCGCGCCGATCTGCGGCACGGTGACATGGGACTCGTCAAGAACGAGCAGGAAATCGCGGGGGAAGTAATCGAACAGGCAGGCGGGACGCTCGCCGGGGCCGCGTCCGGCCAGGTGGCGTGAATAGTTCTCGATCCCGCTGCAGTAACCCACTTCCAGCATCATTTCGATGTCGTAATTCGTCCTGTACTCCAGCCGCTGGGCCTCGAGCAGCCTCTCCTGGGCGCGCAGCTCGGCCAGACGTTCGCGCAGTTCATCCTGGATGCGCCGCACGGCGGCTTCGAGCTGCGGGCGTTCGATCACGAAATGCTTGGCCGGGTAGACAGCCAGGGAATCCTGCGAACCGAGGACCTCCCCGGTGAGCGGGTTTATCCGGCTGATGCGGTCGACCTGGTCACCGAAAAGCTCGATGCGCAGGGCGGTCTCCTCATAGGCCGGAAAAACCTCGATCACATCACCGCGCACCCGGAAGCGCCCGCGGGCGAAATCCAGGTCGTTGCGCTCGTAATGGATGTCGACCAGCTTGCGCAGGACCTCATCACGGCCGGTCTCCTGGCCGACCCGGAGCGCGAGAAGCATCCTGGCGTAATCCTCCGGCGAGCCGAGGCCGTAGATCGAGGAGACGCTGGCCACGATTATGACATCCGGCCGCGAGAGAAGCGCGCTGGTGGCGGCCAGGCGCATCCGGTCTATATCCTCGTTGATCGAGCTGTCCTTCTCGATATAGGTGTCCGTGGCCGGAAGGTAGGCCTCGGGCTGGTAGTAATCGTAATAACTGATGAAATACTCGACCGCGTTATGGGGGAAAAAGCTTTTCAACTCGCCGTAAAGCTGGGCGGCGAGGGTCTTGTTGTGGCTGATCACAAGGGTGGGACGGCCCCAGTTGGCGATGACCCCGGCGATTGTGAAAGTCTTTCCCGAGCCGGTCACCCCCAGCAGGGTCTGGAACCTGCGGCCCTCGCGCAGACCGGCGCTCAGCTCGCGTATGGCCGCGGGCTGGTCTCCGGCCGGGGCATAAGGGGCATCGAGCCTGAAAACGGACATTTATGAACCTCCATCGCCCGCAGCAACGGGCTTGATTTTTGCTTCAGGTCCGGATAAGCTTGTTCCGTGGAGGAATGGAATCCGGTCATGCATATATTAATATACACGGCGAAAAGAGAAAAACCATTTGTTCTGGGGCGCGCGGGCCTGAGTCTGTCGGTCCTGTCCGGGCTGCTCGTTCTTGCGGTCTGGGCCGCCGTCTGGCATAACGGACAGAACGGCAGCTACGGGGCGGAAATTAACAGGATCGAGCAGGAATTGTATTCGGGCCGGGCCAGACTGGATGCGGCGGTAAGCGGGATAGACTCACTCCGCGCCAGTCTTGAGATTGGCAATCCGCGCGGGCTGGAGCAGTTCCTTCGGCAGATGGACAGCCTGCGCGGCGGAACGCCGCCGGAGACTGTCTCGGTTTCGGCCCCGGTTTCTTCCGTAAACATTGCGATTCAGGTTTCCTCCCACCCGCTGGAGCAGGACGCCCGCCGAGAGGCCGAGTCACTCGCCCTCAGGACAGGCCTGCACCCTGTCGTGGAGGGGGTTCGGGTAGGGGCGCGCCTCTGGCACAGGGTGCTTATTGAGGGTTTCCGTGAGGAATCCGCAGCGCGCACGCTGGCAGACAGCCTGCTCAGGACCGGAGCGATTCGCGAGTACGTGATCCAGGAGCTTGGACGCCCTTCGAGGCAAATACCCTGAAACCGAGACCGGCTGGGGCGACAATGGACCAGAGAGAACTTGAAATCCGTCTTGAACAGGTCGAGCGGCAGCTTAAGCTGTTCGAGGAAAGTGACAGGCGCAGGCACAATCAGTTGCTGCGGTTGACCGCCGTGGTGATGGCCCTGTCTGAAAAACTGCAGGAAAAGAAGATGCTGCGGGGCGACCAGTTCGAGCAGCGCGTGCAGGCGCATCTCAAGTCGCTGGACCGGGAGATATCGGACCGCCGGACACAGCACCTTCTGGACGAGCTGCTCGGCTCTGCGGAAGACGGAAACGGACCGGAATAAAAGGAATCCCTGGACGCGGCTTCAGTCCATGCGCTGAAGCCAGCGGGTTATCTCCTCGCGGCGGGGATGAGCTGGGTCGAGCGTCAGAAACTCGCGCAGGTGCGCGCGCGCCTGAGTATTGCGGCCCATGCGCAAAAGAGCGATGCCGAGATTGAGGTGCGTGGCCGGGTCGCGCGGATTGAGCTTCAGCGCCTTGCGGTAGCAGCCTGCCGCGGTGCGGATGTCTCCGCTGCCTGCCAGGGCCGCTCCCAGGTTGCTCCAGGCCTTCCAGTAATCCGGATTTTCCCGGATCGCGCGCCGGTATTCAGCCGCGGCCTCGGCATGGCGGCCCTGATGAGACAGCACCGCGCCCAGGTTGTTGCGCGCATAGGGATCGCCAGGATCGAGCCTGGCCGACCTGGCGAAATACTCCTCCTGCCTTTCGCCGAACTCCTGCTCCGTCCCGAGCAGGCTGACTCCTTCATCAAACCAGCGCCAGGAACCCCAGGTGCGGGTCAGGCGCTCGCGGTTCCGGGAATCCTGGGTCAGCAGCCAGCAGGCGACTGTCAGCAGCGGGAGCAGCAGCGCGGCGCACCAGGCCCATGTCCGAAGCGCCCCAGCCGCATCATGCGCACCGGGAAGCCCGAGCAGCGCGCCATAGAACCAGAAAAGCCCCTGCACTGCAAAAAAACCGAGAGTATAAAGCCCGAGCGCGCCAAGAATCCCGAGACGCAGAGAAGACAGGGCCTGCTCCAGCCGGCTGCGGCCGCCGGCGTCATTCCGTTCCGGCCTGGAAAACAGTCTCATGGTTTCTCCGCCTGACCGGTCATGGGGACAAAGCGCACCGGGATAATCTCCTGTCTTGTCACTCTGCCCCCCTGTTTCCGGTAAACCACCAGGTCCTGAAAGTACCGCCCCTCCGGGACGACCAACCGTCCGCCCTCAGCCAACTGGTCGAGCAGAGGCTGCGGCGTTCTGACCGGTGCCGCGGTGAGAATGATCCCGTCAAACGGAGCTTCCCCGGGCCAGCCGTTGTACCCGTCGCCGGCGCGCACGGTCACGTCATGGTATCCCAGCCTTTTAAGGAGGGAATCAGCCTCGGCGGCGAGCGGCGCCACGATCTCGATGCTCCACACGCGCGCCCCCATCTCGTCCAGCACCGCCGCCTGATAGCCCGAACCCGTACCGATCTCGAGCACGCGGCAACCGGGCCGTATTTCGAGCAGTTCACTCATCAGAGCGACTATATACGGCTGCGAAATTGTCTGACCGTGACCGATCGGCAGGGGGAAATCACCGTATGCCTGATCCTGCTGGCTTTTAGGGACAAACAGATGGCGCTGGACCTTTTCGAGGGCTTGAAGGACAAGCTTGTCCCTGACGCCGCGGGCGCGAATCTGGCTTTCAACCATCGCGAGCCGCTCACCGGCGCGGCTGCTGTCACGGGAACTCCGCCTGAAATCTATCATCCTTGAGCCTCCGCCCTGGTCATCTAATACAATATGCGGACAGCCATCCGTAAGAGCAACAATCCATCGCCGCGGATTGTCCGGAAAGAATATGTATACAAAGGTTTCCCGATCTTACTTGACTTTCTTCAGGAGGCTGTTTAGCTTATATCCGAGTTCTTTAAACTCATAAAAATAGATGAATTACGCTTTGCCAGCCGATTGTTTCGCCTCTCTGCAAACATATCCTTTTGACTGAGAACAAAGAGCCTGACCGGATACGGAATTGCGTTTTCTGCAGGAGCCGAACGGCGGCCCTACACTATAGAAAGCTAATAACACCACAAAGGACAAATTGATGAATGAGGGCGGCAAGATACTAATTGACAAGGTCGGGATTATCGGGACCAGAAAAATGGCGCAACAGATCGCCGAAACAATATCATCGGCCGGGATCGAGGTAGTGCTTTATGGAAGAACCGAGGAGGACTGCCAGCGCGCTCTCAACGGCATTTCGGAATCGATCGACCATGAAATCAGGCGCTGGGGCATGACAGCCTCGGACAAACGCGCTATCCTGGCCCGCATCAGCACAACAACTGACATCAACAAGGGTGCTGAATGCAAGGTGGTGGTCGAGGCCATGGGCCTTACTCTGGAGGAAAAACGCGAAATCCTGCTCAAGGCCCAGATCAACTGTCCCAAGATAGAATTGTACATAATCCATGTCAGCACTCTGAGCGTCACAGAAATTTCCTCCCCCAGCACACTCAAGCAAAAAGTCCTCGGGATGCATTTCCTCGAACCAGTGCCCAAAACCCCAGTCGTGGAACTTGTGCGAGGTATGGCCACGGACGGGCACACGGTGGAAATAGCCAAGGAGTTCGCCCGCCGCCTTGGAAAAACCAGCGTGGAAGTGTTCGAGTACCCTGGATATATTACCACGCGGGTAATTTTCCCGATGATCAACGAAGCCATGTTCGTGCTGATGGAGGGAATTGCCTCGGCAGAGGATATAGACACGGCGATTAAGCTGGGTTTCAACATGCCGATGGGGCCACTGGCGCTGGCGGACCAGATTGGGCTGGACGATGTTCAGCGCAGGATGGAGAACCTGTTTCACGAGTTGGGAGAACACCAGTTCCGTCCCTGTCCCCTGTTGAAAAAGATGGTCCGGGCCGGGCGGCTCGGCCGATCCACGGGCGAGGGTTTCTTTAAATACGAGAAAAAAGAGGATTGATCTCTCTCTGAGGGACAATCCCGGTCCGTTTCAGTCATAACCGAGCTTTGACCCAATACAGGAGCAGCCCTTAATGCTGATTTTAGTCATCAACTGCGGCAGCAGCAGCGTAAAATACCAGCTTATCGACACAGAGAGCGCCGTTTCTCTGGCCCGTGGCCTTGTCGACCGGATCGGCATGTCGGGAGCTATAATCTCGATCAACCGTCATGACGGGTACAGCGCCAAGTTCGGGGCAGAAATCCTCGACCATACCGTCGCAATCGAGCAGATACTGGCCTACCTGGTGCACCCCAAGCACGGTGTTATAAAAGACAGGTCCGAGGTGCACGCGGTTGGACACAGAGTGGTGCACGGAGGCACGCAGTTCACCGAAAGCGTGCTGATCAAAGAGGAAGTGATGGGCAAAATCCGCCAGTGCATCGACCTGGCGCCGCTGCACAACCCGCACAACATCCGCGGGATCAACGCCGCTCTGCGCAATCTGCCGGGAATCCCCCAGGTCGCCGTCTTCGACACCGCTTTCCACAGCACTCTTCCGCCTCAAGCGTTTCTGTACCCGTTGCCCCTGGTTCTCTACCGGAAGTATGAGATACGCCGGTACGGTTTCCACGGCACGAGCCATTATTACGTGGCCCGGCGCGCCGCGGAATTCCTGGGCAAGGCGAAAGACGAACTGAAAATAATCACCGCCCATCTGGGCAACGGCTGCAGCATTACAGCCGTGGACAAGGGACGGAGCATCGACACCTCGATGGGCCTGACGCCGCTCGAGGGCCTGGTGATGGGCACGCGCTGCGGCGACATCGACCCCTCGATCATCCTGCACATAATGGGGCGCGAGGAGCTGACCCTGAGCGAGGCCAACACCCTGCTGAACAAGCACAGCGGACTGCAGGGCCTTTCCGGCATTTCCAGCGACATGCGCGACCTGATCTCCGAGATGGACAAAGGCAACGAACAGGCCCGCACCGCTATTGATGTGTATTGCTACCGTCTGAAAAAGTATATCGGAGCTTATGCCGCGGTGATGGGAGGGATAGACGCGCTGGTGTTCACCGCCGGAGTGGGCGAAAACAGCCCGATAATCCGCAAGCTGTCCTGCGAAGGACTCGAGTTTTTGGGACTGGAAGTGGACGATACGCTCAACAACTCGCCCGATCGCGGCGAACGCCTGATCAGTCCGCAGAGCGCCAGGGGCAAGGTGCTGGTGATCCCGACCAACGAGGAGCTGGTGATCGCCCGCGACACCGAGCGGATTGTCAGGGAGATGAAGAATTAAAAGCTGTCGATGATCGAGGTTACAGATTCAGGATGTTTTTCCGCCGATGACAGAAAATTATCCTGGCGCGGATAAATATATAATCGAAGGGGGGCGGTTCTCCGCCCCTCTATTTTTTCCCGGAAGCTCCACCTGCATCATTCACCCGCGTTCCTGACGGCCTGAGTTCCTCGTCGCTCTCGGGCGGCGGGTAGCTGGCCAGAAGAGTCAGCACATCCGCCGCGGTGAACCGCGATTCGGTCCCCCGCTCGCGAATCATCCGCCGCAGGACTTTCATCGCCTCCGGCGGGAAAAGCTCAGGCGGAAGGCGTGTCAGGCGGCCCATGATCTTGTCCGGCCGGTCTTTCAACATGCCGGGATTGCAGATCGCCAGGACCATCTTGCGCTGAAACACCTCGGCGAGATGGTCAAGGTCGCGGTAAATATTGAGCAGGCTCACCTGGCGCTTGAAGTTGTGAATGCAGCGCGGAAATAGACCTACACCGTTTCTTTCGTCAGGGAGACAGAGCAGGGTAAAGTTACATCTTTTCACTTGAACGCTGAGGGCCGCACGGAATAGTGAGCGGTCCTTTATTTTAGGCGCCTGATTATTGGCCGATTTGTTTTTATCCTCGCCAGCCACAAGCCAAAAATAAAAACCTTACTTTTTCAGGTATCCTAAAATTCTATTCGCTGCCCTTCTAAGCAGATCTTTCGGGTTATCTTCGGACAATGAATACTCCTTGATTATCCGTTTTGTCGCTTCTTCGACTTTTGCAGTATGATGATCCTTCGGAGAGGCAACAACAAATATTTTGGTGTTGGCTTGTCCGTATCCCAGAAGCGCCCCATACTTTTTTATTACCTCTGGTGCAGAAGCATCCTGTTCAAAATGGAAATCCCTGATTAAAAAACCCGCCCTGATCAAAGCTTTGAAAAGAGAATCAATTGTCAGCCAGAATGTCCATTGCGCGTCTAAAGATCCTTTGCTTTTTGCGTGTTCACCCCTGTGATATACAGTTTTGCCCATAAATGAAATACCATCCAACTCAATTTCGACAAAATCTCTTTTCAACTGGTGAACATGCTTGGCCAGAAGATTATCCATGCGGAAAGGAGCAATGTGTGTTTCGAGTAGTAATATTTCATTGGTGATGTTTTTTAGTCGTTTAAGCATGTTGAAAGGATTATCCATGTGATAAAGGTAACCGAAGCACAAAACCACATCAAAAGTGCCTAAACCGTAAGTATCGATCAGCCGTGCGTCTTTCTGCTGAATATCCAGGTTATTTATACCTAAGTAGTCTCTGGCCTCGAAAGCAGATTTGATTAATGCCTCTTTTCCCTCGACAGATAATACATGCTTTGCTCCACGTAGCGCAACTGCTCGCGATTCATATCCATCCGCAGCTCCAATGTCGATAAAAGTCTTGCCCTTAATATCAGTATAGTATTCTATTATTGGTGTTCTGTATGTGGTTTCTGTGGTTTCTTTTCCATTAATTATATATGATCTTATCCACGGACGCTCTGACATTTTTCCTCCAGAATTATTTACTTGTCGTTTTTATAGAAAAAATCCTTTTATTGAATTTTGCAATTTTCATTCCAATTTCTTGCATGGCTTAAGCTATTTTATTTCCTCCTCGCTCTCGGGCGGCGGGTAGCTGGCCAGAAGAGTCAGCACATCCGCCGCGGTGAACCGCGATTCGGTCCCCCGCTCGCGAATCATCCGCCGCAGGACTTTCATCGCCTCCGGCGGGAAAAGCTCAGGCGGAAGGCGTGTCAGGCGGCCCATGATCTTGTCCGGCCGGTCTTTCAACATGCCGGGATTGCAGATCGCCAGGACCATCTTGCGCTGAAACACCTCGGCGAGATGGTCAAGGTCGCGGTAAATATTGAGCAGGCCCACCTGGCGCTTGAAGTTCTGAATCAGGCGCGGAACCAGATCCTGGTTCTCTTTAAGCCGCCGCAGAAGAGGGACGGCTGTTTTCAGATAAAACCGGAGCAGAAGGTCCAGGTAGCGCAGCGGAGCGCCCAGCACGAACTGCTCTGCCCGGGCCAGCACAACCGGGACCACCTCGATCAGGCTGTCATCATTCAGTTCCGCCGCATCCAGGCTGGAAAGAAGGCGATAGCCCTGGCTCTTGAAATCCAGCCCGCGCACAATCTTTCCTGTTTTGGCCGACAGCAGCTTGCGATTGGCCCGCTCTCCGATCTGATTGAAAAAAAAACGCAATTCCAGCAGCTCATCGTAATTCGAAGTTCTGTCCATCAGACTGTCCGCCATGCGCATCGCCCGTCTGCCGAACTCCAGCCGAAGGGCCGCCGGGTCCATCGTACCGGCCTCCTCGCGAAACAGAAGCAGGATCTTATCCTTTTCGGGCGATGCGGCAAGTTTTTCCAGCCGTTCCGGTATCCTCACGGCCATAAGGTGATGGAACGCGGCCACCTCTCCGGCATGACGCACAGAACCAGCCAGAGCCAGCGCACGGCGCACGAATGGCTCCAGCAATGGCTCCCGGTCCAGCTCACGGAGGATGAAACCGAACACTGAATCCAGTGTTTCGAGACTCGCGATCTCCGGTATGCGGGCTTCCAGACTCGCATGGCAGCGTTCCGCCATGTCCCGCAGGGTCAGGAGCGGAGGGATTTCGATCGGCAGGGGCAGGCGGGCCAGAAGGCGGGCCGCCCGCAGGTCAGGGTCACGGCGGGCCTCGGCCAGCGGGGTCTGCGCGGCCTCGCCGCCGAGGCTGCGCACGCGCTGTGGAATGAGCAGCGGGGGTTTGAGCGCGATCACCTCGCGCCGGAGAGCATCGTGGAGACGGTTCTGGAACTCAGCGTTACGGCGCAGAAGCGCCACCTGTTCCGGAGGAAGATGTTTCAACAGGAACAGGTTCAGGCGTTTGTCGCCGGAGTTCAGGTATTCGAGAAGGTGGTCCCTGGTGGGACGGTCCTCGGGGCCGCGGGTGCGGCACACCTCGCACAGTATTTCCTCCAGCACCGCTGAAACGGCTCGCCGCGGCGAGGCCGCGGCTGCCGGACGTTCGGCCATTCATACCCCCACGGCATACCCATGCTCTCCCGGACGTTCAGGCTCAGAGCATCGGCAGGTAGCGCTCCATCTCGTATTCGCTGACATGCTGATGGTAGTTCCGCCATTCTATCTTCTTGTTCTGGATAAACTTCCCGAACAGGTCATCCCCCAGTGCCCTGCGCACGAGATCGCTTTTCTCGGTCAGCCGCACGGCGTCCAGGAGGTTGTCGGGAAGGCGCTCGATCCCGCGGGCGGCGACCTCGGGCTGGCTCAGGCGGGCAAGGTCCTCCTCCACCGCGGGCGGAAGTATGTAACCCTGCTCTATCCCCTCCAGCCCGGCGGCCAGCATAACGGAGAAAGCGAGATACGGGTTGCAGGCCGGGTCCGGGGCGCGGAATTCCACCCGCACCGATTCTTTGGTTTTCGGATTATATCGCGGCACCCGCACCAGGTTTGAACGGTTGCGGAAACCCCAGGTGACATTGACCGGGCTGTCGTAACCCGACACCAGGCGCTTGTATGAATTCACCCACTGGTTGGTCACGGCCATTATTTCCGGGGCGTGGCGCAGCAGTCCGGCGATGAAAGCCTTGGCCAGACCGGAAAGCGAGTCGGGATCGTCTTTTTCGTAGAACAGGTTGCGCTCGCCCTGGAACAGGGACTGATGGACATGCATCCCGCTGCCGTCCTTATCCTGAAGGGGCTTGGGCATGAACGTGGCGTAGAGGCCGTTCTGCATCGCGATTTCCTTGACGACCAGACGGTAGGTCATGGTGTTGTCAGCCATGCTCAGGGCGTCCCCGTAGCGCAGGTCTATCTCGTGCTGGCTCGGGGCCAGTTCATGATGGCTGTACTCGGTGGGGATGCCCATTTTTTCGAGAGTCAGCACTGTGTCGCGTCTCAAGTCGCTTGCCACGTCCAGCGGCGTGAGGTCGAAATAGCCGCCGCAATCGAGCGCCTCCGTATGTGGAGAACTGTTGCGGAAATAGAAGAATTCTATCTCGGGACCCACGTAATAAGTGTAACCCATTTTCCTGGCGCGCTGGAGGTTGCGCTTGAGCACCTGCCGCGGGTCCGATTCGTAGGGCGTGCCGTCCGGCCAGGATATGTCGCAGAACATCCTCGCCACCGAAATCCCGTCATTGCTGGTGCGCCAGGGAAGAAGGCAGAAAGTGTCGGGGTCTGGCAGCGCCACCATGTCGCTTTCCTCGTCGCGGGTGAAGCCCTCGATCGAGGACCCGTCGAATCCCTTGCCGTTTTCCAGGGCATCCTCCAGTTCCTCGACAGTCACCGCAAAGCTCTTGAGATAACCCAGCATATCAGTGAACCACAGGCGGATGAACTTTACCCCGCGTTCGCGGGCCGCCCGCATAACGTATTCACGGCTGTCTTCGTGCATTATCCTGTTCTCCCGGATTCAGTTTCGCTGCCGGATTCATAGCCGCCAGCGGCATCAGTCGAGGAAAAACCGCCGGACAAAAGCCCGCGCTTCCTCGAAGATGCTGCTCGGACGGCCGCGTCCGTCCAGCTCGAGGACAATCATACCGTTGAATGAAGGAGAGCGAAGGACCTCGGCCAGGCGGGCCAGGTCCAGTCCGCCGGCGCCTGGAACAAGGTGAAGGTCAAGGTGCTTGTTGGCGAAATTGTCGTTCAGGTGCACCGAGGTCACTCGGTCCAGGAAGCGCACCAGTTCACCCGTCGCGTCTCCGTTATTGAATATCACATGGCCGGTGTCGACACACAGGCCCAGGCTGCTCCGGCCGGAGGCGGCCAGAAAATCGTACAGTTCGCTCACATCCCTGCCGTAGCGCCGGTTACGGTGGGCCGGCATGTTTTCCACCGCCAGGACAAATTCCCGCTCAGCCGCAAGGTCAGACAGACGCAGAAGGCTGTCCTGGGTGCGTTTGATCATCTCGCCGAAAGCCTGATCAGAGCTGTCGCGGCCAGCCGTGAAAGGGTGCACGACCATGTGGTGCGCTCCCAGGTACTCGGCCATATCCATCGATTCCTTGACCAGCGCCTCCCAGGCCCGCATCCGTTCCGCCGCTGGGTCGCCGAACTCGCCCACTGTGAAAGGGGCGTGCACCGAGATGATTTCCAGCCCCAGACGCCTCCGGCAAAGCTCGACCTCTTCCAGCACGATATCCGGGTTGCGCGGGTCAAGGTGCCTGTTGTTGCCCCAGACCTCCACGTTCCGGAACCCGCCCGCGGCGATGCGCTCCAGAGCCTCGACAAGCGGCAGCTTCAGAAAACTGGTCGTCGAGTAAGCCAGCCGCCGTCCTCCGAACACTTCGTCGATAAGCTCCGGCTGTTGGCCGTGCATTTCTCCAGTGTACACTTGTTACTCCCCGGCCTGTTTCAGTCCGCCGCCCTTTTCTCTGAAATGCCTGACTTTTTCATCCCAGTCCACAATCCGTATCACCTCACGACGGTGATGATCCAGATCCACGGCAAGTTTATCCTCGCTTCCCAACGCGTAACCCATCCTCCGGGCAAGGAACGAGAACTCCTCCGTCCCCGTCCCCGGTACCACCAGATCACGCGCATGTCCTCGCAGGATACGCAGCGAGTTGATCAGGCGGCGGAGGAATGTATGGGCCTCGAACAGGGAATTGAAATCACTTTCACTCATCAGGTCTGCCGCATGCAGGGCTTTCATCGCCTCCCGCACTCCTGTCAGCCGGACTGATTTGACAGAAGCTCCGTGCTCCACCTGAAGGTGCTGCACATGATACTCGATGTCCACCAGCCCGCCGCGGCTGAATTTGGCGTTCCAGCGGCCGGGGGCCACGAACTCATCGAGCTGGCGGTTTCGCAGCCGAGACAGTTCCTCGATGTTCAGAGGGCGGCAGCTGTAGACGAAACGGTCGCGCACGGCCAGCACCCTCTCTCCCAGCTCCGCATCCCCGGCTATCGGGCGCAGCCGCACCAGACACTGGCGCTCGAAGTCCCAGGCCTGCCCGCTGTCACTGTAATACTCCTCGATCTGAGCCAGGGTGTTGGAAAGCGGCCCCTGGTTGCCGAACGGCCGGAAACGAAGGTCCAGCTCGAAAATCCCCTTCTCTTTCGAGCGGATCGAGCGGATTATCTGTTGCGCCAGCTTCTCGTGGTACTCGCGGTTGGAGATTGACTCAGGCCCGCCGGACCGGCCCATGGCGGAGTGGACAAACAGCAGTTCTATGTCCGAGGCGTAACCCAGCTCTCTCCCGCCAGCCTTGCCCAGGGCGAAGACAGCGAACCGGCACGGAGACCCGTCCTCGCATACCGGATGACCATAGCGATGGCTGAGGTCACTGTAGCATATGCGGTACGCGGCCTCGATCACAACCTCGGCCAGGTCTGTAAGCTCGCGGCTGAATTCGGTGAAACTGTCAATCTTGTCCAGAATGTGCCGCATGTCGATGCGGAACATTTCCCGGTCCTTGAAGCGATTGAGCGCCTCCACCGCTTCCTCGTAACTGGCCTGGCTCATCAGGGCCATCTCGCATTCCGCCCACATCACGGCCCGATCCTTGAAGCTTTCGAGAGCGTCCATATCGGCTATCACCGGCAGGAGGTTCTCGCACTGTATGCGCAGAAAGTCCTCCCACAGGAAATTACTGGTGCCGAACAGCCGGGCCAGGGCCTCCATCACGGTCTTTTCATTGAAATCCAGCAGCTTCAGACCGTTTGACCCCGGAGCTTCCTGTTCGGCGTAGATGCGCTCCACCAGACGCTCGAAGTTGTTCAGGGCCATGGTCGGGTCGGGACTGCGCACCAGAAGATGCGAAAACTGCTTGACCAGCGCGACAATGAAACGAAGCTCATCCACCCGGCGTTCGCCGGTTATCTTGCCGCCCTGACGGTCGGTGATGAAAAAGCGGTCCTCAACCTTGCCGTCGCACGTGTTGATCTGGATGTTTCGAATATCCACCCCTCGCATGGCCAATGCGTTGGTGAACAGATACAGGAATGCCGGCGTGTCGTCCGCCCGGATATCCATAACCGTATAACGCGCCGAGGAATCGTTGTCCACCTCGACACGCACCGGCAGGAGTTTCTGCTCCGTGACCTTGACATAAAGCGAAAGATATTCGACCACGCTTGAGTTTACCTCACGCCGGGCCTCCTCGCCGCGGTCCTGAATAAGCATCCCGGTCAGACCGTCCAGCCGGCGCTCGATCCTGTCCCAGTCCGGCTCGTTCGTCACGGTCCGCACGATAAAATTATCGACGATCTTTTTATGCCTTAGAAACTTTTCGTCACAGTCCGTGTTCGGCGCTTCCGCCCGCCGCGGCGTAAACCGCGAGGAGCGGAACTCGAAGCGCTTTCGCGCTGTTGCCTCCCCTGAACGCCGGCTTTCGGAATAGGTCCAGACCTCGCCGGAGTATATGTTCACCCCGTCAGCGGCCAGCGCCCCGGCGATTATCGAGAACAGGCCCTGATGGTCGTAAGCGGTCACTGTGATCTCCCAGCACCCGCCGTCAAGCTCGCGGCGCAGCAGGCGGCAGAAACGTCCCTGCCTCAGACTGGCCAGTGCAGCGATGTGCCCGGCGATGGTGCTGTCGTCGTAACGCTCGAAATATTCGGGGTCCAGACGCGAGAGATGCTCATCGACAAACTCGGCGCCTGCCTCCGCTGCGAGGCTCAGTATCCCGTCGCGGCGCCGCCTTATCCTCTCGTCATCCATTCCGGCCTGATTCATCGGTCTCTCCAGCGGTGCATAGTTCCTCAGGCGCGGGGAGACTCTTCATGTCCGCGCTCACTGATAATAACAGGCAAAGCGCGGCTTCACAACATAAAAGGCGGCGAAAGAAAAACCGCGGGCCTCTCAACGGAGCGCCCGCGGCTGAAATCACCGGATTCCGGCAGCCAGGATCACATATCGTGATACAGGAAGAACTCGTAAGGATGCGGCCGAAGGGCCATGGCCTTGACCTCGTTCTTCATCTTGTAATCGATCCAGGTCTCGATCACGTCCTCGGTGAACACGCTGCCTTTCAGCAGGTAGTCATGATCCTTCTCCAGGGCCATCAGGGCCTCTTCCAGCGTCCCCGGAGTGGTCGGTATCTTGGCCAGTTCCTCGGGCGGGAGGTCGTAGATGTTCTTATCCATCGGGTCGCCCGGATCGATCTTGTTCTGGATTCCGTCCAGGGCGGCCATCAGTATGGCCGAGAAAGCCAGGTACGGGTTGCAGCTCGGGTCCGGGCAGCGGAACTCGAAACGTTTGGCCTTTGGCGACGGGCTGTACATGGGGATACGCACCGAGGCGCTGCGGTTGCGGCTGCTGTAGGCCAGGTTGACCGGGGCCTCGTAGCCCGGCACCAGACGGCGGTAGCTGTTGGTCGTCGGGTTGGTGATCGCCAGCAGGCTGGGAGCGTGTTTCAGCACTCCGCCGATGGCGTACATGGCCATCTCGCTCATCCCGGCATACCCGTCGCCGGCGAACAGCGGCTTGCCTTCCTTCCACAGAGATACATGAACGTGCATGCCGGAGCCGTTGTCGCCGAATAAAGGCTTGGGCATGAAAGTGACAGTCTTATTGTGCTTGCGCGCCGTGTTCTTGATGATGTACTTGAAACGCATCAGCAGGTCGGCCTGCTGGACCAGCGGCGCATAGCGCATGTCGATCTCGGCCTGCCCGGCGGTGGCCACCTCGTGATGCTGGCACTCGATGTCCATGCCGGTGGCGATCATGGTCATCATCATCTCGGTGCGCAGGTCCTGCTGGGAATCTGTGGGCGGGACCGGGAAATAACCGCCCTTGAAGCGCGGCTTGTGCCCGAGGTTCGGATTTTCCTCACGCCCGCTGTTCCAGGTGCCCTCGACCGAATCTATATAGTAGTAAGCGCATTGCGGCTGGGCGTCATACCGGATGTCGTCGAAAATGAAAAACTCGGCCTCCGGACCGAAAAACGCAGTGTCGGCTATGCCCAGCGACTTCATGTAGCGCTCGGCTTTCTTGCCAATATTTCGCGGGTCGCGGGTGTAATCCTCACCAGTGATCGGATCGCAGATATTACTGACAATGCACAGGGTCTTCGTTTCCATGAACGGATCGATAAAAGCGGTCTCAGGATCGGGCTTGATAAGCATGTCGCTTTCGTTGATCTCCTGCCAGCCCCGGATCGAGGAACCATCGAAACCGCGGCCTTCCTCGAACGCCTTCTCGGTCAGCTCGGTGGCCGGCACCGAAAGGTGCTGCCACATGCCGGGGAAATCCATGAAACGATAATCTACCACCTTTACATTTTCTTTCTTGATCAGTTCAAGAACATCTTTCGGTCCCACAGGGTCCTCCCGTTCTGGAATCGTAATGACTTGCCGCGCCGCCGGGCCAAATCCCGTCAGCTTATCCATCGCCCGTCCGGGCTGAGATTGAATCTTGCCTTAAAAATACTTTCGAATTGTTACAGGAATGTTTCGGAGGGATTAAATCATTATTAATTTCTGATAACAGTCAGAATTCAGACCTCGCTCAACTGATAAAGCGATAACCGACCGACCGCACGGTCTGGATGTATTCCTTCCCCGCGGCCTCGATCTTGGAGCGGATTCGCCGGATATGCACATCCACTGTCCGCGGTCCTCCGTAATAATCCTCGCCCCAGACCCGCACCAGAAGGTGACGCCGCGTGCAGACCCTTCCCCGGTGAGTAGCCAGATAGCGCAGCAGTTCATATTCTTTGAATGTCAAGTCCACCGGCGCGCCGCTTTCCGTGACCTCGTAGGTGGACAGGTTGAGCACAAGCGAGCCGGCTCGGACCTCCTGCGTGGAATCCACCTTGTGGAAACGCCACATCAGCATTCTCAGCCGCGCGGCAAGCTCGGAACGTCGACAGGGCAGCAACAGGATGTCATCCGCCAGGCGGCAGAAATCCAGGCGTTCGAGAACGTGCTCCTCGGCGGCGAGCAGAACCGGGATATCGGAAAGCACCTGATCGGAGTCGAGCGTGCGGGTCAGCTTTTCGAGCGCCTCCAGCCTGTGCCCGGTAATGACAAAGAGGTCCACCTGCTCGACCCCATTGAGATCCGGAGATTCACCTCCCTCGGGCCTGGAAACCTCGTAGTCGAGGTCCGCGAGATCGGAGGCAAGTCTTCCGGCAAGCTCATCATCCCCCGCACCCGCCAGCAGCATCAATCTGTGCATCCGGTTCTCCGCTTTCAACGCCGCTCAGTCGCGCGCTTCTGCCGAAAACAGAACCTCCCCGCGCCAGCGCGATAAACTATTAATCTAACAGCAGCGGTCAAGGGATGAAACAATTATTTCGGGAATAACTCATTATTTCAGTTTAACCAGAGCTTTTTCAAACACTTCCAGCGCTTCGCGGTCGAACAGGCAGAAAGTAACTTCCCTGAGAGAATGCTCTCCCTTTGACAGATAATCCGCCGCGGCCAGGAGCATCAATCGCGCGGCGCGCTCCATCGGGAAACCGAAAACACCGGTGGAGATCGCCGGGAGGGCGACAGAACAAAGTCCGCGGAGGTCCGCCAGCTTCAGCGCGCTCAGCGTGGCGCCTGTCAGCTTGTAATCCTCATCCCCCTCGCCCATCCGCGGTCCCACGGCGTGGATCACATATCGAGCCTTCAGTTTTCCTCCACCGGTGATTACCGCGGTCCCCACCGGCATCCCGCCGATAGCGTCGCACTCGCGCTGGATGCTCTCCCCGCCCGCACGGCGGATTGCTCCGGCCACCCCGCCGCCAAGGATCAGCGAACTGTTGGCCGGATTCACGATCGCATCCACGCTGAGGGCGGTGATATCGCCCTGCGCCAGATGCAGCCTGGTTGAACCAAAAGCGCGTTCCATATCTTCCTCCCGAAAGAAGGATCGGATTATCAATCATGCAACCATAATACCGTTTCCACTCCTGCCTGTCAAAAGCGCCGGTTTCATGGCTTGCTTTTTGCATTTCGGTCTGTTATCTTTCGCCCTCAACCACCATTCTGAAACCTGGGGAGTAACAGTAAAGTGCGAAAATCGCTCATACTGACGGGTCTTCTGTTTGTATGTCTCTTCAGCCCGGGACAACTGCCCGCCTTCCAGCCGGTGACCTCGCGCATGACTGAAAGCCTGCGCCAGGACCTGACTTACCGCGCTCCGGACGACATTGTCCAGGCGATTGTCTATCTCCGGGAAAATCTTGACCTGGCGGCCATAGACCGCGGCCTGGCACTCGCCTCGGCGGACAAGAAAAAGCGCCACTCCGAGGTGGTCGGGGCGATGCTGCAATCGGCCAAAACAACACAGGCGCCAGTTCTGGAGCTTCTTGACCAGGCGATGAACTCCGGCGATGTTACCGCTTATCAGCCGTACTGGATCCTCAACTGCATCGCTGTTACCGGTAAAGTATCATTCCTTGCCTCATTTTCCGGCCGGGACGAAGTCGAATGGATGACCCGCGACCAGGTCTATACCCGCAACAGAACCATTAAAAACACCACGCGCCCGCTCTATCTCCCCGATCCGGACAGCCTGCGCAAGTACTCCTACCCCATCCGCTCACTGGGCCTGGAAAAGCTCTGGAACCGCGGGCTTACCGGCAAGGGAGTCCTGGTCTGCGTGATAGACGAGGGCATGGACGGCAAGCACCCGCTGCTTGCCCCGAAATGGCGCGGAGCCAATGGAGGCACTGCCGGTGAAAGCTGGTACGATCCGGTCGAGGGCAGCACGTTCCCGTTCGATGACGACCGGAACGCCCCGAGCCACGGCACCGGCGTGCTCGGACTGATCGTGGCCGGAGAAAAAAGCCTGGGTGTGGCCTACGACGCGCAATGGATCGGGGCCAAGGTGTTCGACAACAAGAATCTTACGGATGACGGCGGCCCGAGCACCAAGGACAGCTACCTGATCGCCGCTTTCCAGTGGGCCCTGGACCCGGACGGCAACCCGGAGACAGTGGTGGATGTGCCGGATGTGATCAACAATTCCTGGGGCACGGCCGGCGAGTTCCAGGAGGACATCTGCCAGCAGAAGCTCTGGATGCTGATCGACCGGATCGAGGCCGCGGGCAGCGTGCTCGTGTTTTCGGGCGGGAACGACGGGCCGGATCCCTGGACAATCGGCTCGCCCGGCAGCCGCGCGGCCAGCCCGGTCAACGCTTTCGCCATCGGCGCGGTGGACTCCTCCGGCAATGTCTGTTCCTTCTCCAGCCGCGGCCCCTCGGCCTGTGACTCGGTAAGCATCAAGCCCAATATCTGCGCCCCCGGCTACAGGGTCCCGGCCCTGGTGGCCAGCGACCGCAGCGAGATTGTCGAATTCCAGAACGGCACCAGCTATTCGGCCCCCTATGTCTCGGGAATAATCGCCCTGATGCGGCAGGCCGACCCCACGCTCACCCCGGACGAGATCAAGGGGCTGATCGTGGAGACCGCCACGGATGCCGGCCTTCCGGGACCGGACTATGCCCTGGGCTACGGTATCATAAACCCGGACAGCATTTTCGCCCGTCTGAGCGTCCCGGACCACCCGGTCCTGTTCACCAAACGGGTGGAGGCGGATGACAGCCAGGCGGGCAACGGCAACGGCTATCTGGAACAGGGCGAGGAGATAATTCTGCGCGTGCCGGTCTACAACTCCGGCAGCACGGCGGCGGGAGTCACCGGCAGGATTCGCAGCAGCAGCGGGGGCATCCTTTTCCTGGACAGCACGGCAGCCTATGGCGACATCCCGATCCTGGGCGGTGCGGTCAACCAGGATGACCCGTTCCGGTTCAGCATCCTTCCGGACGCCCCGGCGGGAGGCCAGGTGGTGTTCTACCTCGACCTGTACTCCGGCGGCGCGCTGCTCAAGACCGTGCAGGTGAGCCTTACAATCGCCCCGGCCGTGGAGGGGGTGGCCCTGCACGACAACGGGACTTTCAGTTTCGGGTTCACCAACTACGGCCAGTTCGGCGGCCATATCGGGCTTACCGGCGCAGGCGCGGCCCTGCGCTACCCGCACGGCGCTCCCTATACGATGCTCTACCGGGGGGCGCTGGTGATAGGCACCAGCTCGCTGCGCGTATCGGACGGCATAGCGGATTTCGATTTCTCCCCGGCGCCGGGCGGGCCGCTCAAGCTGATCGAGGGTTCCCCGCGCGCGGATCAGGCGGGTGTCGGCTACCTGCAGGAAAAAACCCGCGGCGGACTCAATGCGATCGGAGTGAAAATCAGACAGACCAGCCTGGTCTGGCGCAACAGCCCGGACAACAAGTACGCCATACTCGAATACACGGTCCATAACCCGCACTCCGCCGAACTGCGCAGCTTCTACATCGGGGTCTACGCCGACTGGGACATCCCGGACTCCATCCCCACGCGCGACATTGTCAGATGGAACGGCGCGCTCAAGACCGGCTACATGCTCAGCCCCACATTCCCGGAATTCGGCTGCGGCGGACTGACACTGGTCTCGGACCAGACTGTCAGCGGCCATCGGGCGATACGCAACTCACAGTATATTCATTCCGGATACTCGGACCGGGTGGCGTTCGGCTTCCTGTCTGGCGGAACGAACCACGCCGCCACCGATTCACTGGACGACTGGAGCCAGCTCCTGGCCGCCGGGCCGCTGACCATACCGGCGGGAGATTCCGTGAAAGTGGCCTGGGCGCTGGTCCTGGGTGATGACGAGGCCGACCTTCTGGCCAATGCCGCCCGCGCGCGGGACAAGTACTCCGCCTCGCTGGCCCTGGCCGGAAGCGAAACCGCGGCTCCCTCGGCGGCGCGCCTTCCGCGGGCTTTCAGCCTGGCGCAGAACTATCCCAATCCGTTCAATCCATCGACCACGATCAGCTACCGCATCCCGGAGTCTGAATCATCCGTGCCGGTCCGGCTGACCGTGTTCGATCTGCGGGGCCGAAGGGTGATCGAACTGGTGAACCAGGACCAGGCCGGCGGCTCTTACAGCGTTATCTGGAACGGCCGGGACACGGAGGGACGTCCCATTGCAAGCGGGATCTATTTCTACCGCCTTCAGGCCGCCGGGCAGAGCGCGGTCAGGAAGATGGTGCTGCTGAAATGAAAACAACACTGCGAAAATACGCTCTCCCGTTCGCCCTGGCGATACTGGCGGCCACCGGATGCGGCGACGACAAAGGCCCCGCCGGGATAAGCTCCGACAGGGTGATAGACCCGCTGCCCCTGGC
>CAYYNT010000021.1:0-13368 GCA_964473155.1 uncultured Gemmatimonadales bacterium | reverse complement strand
ACGGAGGCGATATCCGGGGATGAGGCTTACGGCCTGCGTTATATCCACATAATGGATTATATTTTCAGCACGGGCGCGGACACGACCGTGGAGGTGCACTACCTGGCCCCGCGCGGAGACAAGCTGCTGCTCAAAGCCATCGAGTCGGGCTACAACACGGGAGGTTTCATCCCGCTGAGCGTCAACGGCGCGCCGCAGGGGAAACGCCTTCTGGCAAAGGTAAGCTCGGGCGGCGTGACCCGCTACGTGCCGCTGGAACGCCTGGGCATGGCCCTTCTGGACGCCGAGCCGACCGAGGGACTGCTTCTGAGCGGCGTGACCGCGCTGGCCAGCGACGGGGTGCAGAACCGCGAGGACGTTTATTTCTACAGCTACGATTACGTGATGCTTTACAACGAGCTGTACAAGGGCCGCCGCTGGATATCCTCCGCCGCCGCGAGCGTGGGCGGGATGGAGATAAGCCGCAAAGTGACCAATATCCTGGATGAGCTGTCCGGGTACGAGGGGCCGATAGCCGAGGTGGAGGAAACCAATTCGATCATCGAGTCCATCTCGACCCTCACCTACAAGCTGCGCTTCTACTACAAGGGCGGGGTGGGTATAGTGCAGGCCGAAATCTACGACAGCGATTTCGATTTTTACACTTACGATGAGGATGGGAATACCTACAAGATCGGCACCGGCGCCTGGCAGGTGGTGAAAAAACTGACCAGCCACACGCTGAAATAGAAATCTGCCTTATCTTTATAATATGGAGGCTGTCTCGCAAAAACGGACTCCATATGAGGGAATTCTTTCATCTAACAGCAAGCAATTATCTTGCATTAACTACATTGTTCTGCATTTGCAGTTCAGAGACAAACCAACCGGCATTCTAATACATTTCTCCGCAGCTTAGATGAAAGGAACCGCCAAGTCAAACAACTTCGATTCCCCTTGTGTTCCGGCAATTTTTCTTTTCAACATCTTTCCGACAATAAACCAAGGGATAATTCCGGGCAAATTATGATAGTGTATTTCTTCAATGCGGAAAGAGCACTTGCTCAACAGATCCACCAGACTGCGCTTATTATACCTTCTGTAATGACCTATCGACCTGTCATTTACTCCATAAATCGATTGCAGGGCCGGGACTTTGATAAACAGACAAGGATCCCCGGTCTTACGCATAATAAGGTTGATATTGCGCAGCACCGCTTCATGGTCTTCAATATGTTCAAGAACATCAAAAAGAAGAACATAATCAAAACGATATTCTTCGAGAATATCCGGCAATTGTTCATCAAGGATGTTTCCTTGTATCACATGGCAGATTTCATTACCAAGCGATAACTCCTCCATTCTGCTCAGAAACTGTTTTTCAGAATCCAGCGCCACATACAACTCTGGATCACAAGACATTATCGTCTCATAATAAAGCCCGGCCCCGCACCCGAGTTCGAGAATCCTTTTCCGTCTATCAGGCCTGAAAGTTCTGAAACTCCAGTCATAGTAGCGTCTCAGATTACCGCTGATCGCCTCGAAATTGTGGAGCATGGCTGTTGAATGGTCTTCATCCATTCCGATCTCTCTGCTTTAAATGTCCAAGCTCCCGGCAGCCACCGATGCAGTGGGAAAGCATTATAATCAGACATGCATTATCCACACTGTCAACGCTTATATCCTATTAACCTTAACAGTTCCTTCCTCGCTATCTGTCCGGCCTCGTCCTCCACGCCTAAAGGCATCAGACCGTCGATTATCCCTATCACTCCCCTTCCCTGCTCGCGCTCGATCACGATCACCTCGAGCGGGTTGGCCGTGGCGCAGAAAATCCGGCAGACCTCCGGGCAGGCCTTGATCGCGTTCAGCACGTTGATCGGGTAGGCGTGGCGGATCAGCACCACGAACACGTGACCCGCGGCTATGTTGCGGGCATTCTCCACCACGGCTTCGGTCAGCTCGCGGTCATTGCCGTCCCAGCGCACCAGGCGGTCGCCGCTCGCCTCGCAGAACGCAACGCCGAACTTGATCGACGGGCCGCTGCAGACCAGGGTTTCATAGAGGTCTTCGACTGTCTTGATAAAATGCGACTGGCCTACAATGATGTTACTTTCGGCTGGAAGATTCATTCTCACCGGAATCAGTGTCATTTTTCCCCCTTATATCTTTCAGACCTGGGCCGCCGCTCCGGGAGAAGCCAGGCTGCCCTCTCCGCCCGGGCCGTCGCCGTCCCTGTCCTGCGGCTTGCGGCCGCGTCGCTGGTGCTTATTATGTGTGCGAAGGTAAAGAAACACCATCCTGGTGTAGCTGAATGCCGAGGTCGCGGTCAGCAGAATCACGGCCAGTTGCAGCCGGTCGATGACCGCCGAGGACCAGTACAGGGTGTAGGCCGCGATAAGCAGGGCCACGCTGAACGAATAGAGCTTGCCCCATATATTCGACGGGAAAACTATCTTATGCTTTCGGATAAGCAGCGCCCCTCCCAACAGTATCCAGAGGTCGCGCAGCACCAGCAGGCCGAGCATCCAGACCGGGAAATCACGCAACTGAATGAGGAACAGCATTATTGCACCCAGGCAGACCTTGTCCGCCAGCGGATCGATGATCTTCCCGAAACTGCTGATCGTGCGCCTGAGCCTGGCGATCCAGCCGTCGAGCACATCGGTGGCCACCGCGGCTAACATCAGGGCCACCGCCATCCACTGCCCTGTCTCGCTCCGGCTGAAAAGCCCCCAGTAGATCAACGGGAGGAACAGCACACGGAGAATCGAGAGGAAATTCGAGAGCGTCCAGATATTCAGCTCCCGTATCCGGGTGTAGGGAATGGGCATTTTTCGCGGCAGACTGCGGTTGCTGTTTTCAGTCGCCATTTTTGCGCTCCTGTCGTTCCAGCATCTGCCTGGCGTGCGCCAGTGAAAGCTCGCTGTCCATGTCTCCACCCATCATGCGGGCGATCTCAGCCGGTCTTTCAGCCCCGGACAGCCTGCGCACCATGGTTTCTACGCGCCCGTCACGGGCTGTTTTCTCCACCACCAGATGGTCATCGGCGCAACGGGCAATCTGGGCCAGATGGGTTACAACCAGCACCTGATGCCGTCCGGCGATCGACGCCAGGTACTCTCCCACCGCCCGTCCCACCTGGCCGCCGATACCGCTGTCGACCTCGTCGAAAATCATGGTCGAGGGCAATTCTGTGTCCGCCAGAACACTTTCTATGGCTAACATCACGCGTGAAAGCTCACCACCCGAGGCCACCCTCGACAGCGGGAGCAAAGGCGTCCCGGGATTGGCGGCAAGCAGAAAAGTAACGCGGTCCGCTCCGCTGGTCAAGTAACCGGGGCGGCCATCCTCTCCCTCCAACGGCTCGAACTGCACGCTGAACCTGGCCCCGGACATGGAGAGACCGCTCAGTTTCTTCTGGACTTCCGTCTCCATCCGCACGGCGCATTCCCTTCGCGCGGCGGTAAGCTCCGCTGCCAGAACCGCAAGCCCGGCCTGGAGAGAGGCCGTCTCGCCCCTCAGTGATTCCAGTTCGCTGTCGTCCCGCCCCGCCTGTTCCAGGCGGCCGGCCACCCGTTCTCTGTGCGCCAGCACGTCCTCCAGGGACGGCCCATACTTTTTCTTGAGCATGTAAAGCATATCCTTACGCGCCCGGAGATCGTTCAGGCGCTGCGGATCGTGGTCCAGCCCCTGAGCCAGCTCGCGCAGGGAGCGGACGAGATCGTCCAGGGTATAGCGTGCGCTGTCCAACTGCTCGGCCAGGGGCCTGGCGCGCTGGGTCAGGGCTGTCAGGTGCTCCATCTGACGGTGCAGGGCATCCAGACTGTCGATCACCGGGGAGGCCCCCTCCTCCGGTCCATACCCGCCGGTCGAGTCACCCTCCAGCACCTTGAGTATAAAAGCCAGCGCCTCGGAAATCTTCTCGGCGTTCTCGTGCAGGCTCAATTCCTCCTGCAACTCGTCATCCTCCCCGGCGTGGAGCGCCGCGGCGTCGATTTCCTGAAGCTGGAACCGCAGTAGCTCCTGCTCCCTGTTGAACTCAGTCCGTGCGGCTTCGAGGCTTTCCAGGCGGCGGGCGGCCTGACGGCTGCGGGCCAGCAGCCGGGAAAACCCGGCGCGCCGTCCTTCCAGAGCGCCGAAAGCGTCCAGCAACTCGAGCTGCTGCGACTGCCTCACAAGCAGACGGTTGTCGGACTGACCGTGAATCTGAACCAGTTCCTCGCCCAGGGCGCGCAGCATCTGAAGGTTGGCCATGGCCCCGTTGACAAATGAGCGGCTGCGGCCCCCGGACGCTATCTCCCGGCGCAACACCAGTTCCTCTCCCGGGTCTTCCCCCGAGAACACGGATTCCGCCAGACGGGTGCGGGTTTCAGCGGTCAGAATGAACAGACCCTCGGCCACGGCACGCTCGGCGCCGGCGCGAACCATTTCCGGGGCCGCCTCGCCGCCTAAAAGAAGGTCGAGAGCGCCAAGCAGTATCGATTTACCGGCCCCTGTTTCACCGGAAATGACAGTCAGTCCCGGACCGAATTCCATGTCCAGCCGGTCGAAAAGGACGTAGTCTGTAAGCCTGAGAGTCTGGAACATAAACAGTCAGGTCCTTTCCCGTTCGCCCCATTTAAGCTTGCCGCGCAGACGGGAGAAGAATGATCCATCGAAGGGCTTGACCATTCGTGTGACATGGGAGGCGCGCCGCACGTGGATGACATCCTCCTCGATTATCCGGCTGCTCATCTGCCCGTCCACTGTCAGAAGCACCTCCTGGTGCGAGGACAGTTCGGTGAGAGTTATCGGGATATCCGAGGGGACCACCAGGGGCCGCACCGCCAGTGAGTGGGCGCATATCGGAGTGATCGCCACGGCGTCCATGGAGGGGAAAATGATCGGGCCGCCGGCCGAGAGCGAGTAGGCCGTGCTGCCGGTGGGGGTCGAGACGATAACTCCATCCGCCGGGAAGAAACCCACCTGGTCGCCTCCGGCCTGGATGTTGAGCACTATCGGGCGCGCCCGTCCGCCCTTATGCAGAACGAAATCGTTAAGGGCGTGGTAGCACTGCTCGCTTCCGTCCGCATGGACAATCCTGGCCTTGAGCACCATGCGGTCCTCGACTTTGTAGTCTCCGGCCAGAACACGGTCCAGACAGTCTTCAAACTCGCCGAACGAGCAGGTGGTAAGGAACCCGAAATTGCCGAGGTTCACGGCGAAAATCGGTATCTGGCTCTCACCCGCGCAACGGGCCGCCCCCAGCACGGTGCCGTCGCCGCCCAGGGCGATCAGCATATCAAGCCCATCCGGGAGGCCCTCACCCTCGATCAGCCCCACGCGGGACTTGTCCGGTATGAAAGGCAGAAGGTCGGCATGCACCCGGACATTCACTCCGCGGGAAAACAGCCGCTCCAGACAGATCCCCAGCGGGCTTCGGATGTCCCGATGGTAGAGGTTAGCTTTTAACGCTATGTTCATTGACTCGCACACCCAGGGCTTTTTTGACGAAAGCCTGTATGCCGGCCGGGCAGAGGCCCAGCCTTTCGAGCAGGACGCTTCGTTTTCCAACCTTGAGGAACTCATCCGGGATGCCCATGTGCAGGATTCGCCCCGCGGGATTCTCCCGGCCGGCGGCGTACAGAGACACCTGGGAGCCGAAACCGCCGTGCAGCACGTTCTCCTCCAGAGTCACCACAGTTTCATAGTGCGAGAGAACGTGCTCCAGCATCCGGACATCCATTGGTTTGACGAAACGGCAGTTGAAAACTCCGGCGCTGATACCGTCGCGGGCCAGCAGCTTGCGCGCCCAGAGGGCCGGGTGCACCAGCGTTCCCACAGCCAGCAGGGCCACATCCGTGCCCTGCTCCAGCATCTCCCAGGAGCCTATCTCAAGCTCCCGGAAACGCTGCGAACGGATAATCCCCTGGCCGCTGCCGCGAGGATAGCGGATGGAGAACGGGGCCTTGTCCTGGCGGAACGCGGTGTAGAGAAGGTCGCGCAATTCCACCTCGTCCTTGGGCGCGGTGACGATCATGTTGGGCACCAGGCTCATGAACGAAAGGTCGAACACCCCGTTGTGCGTAGGCCCGTCATCCCCCACAATCCCGGCCCGGTCCAGCGCGAATACGACCGGCAGGTCCTGAAGGGCGACATCCATGACGACATGGTCGAAAGCGCGCTGGATGAAAGTGCTGTATATAGCCACCAGCGGACGCGCCCCGACCATGGCCAGCCCGCCGGCGAAAGTGACCGCATGACCCTCGGCGATGCCGACATCGAAAAAGCGCTGGGGCAATTCGCGCTGAAAACGGTCCAGCCCGGTGCCGTCCGGCATGGCCGCGGTCACGGCTAAAATGCGGGGATTCACTCCGGCCAGTTCGACCGCGGCTTCTCCGAAAAGCTGTGAATAGCTGGGCACGTTCGGCGCAACCGTCCCACCGGTGGCGGCATCGAACGCCCCGGTGCCATGGAAACGGGTCGGGTTTTCCTCGGCAAGCTCGTAGCCCTTGCCTTTCTTGGTCAGGACATGCAGAAGCACCGGACCGTGCATTTCCCTGACTGTCCTCAAGGTGCGAAGCAGTTCTTCCATGTTGTGCCCGTCTATCGGCCCGATATAGCGGAAACCCATTTCCTCGAACCACATTCCAGGGATGAACAGGTTCTTGAGCGATTCCTCCAGCTTATGGGCGAAAGCTCGCACCTGATCGCGGCCCACCGGGATTTTCTCGGTCAGGTCCCATATTTCTTTCTTGAGCTTGTTATAGCGCGGGTCGAGTATCAGTCCGTTCAGGTAACGGGCGAATGCGCCGACATTCGGCGAAATGGACATCTGGTTGTCGTTGAGCACGACCAGCAGGTCCCGGCCGATTCCTCCGGCATTGTTGAGGCCCTCGTAAGCGAGTCCTCCTGTCAGCGCGCCATCGCCGATAACCGCCACCACCTTGAAATCCCCGCCCGACAGATCGCGTGCGCAGGCGTAGCCGAGCGCGGCGCTTATCGAGGTGGAGGCATGCCCGGTGGCGAATGCGTCGCAGGGGTGTTCCTTCGGGTTGGGGAACCCGCTCACTCCCCCCTCCTGGCGCAGCTTTCTGAAACCCTCACGACGGCCGGTCAGCAGCTTATGAACGTAGCACTGGTGCCCGACATCGAATATGATCTTGTCTTTCGGGCACTCGAACACCGTATGCAGCGCGACAGTCAGTTCCACCGCGCCGAGGTTCGGGGCCAGGTGCCCGCCGGAGTCGCTGACCACCGAGATGATATAGTCGCGCAGGCAGTCGCACAGCTTTTCAAGGCCGGGAACATCCAGGCCCTGGATATCGCGAGGGCTGCTGATTTTTTCGAGAATTTCCTCAGTTCCGGGTTTCAAGGTCAGACCCTCGATTGTCCAATACTGGGCGCATCTTGTGCGGCAATGGGCATAAATACATGTATAAATTTAATCTTTGACTGAAGTTCTGCAAATTTTTCTTTTTCTTTTTTTCAGGCCTTCCGGTCGAGAATGAAACCGGCCAGAGCGCTCAGGATTCCGTCGCGGCCGGTATCCGTGGCTTTTAAAACGCCGCAGGCCCTCTCCACGGACTCCGCGGCCATGCGGCGGCTCTCTTCCAGACCGTAAAGGACAGGGAACGTCGCCTTGCCGCGGGCCTGATCCGCGCCTGTCGTTTTACCCAGAAGGGCGAAATCTCCCTCTATGTCCAGAAGGTCATCCACGATCTGGAAAGCCAGACCGATGTCCTCTCCATAGGCGGCCAGCGCAGCCAGACGGTCACGGTCCGCACGGGCGAGCAAAGCGCCCAGGGTGCACGAAACCCGGATCAGCGCGCCGGTTTTATGGGTGTGGATATATCCGAGCGTGTCGCGGTCCACCTTATGACCTTCGCTTTCCAGGTCCACCACCTGCCCGCCGATCACTCCGCCCCCGCCCACGGCCTCAGCCACGGAGGCCACCGCCCGCGAGACGATCTCACTTTCCAGACCCATCCCGGTTGCCGAGCGGGCCAGCACCTCGAACGCCAGCAGCAGCAGTCCCGATCCGGCAAGGACTGCGCGCCGCTCCCCGAAACGGCGGTGGCAGGTAGGCAGGCCGCGCCTGAAATCGTCATTGTCCATCACCGGCAGATCATCGTGGATCAGGGTGTAGGTGTGGATCAGTTCCAGCGCGCAGACGGCTCGGTACAGACCATCGCTCTCCACTCCACCGCAGGCGCGGAAAGCGCTAACCGCGAGGATCGGACGCAGACGCTTGCCTCCGGCCGCCAGGCTGTAGGCCATGGCCTCGTGCAGCCCGCTCTGCCCCGGGGGTGCAAGCTCGGCCAGAACCCGGTCGATCCGATCCTTTTCGTTCCTGAGGTATTCCCGGATGTCCAATTCAGCAGCCCCGCTCATTCGAGGTCTTTCAGCTCAAACCGTCCCTCGAGCGTCTGAACCAGTTTCTGCACTTTCTCCTCCGAAGCCTGAAGGCGTTTTCGCGCCTCCAGCGCCGCCTCCACTCCCTCGTTGAACAGACGGATGGCATCCTCCAGCGGCAACTGCTCATCCTCGAGGCGGCCTACTATCTCTTCCAGGCTCCGGCAGAGCTGTTCAAAACTTTTTTCTTCTTTCTTTGCCATCGGTGACTCCCTTGACCTTGTAACTGGACTTTCAGCGGCTCAATCGATCCTGCCGGGCAATCCTGCTTCACCACCCGTATCCACATTCTCCACCCGGCAATCCAGGCCTCCGCGGGCCAGAAGCACAGAAAGCCTGTCCCCCACTGCCACAGTCGCGGCGTCCCGCACGATCCGCCCCTCAGGAGTACGGACCACTGAATAGCCCCGTCCCAGCACGGCCGCCGGATTGAGCGCGCTCAGGCGCTCCCGCAACAGGGACCATTCCGCGCGCCCCGATTCCAGTCTGCGCTGAACAGCCAGGCGGAGACGGACAGCCTGCGCATCGCCGCGCTCCCTGTATGAACGCAGCCGCGCTGAGAGATGCACGGGAGCAAGCGCGCGCTCGATTTCGTCCAGGCGTTGCCCGGCGTTCGCTGTCAGCGCGGTCCCCGAACGCACAAGCCTTCGGCACAGGGCGGCAAGGTCGGCTTCCAGTTCCAGAGCCACCGGTACGGCGAACTCAGCCGCGGCTGATGGAGTGGGAGCTCGAAGGTCGGCGACAAAATCGGCGATCGTGAAATCGGTCTGGTGTCCAACGGCGCTGATCACCGGCACGGGGCTGGCATATATCGCGCGGGCGACCGCTTCCTCGTTAAAGGCCCAGAGGTCCTCGGCCGAGCCGCCGCCGCGCCCGGCAATAATCACATCCGCGCCCCCCCAGGCGCCGAATGCGCGTATCCCCGCCGCGATCTCAGCCGCCGCGCCCTCGCCCTGCACCTTGACCGGGCAAAGCACTATCCGCACGCTGGGGCAGCGGCGCTGGAGCACATTGATAATATCCCTGACAGCCGCTCCGGTGGGTGAGGTCACCACTCCCACGCAAGCCGGGAACTGTGGCAGGGGACGTTTACGGGCCTCATCGAACAGGCCCTCGGCCTGAAGCTTCGCCTTGAGCTGCTCGAAAGCCAGTTGCAGCGGCCCCATTCCGGAGGGACGCAACTCACTGACTACAAGCTGGTACTGGCCGCTGGGCTCGTAAACCGAGAGCAGCCCGCGGGCCATCACTTTGATGCCGTTCCCGGGACGGAACGTCAGGGACTGGTTGTACTGCCGGAAAAACACCGTCCGAAGGGCCGCGCCTGAATCCTTGAGCGAAAAATACATGTGTCCGGAACCGTGATGCACAAAATTGCTTATCTCGCCCTCGACCCAGACCGGGGGGAAAGACCCCTCGATCAGTTCCTTGAGTTCGCGGGTCAGTTCGCTGACAGTATATACGTGGAGGTCCAAGCGCTTACGCTTTCCGGTTCAGGGACAGCTCCGCCGAGCGCACAGTATTGGCCATGAGCATGATTATGGTCATAGGACCAACCCCGCCCGGGACTGGCGTGATGAGCGAGGCAACCTCCCGCGCGCTCTCGAAATGCACGTCCCCGGCCCAGCGATAACCCCGTGGATTGGACGGGTCTTCGATACGGTTGGAGCCGACATCGATAACGACAGCTCCGGGCTTGAGCCAGTCGCCGCGAATCATCTCGGGCTGTCCGATCGCGGCGATCAGGACATCCGCGGTGCGCACCATTCCTGGCAGGTCCGCCGTGCGGCTGTGGGCCACGGTCACGGTGGCGTCCGCGCCCTCGGCTTTCTGCAGCAGTATGTTAGCCACCGGCTTGCCCACGATGTTGCTGCGCCCCACCACCACCACGTGTTTGCCGCGAAGCTGCACACCGCTGCGAACCAGCAGCTCCTGGATACCGGCGGGGGTGCAGGGACGGAAGCCCTCCAGGCCGATAACGAGCCGCCCGACGCTGACCGGATGGAAACCGTCCACATCCTTGTCCGGGCTTACCGCCATTATTATCTCGTCTTCATCGATATGCTTCGGCAGGGGCAACTGAACCAGGATACCGTGGATACGCGGATCGGCGTTGAGACGCGCCACCTGGCCGAGCAGGGCCTCGCGGGTGACCGAGGCCTCCAGGCGAACCGTCTCCGAATAGAGGCCCAGTTCAACGCATTTTTTTTCTTTCATTCCCACATATGAATGGCTGGCAGGATTGTCGCCCACCAGGATCACGGCCAGTCCCGGACACACGCCCTTATCCCTGAGCGCCTGCATCCGGTTCTCCAACTCAGTACGTATCTGACCCGCTATCTCCTTGCCGTCGATCAAGGTGGCAGACATCAGGCGGTCCTCCCGTATGGAACGGATTGCGTCTTATTTTTCAGGCGGCACGGTGCGAGGGCCAGAGACGTCAAGTCATGGCAAGCACAGCGGCCTGCGGAATCTGCAAACGCTCTATTTTTTTTGCTTTGCCGTTCTGAGTATCCAAAGTCACCAGCACGCCCATCAGCACCAGGTTGGTGTCAGCGGGCTGGAAGCGGTTGGGCGTCTGAAGAAGAAAGCGCTTGATCGCCAGCTCCTTCTTGATCCCGATCACCCCATCGATCGAGCCGCTCATCCCGGCATCCGTGATATAGGCCGTACCACCCGGCAGAACCCGCTCATCCGCTGTCTGCACGTGCGTATGCGTGCCAAGCACGGCGCTCACCCGGCCATCCAGGTGCCAGCCCAGCGCGACTTTCTCGGCCGAGGCCTCGGCGTGGAAATCGATTATCACCAGGTTCGTCTCATTCTTCAATCCATCCAGCGTCGTGGATATCGTGCGGAACGGGCAGTCAATTTCTTTCATGAACACCCGGCCCTGCAGATTGATAACCGCCACAGGAAGCCCGTTACGGGCTTTCTTCACCGCCACCCCGCGACCGGGATTTCCGGGCGGATAGTTGAACGGGCGAAGAATATCGGGCTGACGGTCCAGGTCGGGCAGCATATCCTTCCGGTCCCAGATATGGTTGCCAGTGGTGATAATATCCACGCCCAGAGCGAAAAGCTCGTCCGCTATCTCCAGGGTCAGACCGAAACCCCCGGCGGCGTTTTCACCGTTGGCGATACAGAAATCCACCTTATACTTTTTCAACAGGTGCGGCAGGAGCGAAGCGACAACCTTGCGTCCCGGACCGCCGACAATGTCGGCAATGAACAATATCTGCAAAAGAGCACCCCTTGTCTTTCTGTTACTTGGCGTAGTTTACGGCGCGTGTTTCGCGGATGACCACCACCTTGATCTGTCCGGGATATTCGAGCTCTTTTTCGATCTTACGCGCGATTTCGCTGGCCAGTATTTCGCCGTAGCTGTCCTCGACTTCATCCGGCTGAACCATAATCCGAATCTCGCGGCCGGCCTGGATGGCATAGGCTTTCTGCACGCCCTTGAACCCGTCGGCGATCCTTTCCAGCTTTTCGAGACGTTTGATGTAGGTTTCGAGCGTTTCGCGCCGCGCGCCTGGACGCGCCCCTGAAAGGGCATCCGCCGCCTGCACGAGCACCGAGATGAGCGAGGTCTGCTCGACATCGTTGTGATGGCTGGCCACGGCGTTTATCACCTCTTCCGGCTCACCGTATTTGCGGCAGAGCTCCACGCCGATCTGAGTGTGCGTGCCCTCGGCCTCATGGTCCACCGCCTTGCCGATATCGTGCAACAGGCCGGCTCGCTTGGACATGGCGATATCCAGGCCCAGTTCGGCGGCCATGATGCCGCAGAGGGTGGCGACTTCCTTGGCGTGCAGAAGGTTATTCTGCCCATAACTGGTGCGGAACTTGAGCCGCCCGAGCAGGGAAACCAGCTCGGGATGGATCCCATGCACGCCGGTCTCGTACAGCGCCTCCTCGGCGGCCTGCTGTATCTTTTCCTCAACTTCCTTGCGGCACTTCTCCACCACGTCTTCGATGCGTCCGGGATGTATCCGCCCGTCCTGGATCAGGCGCTCCATGGCCAGACGGCCCACCTCGCGGCGGATCGGGCTGAAACCGGAAAGAATAACCGCCTCGGGAGTATCGTCGATAATGACATCGATTCCGGTGGCCATTTCAAACGAGCGGATATTGCGCCCCTCACGCCCGATGATCCGGCCTTTCATCTCATCGTTGGGCAGGTTGACCACCGAGACGGTGGATTCCACCACATGGTCGGCGGCACAGCGCTGAATTGCCAGAGTGATGATTTTCTTGGCTTCCTTCTCGGCATCGCGCTTGGCCTGTTCCTTGATGTCCTTGACGTACTGGGAGGCCTCCACGCGGGCCTCCTCTTTCAGGTTCTCGATCAGCTCGCGCTTGGCTTCCTCGGCGCTCAATCCGGCGATCCGCTCCAGGCGCTGGTTCTGCTCGGCGATCAACTGCGTCAGCTTGTCGTCCTTGCTCTTGACCACTTTTTCCCGGACTGCCAGCTCATCGGTCATCTTGGCGACATCGCGCTCTTTTTTCTCGACTATCTCCAGCTTCTTGTCCAGGTTGATCTCGCGTTCCTGCAACGCATGCTGAACACGCTCCAGATCCTTGCGCCGTCCCTCGGTTTCCTTCTCGAAATCCACTTTCGCCTGGTAATACTTTTCCTTGCTCTCGATCACGGCCGATTTGCGGATATTCTCGGCTTCCTTCTCGGCATCGGCCACGACTTTTTTGGACAGCGATTCGGCATCCTGCAGTTTGCCCTGTGCAATGCGCCGGCTGATCCAGTAACCCAGCAGGAACATCGCCGCAAGCAGCACCAGCAGTCCCAGAGCAGTAACAATGATATTGGGTAAAGTTGACATCAATTCTCCAGTAATACATGCGTTTAGGTGATCTATTAATTATCCACTCGCGTGGATGGAAATAATCTGAACTGCCCTTTCATTCAACTGAAAACATAAAATAAAAGGTAATCCCTAATCAAAACGGACCAAAAGAGGTTTGATTTGGGAGTATTTG
>CAYYNT010000020.1:0-61872 GCA_964473155.1 uncultured Gemmatimonadales bacterium | reverse complement strand
TAACCATTCCGGTCTTTCAATATAATCTGGTCCGGTTTGGTTAGGAATTACCAAATAAAAAACCCCGCAGCATGCAATTAACAAACCTGAATTCCCGGCAGCGTCCTCGGAATTTCGTCCATCCGCCATGCAACCCCCTGAATTGCAAAAGGGATCTCTGACAGTCAGGACGATGCCCGAAGGCTCACTACAGGATCAATTCGTTAATCACGCGCCGACGGGGGCAAAGAAGAATTCTCCCACCATCCGTCTTATGTGCCAAAGGATCAGAACAGAGCTTCCTGGGCCCGGCTCCTCTCCAGATAGGAATCAAGCAGCTGGATCAATGAATTACATTTAAGCTCCAGCTCCTCATCCCGTATCTCCTTCTCCCTTTTTGTCTGAAAAAGTTCATCGGTTATGGACATAGCGGCCAGTATCGCTATCTTATGCACGTCATGCAGGCCCGCGCTCTTTTTTATCGCCTGCATGGTCTGATTCACATATTCCGCGACCTTACGGGTGTAATCCGGATCTGTCTGAGTTCTGATGTTGTATGTATCACCGAATATTGAAACCCGCGTTGTCGTTACCTTATCTTCATCCATAGCGATCTGTCCAGGACTACCGTGACTGGAATTGACCCTTTTTATTTTAAAGAAACCGTCAGACGGCTTTCAATTATAAAGCAACTCTCAATCTCCAATCTAAGTCAAGCGCTCAAGCAAGTCAACTCTCCGCGGAGCCTGCATGGCAGGCAGAAACGAAATTATCAGGCAATGCATCAAAGCTCAAGACGGTCCAGTTCTCCCAGAATGCGGGAGATAGACTGTTCTACCAGCGCAAGCTTGCGCTCGAGCTTTTCCTTCTCCAGTTTCAGGCTTTCGACCTGACCGATTATGTCCTGCCGGGACATCTGCTTGTCACCACCTATCATGGAACGGAAAGACCGATTGTCGGTCTCCAGCAGATCCACGGCTTTCAGAAGACGCCTGATACGGTCTTCGAGAGTCTGAAACTTGTCGGACATCGGCTCTCCACGATTCAGATACACGCGGCGGCAACGCAATCAGGCTTTGAAGTCACCTTCAGGCCAGATTCCCGGCGTGTCAATCAATATAACACTTATCTCAGCTTTACGTCGAATTTTTTTATCAAACCTCTGAGGATGCGGTCGAAAGCCTGATCGACCTCCTCATCGCGCAAAGTACGCTCCACGCTCTGGAAAAGCATAGAAAATGCCAGACTTTTCTTGCCCTCAGGCACATGCTTTCCCTGATAAAGGTCGAAAACGGAAACCTCGGCCACAAGGCGTGAACCGTGCTTGATCTCGTTCACCAGTTCTTCGCAGGCTAATGACTGGTCCACCAGGATCGAAAGATCGCGGCGTGAACCCGGATAAGGGCTGCGCGCCCGGTAATGAGGTGGCTGACTCTCCGCAAGAAGCTTGTCGAGGTCGAGTTCGGCCAGCACCAGTTCGGACGGCAGTTCGAGACGGGCGGCCAGGGCCGGGTTCAGCACTCCGATCACTCCGGCAGAATTCTGGCCCAGATAGACCTCGGCAGTCATGCCAGGATGGAGGGCCGGGTGCGCCCCGTTTACAAAAACCGGCCTGGGCAGCCTGAGCCGCAAGGCAAGTGATTCGACCACACCCTTGAGGTCGAAGAAATCCCAGGCGCGGCCCTTGCCGCTCCAGTGCACAGGAAGCCTGGACCCCAGCACGGCCAGGCCCAGACGGCGCTCCTCGGCCTGTTCCCGGCTGCCCGGGCGGCGTGGAAACACCTTGCCAACCTCGAAAAGGCGGAGGTCCTGATTGCGCTGATTCAGGTTGCGCCGAACGCAGCCCAGCAGAGTGACAAGAAGCTCCGGGCGCAGCACGCCTTCCTCGCTGGAAAGCGGAAAAGACAGCGCCGGCGGATCATAGACGCCCGCGCCGTATATGGTCTCCACCAGGTCCATTCCGGTGAAACTCGTGGTCATAACCTCGCGCAGACCGAGCGAGGCCAGGGTCTCCTTGACCGCCACCAGATCGCGCCAGGCCCGGCGGCCGCCCACGGCCGGAGTGACGCTCATCCGTGGCGGGGCCGGGATTCGCTCGTAGCCGCTGACCCGCGCCAGTTCTTCGATCAGGTCCACCTCGCGGCTGACATCATGACGGCAGGCGGGGACTGTCACCTTGAACAACCCCTCACCGCAGCATTGCACCTTGAAATCTATACCCTCAAGGCAGCGTCGCACCTCGTTGTCCGGGAACGCCAGGCCTAACAGCGCCTCGGCGCGCGAGGCCCGCAACTCGACTGACGGCGGCTGGAGAGCTACAGGATACTCATCTATCACTCCCCGCGCCACCGTCCCGCCGGAAACCTCGGCGATCAGGCGTGCGGCGCGGTCAAGGGCAAAGGGCATGCCCGAGTAATCCACTCCGCGCTCGAAACGGCGCGAGGCTTCGGTCGAAAGCCCCAGGGCGCGGCTCGTGCGCCGGGTGTTCGCCGGATCGAAATACGCGCATTCAAGCAGCACCCGGCGGGTGGATTCATCCACCTCGCTCAGCTTGTCGCCCATCACCCCGGCCAAAGCCACGGGCTTCACCGCATCGGCGATCACGGTCATGCCGGAGGACAGCGTCCTCGGAACTCCATCAAGAGTCAGAATCTGCTCTCCCTCAACGGCCTTGCGGACCACGATCCTCCTGCCTTCCAGACGGTCCAGGTCGAAAGAGTGCAGGGGCTGTCCCAGTTCGAGCAGGATGTAATTGGTGATATCCACCACGTTGTTGATGCTGCGCTGACCCACGGCCTGAAGGCGTTCGACCAGCCAGCGCGGCGAGGGGCCGACTGTGACGTTCTCGATCACCCGCGCCATGTAGCGCGGGCAGCCCTGCCTGTCCCTCAACTCGACCGAAGTGATGCCCTTGATATCCGGCCCGCTCTCGGCGGGAACGCTCTCCGGACGGACAATCTTCCTGCCTGTCAGTGGCTGAAGCTCACGCGCCGCGCCGATATGGCTCCACATGTCGCCGCGGTTGGCTGTTATATCGAGCACCAGCAGCCAGTCATCCAGTCCCAGCGCCGCGGGCAGACCCATGCCGGGATGTATGTCCCCGCCCAGCTCCATCAGGCCCGAGGACTCCTCGCTCAGGCCGAGTTCTTTTTCAGAGCAGAGCATGCCCTGGCTTTCCACTCCGCGTATCTTCGCTTTCTTCAGCTCAAAACCGCCGGGCAGGACCGTGCCCACCAGCGCCAGGGGGTAAAGGCCGCCCTGACGGACATTGGGCGCTCCGCAGACAACTTCCAGCGTGGAACCCGCGCCGTAGTCGACCGTGACCAGCCGCAGCTTGTCCGCATCCGGGTGCGGCCGCAGTGAAACCGCCTTTCCCACCACCACGCCCTCAAGCCCCTGTCCCAGGAAACGGAGCTCATCCACCGCATGACCTATCATGGTGAAACGTTCGGCCAGTTCTTTGGGCGGCAGGTTGAAATCGATCAGAGATTTAAGCCATCTGTAGCTGATATTCATCGTAAACCGGACCGGTTTGAGTTATTCGTTTCTGTCTGACAATATTAAATGGCGATAAAAGACACTATTTTCGGATTGTCTATCCTGTTCAGAACTGCGAGAGGAACCCGGCCTCCGACTCGAGGAGCAGCCGTATGTCGTTGATCCCCATCATGGTCATGCAGATACGGTCGATCCCCATTCCGAAAGCGAAACCGGTCCAGCGCTCCGGGTCGTAGCCCACGGCCTCGAACACCGCCGGATCGACCATGCCGCAGCCCAGTATCTCCATCCAGCCGGTCTGCTTGCAGACCGAGCAGCCCTTGCCCTTGCAGAACACGCAACGGACATCCACCTCGGCGCTCGGCTCGGTGAACGGGAAGAACGAGGGACGGAAACGCAGTTCGGCGTCCCGGCCGAACATCTGCCTGGCGAACTGGCCCAGAGTATATTTCAGGTCTCCGAAAGCAACGCCCTCATCCACGTACAGACCCTCGAGCTGGTGGAAAACGGGGCTGTGGCTCGCATCCGGCGCGTCACGGCGGAACACGCGTCCCGGCGCGATAATCCGGACCGGCGGCTTGTTGGCCTGCATGTAGCGCACCTGGACAGTGGAAGTCTGGGAGCGCAGCAGGCTTCCGTCTTTCAGGTAGAACGTGTCCTGGCTGTCGCGCGCCGGGTGGTCGGCAGGGGTGTTGAGCGCGTCGAAGTTGTGGAACTCGTCCTCCACCTCCGGACCATCCGCCACCGTGAATCCGAGCGAGAAAAAAATCTCCACCAGACGGTCAAGGGTCAGGCTGAGCGGATGCAATCCACCGTCCCAGCCGCGCGCACCCGGCAGGGTGACATCGATGCGGCTTTTTGCCACGGCCTCGTCCAGGCGTTTCTGTTCCAGTTCTGCGGCCCGCCTGTCGATGAGCGCGGTAAGCGTGGTCTTTGTCTCGTTGGCGCGTTTGCCCAGGACCGGCCTCTCCTCGGGAGCCAGTCCGCCCAGGCCCTGAAGGGCCATGGTCACAACGCCCTTGCGGCCGAGATACTGCAAGCGCAGCGCCTCCAGTTCCTCAATTGCCACGGCCCGATCTATCCGTCCGGGAGCTTCCTTTTCCGCCAGTTCCAGTTGTTCAATGTACTTTATCATTGTGTCGTCACTCCAAGGAAATGACCCGGTCTGTGCATGACAGCAGATTTCGAGACTGCCCTTTCAGCTTTCAAACCGGTCCAAAAAAGGCGGGCGGACTGTGAGTACACTGTCCGCCCTGTCCTGGAAAGCTCGATTTAGTTCTGGTCTCAACGGCTTTGCAATTTCTTGACCAGTCCCTCGAATCCCTGGGGATCATTCACCGCCATATCCGCGAGGACCTTGCGGTTGATCTCGATGCCGGCCTTGTTCAGGGCGTCCATGAAACGGCTGTATGAAAAGCCGAAATCGCGGACCGCGGCATTTATGCGCTGAATCCACAGCGCCCGGAAATTGCGTTTCTTCTGCTTGCGATGGATGTACGAGAAGCGCTGAGCGCGGTCGACCGTTTCTCTGGCCGCGCTAAGCAGCTTGCTCCGGCCGCCGAAATAACCCTTGGCCTTGTTCAGTATCTTTTTCTTCCTCGCATGCGAGGCGACATTTGTTTTAACGCGCGGCATAATACACCTCTCGTGGTTTTCTAAAAACAATGCCTACCGGCGCCGCACACCTCCGTCCTCACTGAACGTCCGGTCCGCGTCCGGCGGCGGCTGAAATCACTTGTAAGGAATCAGTCTCCTGACCCGGCGGGTGTCAGCCGCGCTCACCAGATCCTGCTTGCGCAGATTGCGTTTGCGCTTGGGGGTCTTCTTGGTCAGAATATGGCTGTGGTAAGCTTTCTTGCGCTTTATCTTCCCGCTGGCCGTGCTGCGGAACCGCTTGGCCGCGGAGCGTAAAGTCTTGAGTTTAGGCACGCTGCAACTCCTTCGATTATTTAACTTTCAGTAGGTTTATCCTGAACCACGATTTTTTCGACCGGTAAATTCTTGGGCGTCAGGATAAGAATCATGTTACGGCCTTCCATCTTGATCGGTCCTTCTTTGACCGCCAGATCCTCGACCGTTTTGAAAAATCTTTCCAGCACTTCCTCGCCCAATTCCTTATGCACCACTTCTCTGCCGCGGAATACCATGGTGAGTTTGACTTTATTATGCTTCTCCAGGAACTTCTGCGCGTGCCGCAGCTTGAAATCGAGATCGTGCTCGTCAATCTTGCTGCGCAGCTTTATTTCTTTCATCTGGATAACATGCTGGCGTTTTTTTGCTTCCTTGGCTTTCTTGCTCTCGCGATACTTGAACTTGCCATAATCCATAACCCGGCAGACTGGAGGACGGGCGGTCGGCGCTATTTCAACCAGATCAAGGTTCTTTTCACGAGCCAGTTTCTGGGCTTCCTCCAGCGGCACAATCCCAATCTGAGTGCCGTCATTGTCGATTAAACGAACCGGAGAGATTCGAATCTGATCGTTTATTCGAACATCTTTGGTAGCCACAGTCCTCCTGCACTATTGAGTTTGGATTGGAGGAGCCGGATCATTCCTCCCGCTGTCACGATCGCGATAAAAGCCAGTCAAAAAGCAATACAAAAAAAGCGGACGCCATAATCCGCTTGTTTCCTTGGGAAACATTCGATTATTTCATGGTCTTCTTGCGGCAGCAGATCAATTCACGTAATCCCGGCGCTTCAGTAGTCTGTGCAGCCATCCATTCTTGAACGATTTGTAACACAGATTGTTCTCATTGCGTTTATCAGGCCATATTAATACAAACGGGAAATTCAAGTGTCAAGATAGCGTCTTGAAATCCCTTTGTCAACAGTTTTTAGGTCGATATTTGTCACTGGAGACGGCTTTCCCGCTTGACTTGGTTAAATAATAAAACCTATACTGAAAAAAATCCACTTTATGTCACCATCCGAAACCATACAAGTTGCTTTGGGAAGAGAAACTCCCAGTGTGGTCTTTGATGCATGACAAATATTGTTAACTGCCGGTCTGGTTGCAAAGCAGGTTTCCCCGGATCCGCTGCGGCCAACAGTTCCCCCGGAGTTTATTTATGTCTGAAACACTCAGCCATGAACTCCTTATACTCGGCAGCGGTCTTGCCGGCCTGCGGGCGGCTCTCGAAGCCTCGATACAGAGCCGGGGCAAACTGGATATCGCCCTGGTGAGCAAGGTCCAGCTTATGCGCTCGCACTCTGTCGCCGCCGAGGGCGGCACCGCGGCGGTCCTGCGCGAGGATGAGGGCGACAGCCTGGACCTTCACGCCTGGGATACGGTCAAGGGCAGCGACTTCCTGGGCGATCAGGATGTCATCGCGCGGTTCGTGCGCCAGATGCCGGAGGAGATTCTTCAGCTCGAGCACTGGGGCATACCGTGGAGCCGGCGTCCGGATGGACGGATCGACCAGCGGGCTTTCGGCGGGCACAGCTTTCCCCGCGCCACCTATGCCGCGGACAAGACAGGTTTTTTCGAGATGCAGACCCTCTACGACACTCTCCTGCGCTTCCAGAACGTCACCCGCTACGATGAATGGTACATCACCTCTCTGCTCGTCGAGGACGGCCGGTTCCGCGGCCTGGCCGCCATGGACATGGCCACCGGAAGGATGCACTGCCTGCTCGGCAAAGCCCTGATCATCGCCACCGGCGGCATCGGGCGGATTATGGGCTTCACCACCTATTCTCATTCGGTCACCGGGGATGGGATTGCCATGGCCTACCGGGCCGGGCTGAAAATCAAAGACCTCGAATTCATGCAATACCATCCCACCGGCCTGATCCCCACGGGAATCCTGATGACCGAGGGTTGCCGGGGCGAGGGCGGCTACCTGCTCAACCGTAATGGCGAACGGTTCATGGAGCGCTATGCCAGAAGCATGATGGAACTCGCTCCGCGCGATATCGTATCCCGCTCGATCATGACTGAAATTTCCGAGGGGCGGGGTTTCGAGGGGCAGGACGGACTGGATTACGTCCACCTGGACATGCGACACCTCGGGGCGGACAAGATCAACGAGCGGCTCGGATTTATCCGCGAACTCTCCATGAAGTTCGTGGATGTCGATCCGGCGGATGATCCGGTCCCGATACGGCCGGTGTTCCATTACACGATGGGCGGAATACACACGGACATCGACGGCGCCACGTCTATCCGCGGAATCTGGGCCGCCGGTGAGGCCGCCTGTGTCAGCCTGCACGGCGCCAACCGTCTGGGCACAAACTCGACAGCCGAGTGCCTTGCGTGGGGTAAGTTCACCGGCGGCGCCGCGGTGCGTTATATCGCCGATGAGTATTCCGGGGAGACCACTTACCCGCGCCAGGCCATGGAAAAAGCCCGGGCCTGGGTGTTCGATGACATCCTGAAGCGGGACGGGAGCGAATCGGTCTATGAACTGCGCAAGGCCCTTCGCCACGCCTGTGACCAGCACCTGGCCGTATTCCGCACCGGAGAGGGCCTGAAATCGGGACTGGAAACGGTCCGGTCGCTGAAAGACCGCTTCCGGAACATTAAAGTGCGCGACACGAGCCGGGTCTACAACCTCGACCTAATTTACACGCTGGAACTCAGTTTCATGATAGACATCGCCGAGATCGCTTTCCTCGGTGCGCTGGAACGTCAGGAGTCCCGCGGCGGACACGCCCGTCTTGATTTCAGGCAGCGCGATGACCAGAACTGGCTGAAACACACCCTGGCCACATTTTCCGAGGATGGACCGAAACTCGAATATTGTCCGGTCAATATCTCTCTCTGGAAACCGGTGGAAAGGAAATACTGAACCCGGCCGTGTCCTTTCAATAATACAAAGCCAGGCCTGCGCGGACCGGGTTGAAGAATAGCATCCCGCGTTTACATTCCTGGAGACCGTCAGTCTTCACAGAGGAAATACATGAAGCAACCGGCTATCTTGAAACCCTCATTTCCCAACCGGCTCGGAATACGAGGCTGGGCTTACGGCGGGAAATACAGAATCGAGCGTTATCTATATACCCTGCAGCGTATCACCGGCCTGGGCGTGCTCCTCTACCTGCCGATGCACCTGGTGGTGACTTCACAGAAACTTGACCAGCAGAACTGGGAATCCGTTATGTCGCTGGTCAACAGGGGACTGCTGCCCTGGGGAGAGTGGCTGGTTTTCGCCGGAGCAGTGTTCCACGCTCTTAACGGCTTGCGTCTTGGCATTACCGAACTGGGTTTTGCTCTGCGCAAACCGCAGCGACCGGTATATCCGTTCACGCTGGCCGCGGGGCGGCAGCGGCCGCTGGTTTATGCCGTCCTTCTGCTGGCCGCCCTGATCGTGGGTTACGGAACGCTCGATTTTCTATCCGTGCTGCATTGAGGCCGGGGAGGAAAACAATGCTCAGAGAATCGACAAAGTGGTATCTATTTCTGCTGGCCGGACTGGTGCTGCTGATAACACTGGGTATTCACTACGGTGTTATGCATCTGGGTGGGCTGTTCGGCGCGCCGCGTTCGGAAACGCTCACTTTTGCCTCGGTCAGCGCCCGCTCTGGGCGGATCTTCTACATGACGGTCTATCTGATTATTCTGGCCGCGGCGCTTTATCACGGTCTTTACGGACTGCGCGCTGTCGTATATGAAATATCCGCACTACCCTGGGGCGTGCGCCAGGCAGCCGGCAAGGCGATCGCCGCAGCCGGGTTCGTGTTCTTCATCTATGGGTCCTGGGCCATCATAACAGGATTCCTGGCTCAGAGGGGAATGTAGAATGCCGCAGATGGAACCAGAAAAAAGCCGGGACCTTTTCGGCCGGGAGATTGAGTTCAAGGTGCTGCGTTTCGCGCCGGACAGGGACAAGCGGCCTTATTTCCAGAGCTATAAACTTATGCTTCAGCGCGGCATGACCGTGCTGGACGCCCTGATGCACATAAAAGAGAACCAGGACCCGACCCTGAATTATCGTAAAAGCTGCCGCATGGGGATTTGCGGCTCCTGCGCCATGTATGTGAACAATAAACCTGTCCTGGCCTGCCAGACACAGGCGGCCGAGTTGAGAAGCACGCTGATCGAAGTGCGCCCTCTACCTAATTTCCCGGTGATACGCGACCTCGTTCCCGACCTGACTGCATTTTTCTCGGCCCACGAATCGGCGCAGCCGTTCCTTGTCAGGAAAAATGCGGAAGAAATCGACAGTCCCGTGGGCGAGTACATTCAGAGTCCGGAGGGAATGGAGCGTTACCTTCAGTTCGCGTATTGCATTAAATGCGCCTGCTGCGTGGCGGCCTGCCCTACATGCGCAACTGACAGCGATTTCACCGGTCCGCAGGCCCTGGCCGCGGCTTACCGTTATACAGCCGACAGCCGGGACGAGGGCCTGACCGGACGGGCCGGGGCGCTCGACCATCCCCACGGTTTGTGGCGCTGCCATTTCGCCGGGGCCTGTTCCGAAGCCTGCCCCAAGGGAGTGGACCCCGCGCTGGGCATACAGCTTCTCAAGCGTGAAATCCTAAAACACAAGCTGAACACCAAGGAACGCCTGTCCGCGAGCCTGTCGCCTCGAAACGCCGGCGGGGCCAGACGAGAGGGCATCCCTGACGCTCCTCCCAGAACCGCACAGGACAAACCGTAATAAACAGCATGCCTTCCCTCCTTATGGCGTTCTGCCTTTACAGAGGTTTCCACGTTAATTACAAGAGCGTTTCATCATTTCATCAAGGATTGTTTGATTTTCGTTGAATAACTTGACAGAAAAAGATTAAATTATAGGTTGAATGCACCGATTTCATATCCAGGGACACGACCTCCGGCGCCTTGCAGTTCCGTTATTGATCATTTCTTAAAGACTGACCGGCAAACATATGGGTTCGCTTGTCACATTCGCCATCATCGCGGTCTTTCTCGGCCTGACCCTGTTCGGCTGGACACTGGTGCTGAAAATCCAGCGCGACCGGAAAATCTCCGACCTAAAAATACAGTACCTCCGCATATCGGCGAACGAGGAAAGCGCCTACCAGCGCTACATCCAGGCTGAGCGTCAGCTACAGGACATCGAGCTCAAAGAGGAGAAGAGCCATCAGACGATCTCCCTGCTTAAAAGCAGCATAATCGGGAGGAGGCGAGAGCTGCGCGAGCTGATCGACAGGCTCAGGATAATCAAGCGCAAATACAATCTGGTCGGATCGGGACGGGTAAGCCTGGATGACGATGTGGAAATGACAAAACTGATAAACGAGGTCCGCTCCCGTCTGACAATGAACAACGAAGACAAAAAACGCATTATCTCAGAAAAATCAAAGATTGTTGATTCCGTGGCCTCGATGGCCGATCTCCGCCAGGAATCGGACCAGTATGAAAAGGAATGGGAAAAAGTCCGCCGCGAGGTGGACAAAGTGGAGATAGAGTTCCGCAAGCTGGATGAGGAAGAGTTCGTGCGTTTCTGCAAAGCCTTTATCAAGAAACGTTCCGAGGAGGGAAGCCTCGACCCGGAGCGTGAAATAATCAACCTGCTGCTGATGCTCAACAACAAACAGGGCATGCTTTATGTCCGGAAAAAAGAAGCCGCCAAGGATCCGACTACCGAGAGCATCGAACTGATACATAAATACAACGACGATATCCGCAAGCTTGAGGCGCAACTGAGGGTCAAGGCAAAACGGCTCGGTATCTCCGCTCAGAGGATCGAGGAGTTGAAAAACCTGTTCGTTTCCGGCCGCAGCACAACTCCCGCGGGGGCCTGAATAACATGCGAAGCCTGCCGGCATTGCTTTTCGTGGTTCTCGCGGCCTCTTCCCTTCATGCCCAGGCCATCAAGGACACCTCCGCCACGGACACATCTCAAGCCCGGACTTATGCCGATAGCTCTGCTCCCGCGCCGGACACTCTCAGGCTGGATATTCAGGTAAGTTACTCCGACACCATCCCGCCGGACCTGCATCAGATTGTGGATAATCTTGGTCTGAACAGCTATACCGCCCGTCTTATCTCCCGTTTCCAGAGCATCCCGGATCAGGTTGTCCTGGAGGCCCTGGCCCGCGCGGATGCCCAGACCGGAATACATTACATAAATGCCTTTGCAGTCAACGAAGCCTTGAACATTCTCTGCAGCCAGGATAGCCTGTGGAACTCTTTCTTTTCGGACATAGAACGTCAGTTGCGTGAGCCGAACCTTATCCGGTTCAATTTCCGGAATAACCAGAGATGGAAAAGCTATGCCCTTAACGAGCTTTTCTTCAGCACTTTTTTCCAGGAACTGCTTCTGGTGATGGGAAACATTGGCATTCAGGGCTCTCGCGACGGGAGACAGTGGCTGGAGGGCTGGCCTGACCCGCTGCGCTGGAAATTCCGTGAATACAGGTTCGAGTATATGCCCGAGGAGATGCGCGTTCAGGTGATTGAGCATATCCGTCAGGACACGGGAGCCGAACAGTCCTCCGGCATAATCCGTCTGACCCCCTCCCGCATGATCCTGCCGGTCTCGCCCGCCGATTCCGTGGAATCACCCCATTTTTGAACGAGCTTTTTCCGGCGTTGACTTGAGCCGGTGCTTTCGCTATCTTAGCGGTGAAATCATAGCAATTAACCATGTTTTCAGGATTCCAGAATTGAAGATCGCCATTCTCGGCCCGCAGGGAACATTCTCGCACGAGGCGGCCCTGGCGCTTGAACCAGACGCCACAGTGGTTTTCGAGCGCACAATCCGCGACGTTATCGACAGGGTGAGCGAAAACGGCGCGGACTGCGGTCTGATACCGCTGGAGAACTCGGTGGCCGGGAGCGTGGGAGAAACCCTGGATGTCCTGACCGATACGGACCTGACAGTCTCGCGCGAGGTGATTCATCCGGTGGTGCAGAACCTTGCCGGGAGCGCCTCTACGGGCGAGATCAGAACAGTCCTGGCCCATCCGCAGTCATATGCGCAGTGTGAAAAATTCCTGCGCCAGCATTATCCCGCGGCGGAAATAGTCCAGACCTCCTCCAACGGACGCAGCGCGGAGATGCTGCTGGAAAGCGGACGCAACGATATCGCCGCGATCGTGCCCGAGCTGGCGATCAGCCTCTATGGTCTCAAGCGACTGCGGGCGGCCATCCAGGACAACCGTTACAACGTGACGCGTTTTGTGCTGGTCGGCCGTGCGACTACGGAAAAGACCGGATATGACCGAACCAGCCTGGCGATCTACCCGCAGACCGACCATCCGGGCCTGCTGTTCAAGCTTCTGGGACAGTTCGCGCAGCGCGGAGTAAATCTGAGCAAGATCGAATCCCGCCCCTCGAAAGGCCGTCTGGGAGATTACATATTCTTTGTGGATGTGCAGGGGCATATTCAGGACCAGCCGGTGGCCGGGGCGTTGGATGAATTGCGCAAAATGGCTTTTGTCAAGATTCTCGGCAGCTACCCCCGGCAATACTGAAACGCCCCTCTTCCTCCGATTGACAGCCCGCCTCCCGGAGTTTAGATTGTGCCTCGTTCGCTGGGCAACCCGGCTTTTAATCCCGGCATAAGGAATATACCGGCCTTTTCCTGACAGGCCTTCTCCCCCAACTTTAGCGGCATTCGGGAAACCATGGACACACAAACCTGTATCGTCGGCATCGATGTCGGCGGGACAACTATCACCAGCGGACTGATCAGTCCGCGCGGCGAGTTGATCGACCATTTCACCCGTCCCACCGAATCCGAACTCGGACCGGACCGGGCGATGGAAAACATTCTTTCCTCCATCGGCGATATAATCGCCCGCGCCGGGAACCTCCGGGTGCTGGGAATAGGGCTGGGCACGCCGGGGGCGATAGATGTCAAGCGCGGGCTGGTGCTCTACTGCGCCCCCAACATTCCCAACTGGACCGGCCGCCAGATCAAGGAGCCTATCGAGCGGCGGTTCGGCCTGCCGGTTTTCGTGGACAACGACGCCAAGTGCGCGGTGATGGGCGAGGCCACGTTTGGGGCCGGGGCCGGTTTGAACCACGTATTCGTGGTCACGCTGGGCACGGGTATCGGCGGCGGCGTGGTTCTGAACAGGCGCATCCATCGCGGGGCCAGTTTCTGCGCCGGAGAAATCGGTCATGCCGTGGTGCAGATCGGGGGACGGCGCTGTCCCTGCGGCATCGAGGGCCATCTCGAGGCCTATCTTTCAGCCAAAGGCATTGTCGGCCAGGTCCGTGATGCCGCGGCAGCCGGCCGCAAGACCCGTCTTTCCGAAATCAGTGGCCCGGGCCTGGAAAAACTGACCGCCAAGATGGTGCTGGATGCGGCCCGCGAGGGTGAGCCTCTGGCTCGTGAAGTAATTGACCTTTCCTGCCATTACATGGGCATGGCCCTGGCGCATTTCGCAATGGTTTTCGACCCGGAGACCATGGTCCTGAGCGGAGGCATCGCCCAGGCCTGGGATGTGATCTTCGAGCCGATCCAGAACGCATACGAGCGCTATCTGTTCTACCGTCAGCTTCGCATGGCCCCGATAGTTCCAGCCCGCCTGGGTTTCGAGGCCGGGATGGTCGGGGCGGCGGCCATGGCCCTGGTGGAACTGGAACTGGACAAGCAGGCCTGAAAGCGGCCTGTCCGTCCGGACATGAATCGAGACTGCGGGAAAACGGCATGTATAAAGTATTCGCTTTCGATTTTGACGGCGTATTGAGCGAAAGCCTGCTCGAAGCGTACCTTATCACCTGGCGTATAAGCGGCGTTATAATTCCGGAGCTCGGTCCGCAGGACGAGCCGCCCACTCTGAGTACCATCCGCCAGTTCCGGGACAGCCGTCCTGAACACTGGAAACAGTTCTCCGCAATCGTGCCGTTCGGCAACCGCTGCGAGGACTATCTGGTCATCCAGTCGGCCGTGCATGAAAACATGGCAATCGCCTCTCAGGCTGACTTTGATTCTTACCGCCGGCGTTTTGAATCCTGGCTTGACCTTTTCCACGCCGAGTTTTACCGCGAGCGTTACGCCCTGGCGGAGGAGGACCCGGGTCTCTGGCTGGCCCTTAACGCTCCCTATCCAGGCATAACGGAGGCTCTTTCCGCTCTTCAGCGCCGTTTCCGCCTGGCTATAGCGACCAGCAAGGACCTCCGCTCCGTGGAATCTCTGCTGGCTGCTTACGGGGTGTCAGATATGTTTCCGCCGGAGGCGATACTCGACAAGAGCGCCGGAGAATCGAAGCGCGCGCATCTGTCCGCCCTGAAAGGGCTGTTCGGCTGCTCTTTCAGCGACATTTTCTTCATCGACGACAAAGTGTCCCACCTTATCGACTGCTCTGCGCTTGGAGTGAGATGTTTCCTGGCCGGCTGGGGTTACAACGGCGAGGCGGAGCGGCGTGAGGCAAAAGATCGCGGTTTCGCAGTTCTGGATACCACTGCTCTGGCTTGCCTGAAACCCTGAACAGATATCCCAAGTCCTTGTAATTCTCTTTTTTCAACGGCTTTTCATAGATCAAGATGCATAAGTGGACCAATCAGTCACATTAGTATTCCCACTACTTCACTCTCCGGCAATTTGAGAATATCCTGTCGCTGTCTTGATTACAACAGAAGATAGCCCAGAAAATCATTGACACAACCTTTTGCCTTGGATATATTGTGACCCATCAGTCACTTTTTCGGAGGTAATTGCTGCATGCCAAGTGAAACTTTTGAGAAATTAGAGTCACAGAAGAAATCCCGGATAATCCAGAGCGCGATGGAGTGTTTTTCGCAGAACGGTTTTACCAAGACCAGCATGGATATGATCGCCTTGAAGGCCGGTATCGCCAAAGGCGCGCTGTACAGGTATTTCGAAAGCAAGAAAGACCTGTACATGCTGCTGGTGGGTATGCTGGTCAACGGGATCGACCAGTACGTCCAGCAGTTTCTCGAGGAGCACCGGAACAATGACGCGTTCGAGACCTTGCATGACCACCTGGTCTCAGTCTACGTGCTCCAGGAGAAGTTTTTCGAGCACAACAAGATTCTCTGCAACGTTCTCTACCAGGAACATGTCGATTTCAAGGGCGAGGTGCTGGCCAAGTTCGGACGGTTGAGCACATATTACACCCGTCTTGTTCTTCAGCGCGGTATAGCGCGCGGGGAGATCCGGGACGACATCGATCTGGACACCGCCGCTTTCATGATCGACAGCGTGATCGACCGTTTTCACGACGGGGTGCTGGTGGAATTCCTAGATCACGGCTTCGGGTTGTACAGCCAGCCGCAGGAGGTCATCAACCGCAAGGCGGAACAGATAGTCAAGGCCTTCCGCCAGGCGTTCAGCAAAACAGAGGCCACAGTTCGCTGCAAAGCGGACAATAAAGCCTGATACATTTTTGAACACAGACAGTGACAGAATGGAAGCGAGGAGAAAGAAGGATACATGAGAACCTTTTCCGCAGGAACATTCAAGTGCCTGGCAACAGCCGCAGCTCTTGCGCTTCTGACAGGAAACCTGAAAGCGATGAGCCTGGGAGAAGCGGTCGGCTACGCGCTGGAACACAACCGCGAGATATTGACCGTCAAGGAAAGGATCAATGAGCGTAACGGTCAGGTCCTGGAGGTCCGGGCGGACGCTTTTCCACAACTGAACGTCAACGCCACCGGCTATCGGGTGCGCGATCCCGGGTTCCTGAACAGCACTTTCGGGCAGCAGATACTCAAGGGTGGCGGCGGCGGAGAGGAAATGGGCATCCCGATAGATGCTATCATGCCCAAGCCCCAGACCTTTTACGATGTCAACCTCAGCTTTTCTCAGCCGCTGTTCACCTGGGGCAAGGTCACGAACGCGGTGAAAATCGCAAAGATGGGTATCCAGGATATCAATCTGGAATTGGAAACGAAGAGGCAGGACGTGGCACTGCGGGTGACGCAGGCCTATTATAACGTCCTTCTGGCCGAGGAAACCGTGTCCATGTACGAAAAGTCGCTCGAGGCGCAGGAACGCTATCTCAAGCAGACCACGGACTATTTTGACCTGGGCGACGCCACCCGTCTGGACGTCCTGCGCGCCGAGGCGGCCCTGGCCTCCACCCGCCCCGACCTGCTCCAGGCCCGCCACGACCTGGTACAGGCTAAAAAAGAGCTCAATTTTCAGCTCGGGCGGTCCCTGGACGAGGACATTACCACCGCGCCGGTGGAGTTCGATGATACATTCCAGACTCCGTCCCTGGACAGCGTTGTAGCCGTTTCGCTCCAGCAGCGTCCGGACCTGAGACAGCTCGACGTGCAGGTGGAAATGCTGTCCAGGACGATCAACGTTTTCAAGGCCGACATGCGGCCGCGTGTAGATCTCGCCGGACATTACGGTTACTCGACCATTCGCCGCCAGGACCTTCTGGACAGGAATTTCGAATCCTGGCGCGTGGCCCTGGATGTTAAAGTGCCGTTGTTCGACGGTTTGCGGAACCGGGGCCAGGTCCGTCAATACCGATCCCAGCAGAGCCAGCGCGAGATTCAGAGCAGCGACCTGAGCCAGCGTATCCGTCTGGACGCCCTGCAATCGCTGGACGCGTGCAGCGCGGCGCTGGAAGTGTATCAGTCACGACAGGTCTCGCTCCAGAGTTCCGAGGAAGAGGAGCGGGTTACAGCCGACAACTATGAGCAGGGCCTGGTCACGCTTTACGAGTTGCTGGACTCCAACCGCCGGGTTGTCGAAGCGCGCAAATACTATCTCCAGGCGCGCTACACCCTGCTCCAGGAAATCGCCTCGCTCAAGAGAGTGATGGGCGTCCCGGCGGACAGGCTTTTCGAAATCAGAGGCTGACATGCTGTCATACCTGAACTGGAAGAATAAGATGTTTTCAACTGTAAGGAACGGAGATAAAGAGATGAAACGCATGTTAATCACAGCGGCTCTGGCAGTGTCAGGAGCGCTGGCGGCGCTGACCGGCTGCAGCAACAGCCAGGCCGGAAACGGCCAGGCCAAGCAGGCCGGAGAGCAGAAACGGCTGACTAATGTGGCTGTTGAGGTCCTGCATCCTTCCGATCTTGAGGAATATCTCGAACTGAGCGGCGCCACCGAGGCGCGACGCGATATAATCATTTCGAGCGAGCAGGGCGGGACAGTTCAGCAACTTCTGGCGGACCGAGGCGACCGGGTGAGCCAGGGACAGATACTGGCCCGGATCAATGCCGACATTTACGAGGCCGCCCTGGCGGAAGCCGAGGCCAACATGCGGCTTAAGGACGCGGCCCTGAAAAAAGCGGCGGCCCTTTACGAGCGCAAGAGCATTACTCAAATGCAGCGTCTTCAGGCCCAGGTTGAATACGATGTCGCCGCGGCCGGAGTCAAGACCGCGCAGAGCCGTCTCAATCGCGCGATTGTCCGCGCCCCGTTCGGCGGAGTGATCGATGACCGTTTTGCCGATCCCGGCGAGATGGTCGCGCCGGGAGGACAGATCTTCCACCTGGTGGATTGTTCGAGCCTCAAAATAAAAAGCGAGTTCTCCGAGCAGGATGTCGTTACTTTCCGGCCCGGCCTTTTCGCCGAGGTGCGGTTCGACGCCTTCCCGGATTCGGTGTTTCGCGCGCAACTCAGCTATGTGGCGGCCAATGCGCATACGGCCAGCCGGACTTTCCCCTGTGAGTTCATTCTGGACAATCCGGACGGCAGAGTGCGCGGCGGGATGTACGCAAGGGTCAGGGTCCTGAAAACCTTGCACCGCAATGTTCTCGTACTGCCGCAGTCCGCCCTGGTGGAGACCGAGGAAGGACGAAGCGTGTTTGTAATGGAAGGCGAAACCGCCCGCCGTCAGCCGGTGAAACTCGGCGCTTCCAACAGCGGCATGGTGGTGATCGATCAGGGACTTTCCCCGGAGGAAACTGTCGTGGTGACAGGCAACCGGGAACTGGTGGACGGCCAGCAGGTGAAAGTGACCGGGAGAAAGGACTGAGCTAAGATGAATATCACAGGAATAGCCCTGAAAAACCATCTGAGCACCTTTGTCCTGATGTTCATAGTCATAATTCTGGGTTTTCAGAGCTATGTCGTTTTGCCCAAGGAATCCTCACCGGACATCACGATTCCCTATATCATTATCTCCACGCCCTATTTCGGCGTGTCGCCCGAGGATATCGAGAACCTGGTCACCAGGCCTATCGAGCGCAAGCTCAAAGGACTGGCGGACGTGAAAGAAATCCGCTCGACCAGCCAGGAAAGTTTCTCGGTGGTGTTCATCGAGTTCGTGGCTGGCACGGATGTGGACGAGGCTCTGCAGAAAGTTCGCGAAAAAGTGGACCTGGCCAAGCCCGATCTGCCGGAGGACGCCGAGGACCCGGTGCTGTCCGAGATCAATTTCTCCGACCTGCCGATCATGATCCTGAATATCTCAGGCAAAATGGGCCTGGTCGGCCTGAAACAGATCGCCGAGGACCTTCAGGACGAGATCGAGACAATACCGGGAGTGCTCAACACCAATATCACCGGTGGGCTGATCCGCGAGGTGCAGGTCAACCTCGATCCCCAGCGCCTTCGTTACTACAACCTCGCGGTGCAGGATGTGATCGACGCAGTGCAGAACGAGCACTTGAACACGCCGGGCGGCTCGATCGACCTGGGGAACACCAAATACCTGGTCCGCGTGCCGGGCGAATTCCTCATACCCGAGAACATGAGAGACATCGTGGTCAAGGTCGAGGGCGGACGGCCCATTTTCATGCGCGACCTGGCCCAGGTGGCCTATTCGTTCAAAGAGCGCGAGTCGATCAGCCGTCTTAACGGCGAGGAGACAGTCTCGCTGGCGATCACGAAACGCTCCGGCGTAAACCTGATCGAGATCGCCGACCGGGTAAAGGCCCATATCGAGACGATGAAGCATAAGCTGCCTGCCGGCGTAGAAATGAGCATCACCGGAGACCAGTCCACGGATATCCGAAAGATGGTGAAAGACCTTGAAAACAACATCATCAGCGGGCTGGTGCTGGTCGTGCTGGTGCTGCTCGTGGTCATGGGGACGCGCAACGCCTTCCTGGTGGGCACGGCCATCCCGCTGTCCATGCTGCTGACATTCCTGACTCTGCGGCTGATGGGCGTGACGATGAACATGGTGGTGCTGTTCTCGCTGATCTTAGCCGTAGGTATGCTGGTGGACAACGCTATCGTGATCGTGGAGAACATCTACCGTCATCACCAGGAGGGTAAAACAATTCCGCGGGCCGCGCTGGACGCCACCAACGAAGTGGCGATCCCAGTGTTTACCTCGACGCTCACCACAGTGGTGGCATTCCTGCCGATGATGTTCTGGCCAGGTATTGTGGGTGAGTTCATGTATTATCTGCCTCTTACGGTGATAATCTCGCTCACGGCCAGCCTTTTCGTGGCACTGGTGTTCAATCCGCTGATAAGCTCTCGGTTTATGAAACCGAGCCGTGAGAAAAGGGTGATCGATGCAGGCGGGGAAAGCCTGGGAGCAGTAATGAAGGTCTACCTGCGCTTCCTGCGTGCTGTCATGCGCAAACCGTTGCTTGCTTTCGGAGCTTCGATCGGCCTGCTTGTTCTGGTAGTGATGCTGTACGGCGTGTTCGGGCATGGAGTGGAGTTTTTCCCTGATTCCGACCCGAACAAGGTCTATGTGGATGTCACTGCTCCCAGCGGCGCCAACCTGGAGACGAGCGACAATCTGGTGCGCCAGGTCGAGGAGATAGTCAAGACCATGCCCGATGTCGAGAACTGCGTTGCCAACGTGGGCAGCCAGGGTTCGGACATTAATTTCACCCTGGGGGGCGGCACGCCCAATAAAAGCCGTATAATGGTCGATATGGTCGATTTCAGCGAGCGCAGACAGAGCAGCAAACTGACACGCGACCAGCTCAGGGAAAAGCTCACCGGGATCACGGGAGCCGAAATAGAGGTGAACCAGGAGGAAAACGGCCCGCCGACCGGCGATCCGATAACGATCGAAATAGCCGGTGATGATTACGAGATCCTGGGCCGTCTTGCCGCCGAAATACGAGAACAGATACGCACTGTCGAGGGAGTGGTTGACATAAAGGACGATTATGACGCCGCCCTGCCGGAGATCCGTGTGACAGTGGACCGCGAGAAAGCCGCCCTGCTTGGGCTGACCACCCGGGACGTGGCCATGACAATCCGCACGGCGATCAACGGGACCGAGGCAAGCAAGTACCGCGTGGGCGAGGACGAGTACGATATAACCGTGCGTTTCGCCAAAGGCTCGCGTTCCAGCGTCGAGGACCTCGAGCGGATAAATGTCTTCTACGAGGGACAGCAGATACCTCTGCCCAACATAGCGAAGATCGAAAGCTCCTCGGGTGTCGGCACTATCCAGCACAAGGACCTGAAGCGGGTGGTGACAGTCAGCGCCAAGGTTGACGGCCGGAATGAAAACGCCGCATTGCACGATTGCATGGACAAGCTGACCGCCTACAATCTGCCGACCGGATATTTCATCGAATTCACCGGCCAGAACGAGGAGCAGAACGAAAGCCAGGCATTTCTGACACAGGCTTTCGTTGTTGCACTGTTCCTGATCGCGCTGGTGCTGATCAGCCAGTTCAACTCTCTGGTCCTTCCGCTGATCGTCATGTTCTCGGTCATCCTGTCGCTGATCGGCGTGCTGATCGGCCTGATGGTGACCGGGACATCATTCGGCATCATAATGACCGGCATGGGAGTGATATCGCTGGCCGGAGTGGTGGTTAACAACGCCATCGTCCTGATCGACTATATCCAGCAACTTCGGCTGCGCGGCATGGACAAGGTCGAGGCCGCTATCACCGCCGGGCTGGTGCGTTTCCGGCCGGTTATGCTGACTGCATTCACGACAGTGCTTGGACTGATCCCGCTGGCCACGGGCATCGGTTTCGATTTTATCGATTTCAAATGGGACATCGGTGGAGAAAGCAGCCAGTGGTGGGGTCCGATGGCCATAGCGGTTATCTTCGGCCTGACTTTCGCCACCCTTCTAACACTGGTTTACGTACCGGTGATGTACAAGCTGCTGACAGACCTTACCGACCGGATGGGATTTAAACCGGCTTTCCTCAGAAAAACCGAGAGCGCCACAGGCCAGTAATGAGATAAAAACCTCAGGGGCTGTATCAAAATGTTGAAAGAAGGGGCTGTCCCAAAAGTCTTAAATGGGGCACGGCGCGCCGTGCCCCTACAGAACTGCTTTTATTTCAATTGGTTAGAGATTGCAGCAATTTGCAAAGAGCAAAATCGGGGACTTTTGGGACAGCCCCTTTAGAAGTTATCGCTTCAATCAGGGCTTGTGTTAAGAACAAAAAAAGGAAGCTTAAAGACAGATTGTCTGTTTATGTCATTTCAGTGATAGCCTTCATCAGGCCCCGATCCTGCGACAGCATTTACTGCTGCGATCATTCGAGCTTCAAAGAGTCCGGAATCTGATAAAAACGTGGACTCTGATGGTTGAACCGTACCAGCCTTGCCCATAGCGCGGGCATCTTATCCTGGATCATTCTCTGGTTCTCCGGAGACAGCGTTTCCTTGCTCATAGGGGTCCGGCGCACATCCTCGATCTGAAAATTTCCCTCACTCCTCCCGTACTTGAACTCGTATGCAAAGGCCCCCTGTTTGTCGTACACCGCACCAGGGAAAGAAGGCGCAGGGATCGAAATATAGAACTCATCAGTGGGGCAGATACTATTCAAGCTGTCATCCAGAAGGATACCGCGCCGCGAAAGCTCACGGTACAGTTCTTCTGCAGTCCGCACCGACGGATCAACGAAAACGAGAGAAGTATCGAGGAGCCTGCCATATGGCATCTTGCCATCAGCGGTTTCCAGGGTGCGGAGTCTCTCGAAAGCCTGTACGAAGTTTTTCCGGTAAAACGGGAAGTGCGTGCAGCCAAGTATCACGGCCCGGACCGGCTTTTCTCCGCCTGCTCCCAGGTAGTTTTCGACCAGACTCAGGACATCGTAACGCAGGTAATTTTCCACGCTGTTCAACTGTATATCAGCGGGTGAATCACCAATCAGACCTGCGGGATCGAATCCGTACCTGTCGCTGATCGAAGTGTCGATACGCGCTGCCGGATTGCTCTTCGCGGGACCGCGGTATTCCCCGGCGGCGCTCCAGCCGATAAACGCGCGGTCGCCCTCGATCGCGCCGGCCAAACCCAGGGAACCCTGCTGAACTACTGGCGGAGGCTCGATGCCCTTTCGTCCGGCTTCGCTTTCTATCGCCCTTACATAGCCCATGCTGCTGCACGTGCCGGCCGTGGCCAGCACACCGATCGCCCCGCTTGCCCCGGCCTTTTCGACCGCCTCCCTGGCTCCAGCTTCCACCAAACCGATGACGAATATCGGAAGTCCCCATTGCTCAAGCGCATACCGGACATCGGCAAGTCCATAAGCAGTGGCTGTATTGCAGGCGATCACGATGGCCTTGACCGCTGGTTTGCCGTTGCCCGGCGCTTCCGCGTCCGGACGGCCCCAGAAACGGTCTCCGAGCAGAAAAAGTGCGTCTTTTAGCACCAACTCGCGAAGATAATCAGTTTTGCCCTCGGCCGGGTAGTTGCCGTACGGCATATTGGCCTGGTCACCCAGATAGATAAAACGCTCCTGCTCGAAATCGGGACGGCCGTCACTTCCGGGAGCGCCGGTCAGGTTGTTGAACGCGTCCAGGGTGAGAATCGCATCCAGGACGGTCAGGCCGCCGATGCCGCTGTCAAACACTCCTATGGGCAAGCCGGGAGCAGGTTGCCTGCATTGCCCGAAATCGACCTGATACACTCCCGCGCGTCTCTCCTGGACCGCCGGAACCAGAGACAACCATTTCCCGGCGACAGACGCACAGGCCAGTAACGGAGTACAGAAAACAAGGACAAGCAATCTTCTTTTCATCGTTTCCTGCGATTCACCAGATCAGCTGGCCATGGATGTAAAACCCGGTAACTACATAAACGGCATTAATATAAATATATTCAGAAAGCTTCGTTTTACGAAAGTTCTCTTTTACGCTTGATATATTTTCTTCGCAGGCTGTCCAGTTCGAACTCCGTCAAACTGTCCCGCACCCGCCTTATTTCGCGGCCGATCGCCTCCAGTTCCACCGGTGAACCGGCGCGGGTGATATCTTCGTGGAAAAGCGCCCCCTGAACGCTTATTTTCTGCGCCAGACTCGCCACCTGGTGAAAAGAGCGGCGGTGTATCGGACAGGCGCCCAGCTCACGAAGGGCAATCTCGTGGTCCGGGGTGCAATATCCCTTGTGCCGGGCAAAGCCGTAACCTGGATACATGCTGTCGTACTCCCGCATAAGACGGTCACGGGTAACTTTGGCCACCACCGAGGCCGCTGCGATGGACAGGCACTTGGAGTCACCGCCGATCACCGCCTCCTGCGGGCAGAAAAGGCGAAGCACCATGGGGCCGTCCACGATAACCGCATGCACCGGCGTGTCACCGAGAGCCTTGAGCGCCAGGTACATCGCCTTGAGGCTCGCCTGGTGGATGTTTATCCGGTCGATCTCATCGCTCTCCACCCGCCCCACCCCGACTGCCGTCGCGCGTTCATAGATCAGCTTGAAAAGTTTCTCTCTACGGTCCTCATCCAGTTGTTTCGAGTCTCGCGCCGGCGGATAATCGCATCCCGGCGGAAAAATCACCGCCGCGGCCACCACCGGCCCGGCCAGAGGTCCGCGCCCGGCCTCATCCACTCCTGCCACGTTGGTCAGCCCGCGGGCATGGAACGAGCGCTCCAGGCCAAGCATTCTCTGCTTCTCCAAGTCCGCCTGGCGCAGTCTTTCGCGGCGGGCCAGCAAGCCTGACGCCAGCGCCCGCACCCCGGAGCGGCTGTCACGGTTCAGGGCTTCAATCAAGCTGTCGTCCACTGTCTCCAGGGCCTCGATCCTGGCCCGGACCGCCGCGATGCTCAAGTCCTGGAAATCCATGCTGTCCACGCCTCCGGATCGCTATTTCACCAGATCAGATACAGGCCGCAAAGAAAAAGGGCGTCCGGCAAACCCGCCGATGACGCCCCGGAATCAATCCCCTTGAACAGAGCCGGGCACTACTAAACGTTGCGCTCCGAAATACGGGCCGCCTTGCCAGTCAGCTTGCGCAGGTAATAAAGCTTGGCGCGGCGGACCTTGCCGCGGCGCACGACTTCCATTCCTTCGATTATCGGGCTGTGCAGCGGGAAAATACGCTCAACGCCAACGCCGCCCGAAATCTTACGCACGGTGAAAGTCGCGTTAAGCCCTTCGCCGCGGCGTCCGATAACCACTCCCTCGAAAACCTGAATGCGCTCCTTGTTGCCCTCGCGGACCCACGTGCGCACACGAATAGTGTCCCCCGGAGCGAACTCCGGAATGGCCTCTGGTTTCTTGAGGAACTCTTTTTCGATCTCAGTGAATTTGTTCATCAGACCCTCGTCGCTATTTCCGGCGCCCGCGCCGGTCTTCCGTGATTGGCTTGAATTCCTGTTCAACGACCAGGCCCAGCGGGGCGGTCGAACTTTCTTTCGATAATCAAACAATATACAACTGGCTCAAGGCTAAAAACTTTAACACTCAATGCTGTGTATGTCAATGAATTCGGTGCGCTCAATCATCAGCGAGCAGATCAGGCCGCCGCTCGCGGGTAAGCCTCAGGGCCTCTTCCCGCCTCCAGGCCTCGATCCTCGCATGATCTCCGCTGGTCAGCACCTCAGGAACGGCATGGCCCCGGTATTCAGCGGGCCGGGTATACTGCGGCGCACCCAGCAGGCTTTCAAAAAACGAGTCCTCGGTGGCTGATCCGAAATCGCCGAGAGCGCCGGGCAGAAGCCTCACCACCGCATCCAGAATCATGGCGGCGGCTGGTTCTCCTCCGGTCAGGACGTAATCCCCCGCCCTGACTTCCTCATCCGCCAGGTGCAGGGCCACCCGCTCGTCCACATCCTTATAGTGCCCGCAGATAAGAATCAGGTGATCGAGCAGCGAATACCGCTCCGCCATCCGCTGATCGAACTGCTTTCCGCGCGCCGAGAGCAGAACCACTTTTGTCTTGTCCGCGTGTGGCTTTTCGGCGATACTGCCGCGGCACCAGTCGACCGCCTCGAACACCGGCTCCGGCCGTATCACCATTCCGGAACCGCCGCCATAGGGGTAATCGTCCACCGTACCGTGCCGGTCCACAGCGAAATCACGCATCTGCACCGCGCGATAGGCCACCAGTCCGTCCCGCGCAGCCCGCGCCGGGATACTCAGCCCCATGACGCCCTGGAAATAATCCGGAAACAGAGTGACAATATCGATCCGGAGCATCCGTTGCCTCACACCGCTCAGAGTTCCTCCAGACCATCGGGCAGCCTGACTGTCACCCGCCCGGCCTCCAGGTCTATCTTCAGCACTATTTCCGCCGCCATCGGCGCCATGAACCGGCGCCCGTCCGGTCTAACGATTTCCAGCAGATCGTGCCCGGGCATTTCCATCACGCCTTCCACCCGTCCCGCCACACTGCCATCCTCACGCACAACAGCCAGCCCGATCAGCTCATGGTGGTAGTATGCATCCTCTTCGGGTTCGGCCGCCTCGTCCGCGTCGATATACAATCCCCAGCCGCGCATGGCCTCAGCCTGATCCCGGCCTGTCACTCCCTGGATATAAACCAGGAAACCCTGCCGGTATGGACGGACGCTCTCGATTATCACGGGCTTGAGGGCATCCTTACGCGGACCGGCCAGAAGGCATGTTCCCGGTGCAAATCGCAGGTCCGGGCGCTCGGAAAGGTTTAATATTCCAAGCTCACCGCGCACACCATGCGGTTTGACTATCTGTCCGACCTGCAGGTATAAGCTTTCCATCATCCTCCGGCTGTCAGAAAGACCTTACTCCTGTGGCGCAGCCGGAGCCTCGGCCTGCGGGGCCTCGGGAGCCGCCTTTTCCTTCTTCGCGCGCGATTTTGCGGCAGGTTTTTCAGCCTTTGGCGCAGCGGGAGCGGGGGCAACCCCTTTTTCGACTTTCTGGCCTGTCCTCATCTCGTGCCAGCGAGCCAGCAAACCGGCATCGCGCAGGATGCTGCTCACCGTGTCCGAGCAGGTGGCGCCGTTCTTGAGCCAGCCCAATATCTTTTCTTCATCCAGCTTGACCTTGGGCGGCTGGGTCATGGGATTGTAATAACCCAGGAATTCGACAAACCTTCCATCCCGCTTGACACGGGAATCGACAACCGCCAGACGATAGGAGGGGCTTTTCTTCTTCCCCATCCGGCGCAACCTGATACGAACTGACATAGATATTCCTCCCGGATGTTTATGTTACGTGCTTCAGGCTTGATTTATCGCAAATAATTTGAAATTTTGCGTCCGGACATTCCTCCGCCCCGTCCGCGGGAAAACAGGCCCATCTGTTTCATCATCTTGCGCATCTGGTCGAACTGCTTGAGGAGCTGGTTCACATCCTGGATCGTCACTCCGCTGCCCCTGGCCACCCGGTTCTTGCGGCCCGGATTCAGGATGTCCGGATTCTGGCGCTCCTCCGGAGTCATCGAAAGGATGATCGCTTCCATCCTGTGGAAACGGTCATTGTCGATATCCGCGCCCCGCATCAGCTTACTGCTGACACCGGGGATCATTTTCAGTATGCTTTCAAACGAGCCCATGTTTTTCATCTGCTTGAGCGTGAGCAGGAAATCCTCCAGGTCCATGTCGCCGCGCCGCAGGACTTTCTTCTCCAGCTTTTCGGCGGCTTCCATGTCCATCTTCTCCTCGGCCTTTTCGACCAGGGAGACGATGTCGCCCATCTGCAGAAGGCGCGAGACCATGCGGTCGGGATGGAACACCTCCAGAGCGTCCATCTTCTCGCCCACGCCGATCAGCTTGATCGGGACCTTCGTGACTCCGTATATCGAGAGCGCCGCGCCGCCGCGCGCATCGCCATCCAGCTTGGTTACGATCATGCCGGTCACGCCCAGTTCGCCGTTGAACGTCCCGGCTATCGAGACCGCATCCTGACCGGTCATGCCGTCAACCACCAGCAGTATTTCATCCGGGCGGACATTTTTCTTGATCTCGACCAGTTCATCCATCATCTCACGGTCGATATGCAACCGTCCGGCCGTATCGATTAGAACAGTGTCGGCTTTCAGGCGGGAGGCCTCCTCCAGCCCGTCGCGTATGATCGAGGTCACCTTGCGCCCGGCAGGATCGTCCACGCCGTGCACCGGGACATCTATGTCCCTTCCGAGCGTGCGCAACTGGTCGACGGCCGCGGGACGGTAGATATCAGCGGCGATAAGCATCGGGCGGCGGCCCTGCCCCTTGAGCTGAAGGGCCAGCTTGCCGGCGGTGGTGGTTTTTCCCGATCCCTGGAGACCGCAGAGCATATAGACCGTGGTCACGCCCGAGCCGCGCATCAGAGGTTTTGTCGAACCGCCGAGCATCTCCACCAGCTCGTCGTGCACGATCTTGACCATCATCTGGCCGGGTGAGACGCTCCGGATGACCTCGCGGCCCAGGGCCTTCTCTTCCACCCGTTTCAGGAAATCCTGCACCAGCCGGTAGTTGACATCCGCCTCGAGCATGACCTTACGTATTTCGCCCAGGCTTTCGCGGATAGTCTCCTCGTTCAGCACCACCCGTCCGCCCAGGCGCCTTATTACACCTTCCAACCGTTCGCCAAGCTCTTCGAACATCAGTCCGAACCCTTTCGTTTTTCCGCGGCAGACCGCTCTGACTGCAACCGCTCATAAACGCACAAAACCGCATCACGCACGAAAATCCCGAGATTTTCGCGTCACGCGGAGTAAAGATCTCTATAAAAAGTAAAATTTAATCTACAATTCACTATAAATCAATATTTTCGTACATCCCGGCGACTGTGCGCCGTCATGGCGCAGTACCTGAAACAACCACATCCACCGCCGCCCCGGAGTTGACTATCGCCCTTTCCAGCGGAGCCTGATCTATAACCCTTCCAGCCGCGATAAAGCTGTTTACCTGATATGACACATTACCAAGGCTTAACCCGGCTTCCTCCAGAATGCCTGTGGCTTCCTCAAGCGTTTTGTCGATAAGCGAGGGAACGCGTATCTGAGCCACACCATCGCTCACTGTCAGCTCGACTTCCCCGCCCCAGGGCAACGGACTTCCCTCGGCCGGACTGACTCCGGTCACCCTGTCGCGTGTCACCCGAGAGTTGGGCTGACGGTTCACCGTGGCCACCTTGAGCATGCTCCGCTCGATCAATATCTGCGCCTGCCTCAGGGTCAGGCCGAGAACCGGCGGCACCGTGACAGTCTCCGGGCCGAGGCTGGCGAGCACGTACACCTGCCGTCCGCGCTTGACCATCGCCCCAGCCTCGGGGTCCTGTTTCATTATGTGCGTGGCTGGCACACTGGCATGATAAGTCTCGCCCTGCACGGTCAGTTCGAGTCCCTGCTCACGGCACAGCGAGCGGGCCTCCTCCAGCGGAAGGCCGTCCAGCTTCGGCACCTCCACCTCTTCCTTCCCCCCGGTTATCTGCGGCAGTATCACCTGGTCGAGAATGAACAGACCCAGAAAAAAAGAAAAAACCGCCGTAAGAAAATACACCAGAAAAGTTTTCAGTTTGCCTTTCACGGTTCAAGCTCCAGATTATGATAATTCATTCATGCCTGACCAGCCGCGCCCCGAAAACTCCATCCACCTCGTGACGGTGGGGCATGGTTTCCAGAAAGCCATCCTGAGATACGACTGACTCAGGCAGGAACTCCCCTGCATTCTGCAGGCGGAAATCTGTCCTGTTCTGTAGAAAATCCAGAACCACGGCCCGGTTCTCCTCCGGCTCCAGCGAGCAGGTGCTGTAAACAAGCACTCCTCCCGGACGCACACAATCGGCTGCGGATTTCAGAATGTCAGCCTGCAGCACCGGCAGGCTGATCATATCCCCGGCCTTGATCCGCCAGCGCAGACCGGGTTTGCGGCGCAGCACCCCGGTGCCGCTGCACGGCACATCGCACAGCACGAGGTCCGCCGGGCGAAACGGCGGGTGGAGTGAATCAGCGGCTACGCCAAAAACGTTGTCAATCCTCAGACGCTTTATGTTGCGCCGTAAAACAGCCAGCCTTACCGGCGCAGGCTCCGCAGCCATCACCGCCGCTCCAGTCCCGGCCAGTTCGGCCAGATGAGTCGCTTTTCCGCCTGGCGCGGCGCAAAGGTCCAGGACCAGACCGTCATTCCCCGGGGCCGCCAGAAAACCCACCAGCATGGCGGCCTCATCCTGCACGTAGAATAATCCCTCGCCGTATCCCGGCAGCCGGGCCGGATTGGCCCCGCTTTCAAGGACCAGCGCGCCGGGAACATACAGTCCGGACTGAAAAGCAACGCCACTGCCGCGAAGGCTTTCCGCCAGTATTTCCCGTCCGGCCGGACAGGTTCGCAGCACCAGCGGGGCAGTTTTGTTACATGCCTCCAGAAGTTCAACTGTCTCATCCAGCCCGAATCGTTGCAGCCAGCGCTCCACCAGCCATTCCGGGAAGGAATGACGGACCGCAAGGCCGCGCACCGGCTCTGTCTCCAGACTGGGAAGCGGAAGATCGCCGCCTTCGCGGATAAAACGCCTCAGAACGGCATTAACCAATCCCTGATACCGTCCGCCCCCGACACGGCGCGCCAGTTCCACAGACTCGTTCACCACGGCCCAGTCCGGCACCCGATCCAGCCAGCGGAGTTGAAAGACGGCCGCGCGCAGAAGGTTCAGGACCGCGGGAGGCAGCAAAGACAAATCCCGGTGCAGAAATTGCGCCAGATAATAATCGATAGCGCCCCGCATCCTGACCGCACCGGCGGCGATGGCTGACGCCAGGGCGCGGTCACGCTCTTCCAGTCCTCTCAGGGCGGCCTCCCGGCCGTCATCATTCCACATCCCTCCGGCCAGAATCCTGAGCGCCGCCTCACGCGCGCTGTATGCGGCCCGGTTGTTTCCAGTCACCGGTTTCGCGCATTCATCAAAGCGCCGCCGGCGATTTTTTTTCGGGGGCATCGACAGTCAGGCCCGGATGGAAAGAGGAAACTGCATATTGATATCCCAAGAAGTGTTTTATAAATTAGAATATACGTCCCCCGAGGTCAATAGTGACGGTCAGAACGCGGTGCGGAGCAACGGATGAGAATGGAAACAGATACTGTCAACTCTAAAACAAAGGCGGCTCAAAAGACTGATAAATGCAGCGGCACTATCTTTCTGGCTGACAGCGGCAAGACAGCTTTCATGCGTGAAACCCTGCAGGGGCTGGGATTTTTCCTGCGTGGATTGCTGGATAATCAGGCCGGAGGAGCCGTTCCGGAACCGGCGATATTCATTGTCGATTCCGCTGGCTGGCGCGCGATGAAAGACGAGATCCGGTCTTTTATCGCCACAAGCCATTACCGGAGACCGGTGATTCAGATCGATGACGGGGATTATGAGGATGGAGGGCCGGAGGGCGCCTGCGCCCTTCTGGACAAGGGATTCACTGAAAGACAGATGTTAGTGGCGGTGCGTGAGGCTTTCCGCTCGGTCAGCCTGCACCGTGACATCGAGAGGTTGACAGGCACCCTGGACAGCGGCCACTCCGACCTGCAGAAGCTCATTGAAATCGGCATTTCGCTTTCCAGCGAGCGCAATATCGACCGCCTGATGGATAAAATCCTGCTGGAAGCCTGCAATGTCACCACGGCCGATGCAGGCAGCATTTATATTATCGATATTAATGAGAACGGTGAGAAAGTCCTGCGCTTCCGCAACACCCGCAGTTACTCTTTGAAGACCAGTTTCAAGGAGTTCTCGATTCCGATCGGGCCTGATTCTATCGCCGGTTACGTGGCCCTGACCGGTGAGTCACTTATTATCGACGACTGCTACCATATCCCGCGTCAGTACCGCTTCTCAATCAACCGTTCTTTCGACGAGAGCAACAATTACCGGACAAAAAGCATGCTGGCCGTGGCCATGCGCAACCAGAAAGATGAGATCACCGGGGTAATCCAGCTCATCAACCGCAAACCTGGCTTTGACCTTGTGCTTTCCAGCCCGCAGATGGCTGAATCGCAGGTGATACCATTCGATGAGCGCTCGCGCAGCCTGATCGGAGCGCTGGCTTCGCAGGCGGCGGTAGCTCTGGAGAATTACCGTCTGTATCGCGACATCGAAAACCTGTTCGAGGGTTTCGTCCAGGCTTCTGTCACTGCAATTGAAGCCCGAGACCCGACTACCTGCGGTCACAGCGAACGGGTGGCCACTCTGACTGTCGGGATTGCCGAGTTGGTGAACCGGACTGAGAATGGACATTTGCGCGAGGTCCACTTCACCGAAAACCAGATCAAGGAAATAAGGTACGCCAGCCTTCTGCACGATTTCGGCAAGGTGGGAGTCCGCGAGCATGTGCTGCTGAAAGCGAAGAAACTTTACCCGCAGCACCTGGAGCTGATCAAGAAACGCTTCGATATTGCGCGCCAGATATACAGGAAAGAAACCAGCCGTCAGAAAATGGAACTCCTGCTGAGCCGGGGACGGGAGGAATACCTGGCCGGTTTCAGCGAGGTGGATGAATCCCTGTCCAATAAAATAAAGCTTCTGGACGAGTACCTTCAGCAGATAATCTCGGCCAATGAACCGACGATCCTGGTGGAAGAAAATTTCTCGCGTCTGGAGGAAATCGCCAGAACCATAATCCGCGATTCCGATGAGGGGCCGCTGCCCCTTCTCGTGCCGGAAGAGCACCGCGTGCTGAGCATCCCCAAGGGATCGCTCACTCCGGAAGAGCGCCACGAGATCGAATCCCACGTGACGCACTCGTTTAATTTCCTGACCAAGATTCCATGGACGAGCGAGTTGAAAGACATACCCGAGATAGCCCACGGCCACCACGAAAAGCTGGATGGAACCGGCTACCCCCTGGGAATAGCAGCGGACCGCATCTGCCCTCAGACCCGCATGATGACTATCTCGGACATTTATGACGCCCTGACGGCCACCGACCGTCCCTATAAACCCGCCATGCCGCCGGAGAAAGCCCTGGATGTCCTAAGCTGGGAAGTGCGCGAGGGCAAGATCGATCCGCACCTTTTCCAGGTGTTTAGAGAGGGCCGTGTCTGGGAACTGACTTTGCGCAGTCAGAAATGACACGTTTGTTCTTTCTGAATGGATGTAATCCTTACATGCTCTGAACATGCCCGAAAACCAGAAAGATCGATACACACACAATCCCCGCCGCCTGACTGACGCCCAATCGCCCCCTGACTTGCGGCAGATTGAATCCTGGATCGGCGAAAAAGCCTTCATTTTCTGGGAACGCGTTACCGCCCTGATCGATCGGCGCTATCCTGGTATTTTCGATCCGGAATGGCTGTACGGGGGGAAAAAACACGGCTGGTCATTGCGGTATAAAAAAAGCAAATCCTTCTGCACGATGATTCCGGAGAAGGACTGTTTCCTGCTCCTGATAGTTCTTGGCGGCGAGGAGCGGAACCGCTTCGAGACGATCCGTTGTACATTGTCCGCGCGGACAGTGGCGGCTTACAATGAGACTGTCACTTACCATGACGGTAAATGGCTTCTTCTGAACATCGATTGCGATGATGCTTTCGCGGATGCCGAAAAACTCCTTTTTCTGAAAAGAAAACCCGCCGGAAAAACAGAGCGATACGAACCGTAAACGCCCGGCTCAAATATATGCTTTACCGAAAGCAGACGGAATCATTCAACTCTCCGGAAACATCTCCCTGCAAAACTATTTTTTAAACAGATCATCCAGCTTTTTCCGCGCCTGTTCCGAACGCCCCTCTCCGCGACCGGGACCGGCGCTGTCGCGGGGACGGAAATAATCGCAGAAATTGGCCTTCGCCCTGTCCGGGACCCATTCGGCCTGCGGCTCCCGGCACTCGTTGTGCGCGCCGAGGTCATGGAAAACACAGTTCAGGCAGGCGTGCAGGGGCCGGCCGCAACCGGGACACAGATCGCCTCGGAAAACCTTGTCGGTAATCGGAACGCTCTTTCCGCAGCCATGACATATCATATGTAAGTTCTCCCTATCAGATCGATTTCACGCCCATTGTGACAATGTCATCCACCCGCACGGTCTCGCGGGTGAGGAACGGCTCGCCGTAGAGCGCCCGTATAAGAGAGCCGTAATGCAGGGCCTGGGTCCGCAGGAGATCGAACAGCGGCTGGCCGTTCGGGAAAAGCTCGCCGGCCTCCAGCCTGTCCTCGCCGAACTGGCTGGTAAAACACCTCACAGCTTCAAGTTTGCGTTCGAACTGGCCGGTGATATCCACCACAAATGTCGGCTTGCCGCCGTGCTCGATGAAACTGAGCGCGTGCAGGATTTTCTCGGGCCTTGCGGGAATGCCCTCCCCGGGGATTTTTTTCAGCCCGGCCAGAAAAGCCGCGGCCCGCCCCAGGCGGACTGCGGCCTCGTGGTCCGGATGACGGCTGCGCCAGTGCGGAAGAATCAGCACTTTCGGTCCAAGACGGCGGATAGCGCGGGCCAGGGTGAGTCTTGATTGAGGATCATCTTGAAGACCCGCATCCGGCAATCCCAGATTCTCCCTGACCGCCAGACCCATCACTTTCGAGGCCGCCTCGGCCTCAGCAGCACGCTGGGCGGCATTTCCCCGGCTGCCGCTTGACCCATCGGCCAGGTCCAGCACTCCCACCCGGTAACCGGCATCCGCCATACGGATCAATGTCCCGCCGCAGGTCAGTTCGGCATCATCGGGATGCGCGACAACAGCCAGAACATCCAGATTATCCTGCATGTACGCCTCATTACTTAAAGTAATTTATTATTATCACGCTTCAATTGTAACTTATTTATTGTGTTATAGCATCCCATCCGTTCTCGATCACCTTCCAGCCCCATTATTTTACAGCCGCGCGACCTCTATTGCAAGAAATGAAAACGATCAAATCTTAAGCTATACAAAATATTTTTAATGTTTGCTTGACAAGCAGACAGGCCTTTCGTAAAATTATTCTGTACCATGATGTACAGTTTTTATGCAATCCCGCAGTAACTCACACGAATCTCTTTCGTTAAAACTATTGGCAGTGAGAGCGAACGATGGCTACGCCACGTCCACTTCCAGAAATCTCGGATGAGGAATTAATGCTGGAATTCCAGCAGGGACGGGAGGAGGCGTTCAATGAGATCGTGTCCCGCTACAAGGATTATTCGGTAAGGTTCTGCCACCGTTTTATAAGGGATTACGAGTTGGCGGAGGATATCTCTCAGGAGGGATTCATCCGTCTTTACAAATACCGGGACAAGTACCAGATTACGGCGAAGTTCATCACTCTTCTTTCAAAAATACTGATGAACCTCTGCCTGGATGAGTTTCGCAAGCGCAAGGCTTATACAACGGTGGAAATCGACGCCATGCCCGAAGGCGGCATCGACCGGCTCAACCGTCATGACCTGTTGAGCGACCAGAGCAGCCCCGATCCGGAGCAGGAGTATTACAACAAAGAACTGGGCCAGAAAATCCGTCAGCAGCTCGGCGGACTCTCTCCGCGATACAGGACAGTGCTCATTTTACGGCAGTTCCATGGATATAGTTACAAGGAAATCGCCGAAATAATGGGCGCCTCGCTCAACGAGGTCAAAATCTGGATTCACAGGGCGCGCAACCAGTTGAAGGAACGCCTTTCCACTCAATTGAAATGGGCTCTCAGAGAATGAACATTCCGGCTGAAATCTCCGCTCAGATCAGCGCCTTCCTGGATGGCGAACTGACAGAAGAGGAGTCGGCCGGGCTGAAAGAGCTGCTGATGAAAAACTGCCGCTGGCGAAAACGTTTGGCGGAATTCCGCGGACTGAATGATATGCTGGAGCGCTGGGATAAAGTTGAAATGCAGGACATACATGCTTCAGAAAACTATGAAAAATGTCTTATCGAGCGGTTGCGACTAATCTGCTTCACCAGCCGGTTGAACGGACACTCGCCTGACGTTTCGATCCTCCGCTGAATAACCCGCTTTCCACCACGAGCGCCCTTTGTTATTTGCTTATTTAACAAGCTGTTATTCATTATTGCTATCCATTTGGATAGCAATAAAAAAACAGGCTCCACCACTCTTCGCGCCAACCGCACCGCAAAGGCCTTTTCCCTCCCGCCCACCCCTTATACAGCACCTTAAACCGGCCTTTTAAGATTTGCTTTTTCCCACATATAGAAAATTCTTTTAAAAATATTGTTGAAATTTCCACTTTTTATCTTGACAAGCTTTTTTGCGCCTTTATATTGAAATCGAGTGGCAAATTGTGTCAAGAAGTGGTAAATCATCCCAAAACGGCGCAGTCTTTTCAGGATAAGGTGGCATGAGACACTGGGGAAGAGCTATAAACTCCCTGGACGCGAAGGGCAGAGTCTCACTGCCAGCGCGGTTCCGCCAGAAGGACACGGACTATTATGTCCTTAACCGCGGTCTGGACGGCTGCCTGTATCTCTACACTCCCGGGCAGTACGAGCAGACACTCGATAAAATCCAGAACCTTCCCGGCAACAAGAAGAATATCCGGTTTTTCATGCGCGAGTGGACCAAGTATGCCACCGATGTCCAGCTCGACTCACAGAACCGGATATTGATCAGCCGGGAACTGCTCGACCTGGCCGGCCTGAAGAAGGAAGTAGTGTTTCAGGGAGCCAACGACCGGGTGGAACTCTGGGACCCGGCGAAACAGACAGAATACACCAGCCGCTTCGAAAAGGAGCAGTCGCTCACTTTCGAGGATATCGCCGAAATATTCGACTGACAGTGTACACCGGCTCCAGAGCAGCAGTTAAGTATTAATGTATTATCTGTTTGGCGATAACCGGTCATTACCGGCAAAGTCGAACCAGGCACTGGCGGAAATGAACTACCAATCCTCATATCATACTCCTGTCCTCGTCTCCGAGGTCCTGGCCCTTCTTGCGCCGTCAAGCGGCGGCTGCTATCTGGACTGCACCGCTGGGGGCGGCGGTCACACACTGGCCCTGCTGGAAGCCAGCGCCCCATCTGGACGGGTCTGGGCCGTGGATCGCGACCCTGAAGCGATCGAGGCAGTCCGCGAGCGGCTGGCCGGATTCACCGGACGGTTAAATCTGGCGTGCGTCAATTTCGAGGGAGCGGCCGGCGTTTTCCCCGGGGTGCGGTTCGACGGGATTCTGCTGGATCTGGGAGTCAGCTCGCACCAGATCGATGAGCCGGCGCGCGGTTTTTCCTGCGACAAGGACGGGCCGCTGGACATGCGGATGTCGGGCAGCCTCGGCGAACGCGATGCGGCCTCCCTGATCAATAACGCCAGCGAATCGGAACTGGCCAGCCTGTTTGAGAAATACGGAGAAAGCCGCTTTCACCATCGCATTGCAAAGGCAATCGTCAGAGCGCGGCAGTCTGCGGAGTTGGAAAGCACCTCCGCTCTGGCGGCCATAATCAGGAACTCGGTGCCGGTGAAAGAAGAGCGAAAGAGCCTGGTTCAGGTTTTTCAGGCCCTGAGAATCGCGGTCAACGACGAGCTGGGAGCCCTTGAACGCGGACTGGCAAGCCTTTTCGAAACGCTGGCCGACCGAGGACGGCTCGCGGTGATTTCCTATCACAGCCTGGAAGACCGTCTGGTCAAGCGCTTTTTCCGGGGTCTCGAAAAACCATGTATCTGCCCGAATGATCTTCCGGTCTGCGCCTGTGGGCGCAAGCCGCTGGCCAGAGTCCTCACCGCCCGGCCCATGAGTCCCTCCCTGCCGGAGCTGAACGCCAATCCGCGCAGCCGTTCAGCACGGCTGCGCGCCGCCGAACGCCTGGCGGCCTGAGAGGACACGGTTCGATGAATCCGTATGCGGGAGCATACAGGAGAAACCAGGCAGTCAACCGGCGTATTCGAAGACGCAGCGTTTTTTCCGGTGCGCTGTTCGCTTTTTTTCTTCTTTTCATCGCCTCCTGTATCCTGGTTGGCAAGCGGACGGTGGGCCAGCAGCTCCTGAACGAGGTTCAGAACCTTAAAGTCGAACGCAAGCGCCTGATCACCGAGCAGTCGATCTATATGAGCCGCAAGCAGGAATTTCTGTCCAGGGAAAGGATTATAGCCTATGCCAGGGAAAGGCTCGGGCTTGACTTTCCGGAACCCGGCCAGGTGCAATGGGTGAGGATGGAGAAAGTGGACGAAAACGCCGGTTCTGCCGCAGATAAGAACCGGTAGTAAATGTTTCCATGAGGTGCATGACTTGATTCCCCCTCAGGCAAACAAGCGGTTGTGGCTGGTGTTCTCCGTCGCATTTACAGGCGCCGCCATTATCGTTATCAATCTTTTCCGCATACAGGTTATCCGGCATGAGCATTACCTGGCCGAGGCCGAGCGTCAGCACAAGCAGAAAATCGTGCTGCCGGCGCGCCGTGGTCACATTTTCGACCGCAATGGAGAACCGCTGGCTGTTTCAGCCGAGGGCCTGAACATCTATGCCGTGCCGGAGCAGATAACCGATAAAAGCCGTGTCGCATCGGTCCTGGCCGGTCAGCTCAACATCGAAGCCCGCTCGGTGCTGAACCGGATCTCAAAAGACCGTCCTTTTGTAATGATCCAACAGAAAGTCAATCCGCTGGAAGTCGTAAAGCTCCGTGAAATGAAGCTTCCGGGGATCGGTTTCATTCCCTCATCCAAACGCTACTACCCCCGTCACGCCCTGGCCGCGCAATTGATAGGCTATGTGGGAATCGAAGAGGAAGGCCTGACCGGCATCGAGTTCCAGTACGATAAAATAATGCGCGGTGACCCAGGCTGGCTGGTCGTACAGCGCGATGCCCGCGGCCGCCCTTACAACCTGCTTGACTACCCGGTCGTCAGGCAGCGGAACGGCTGCCATCTGCGCCTTACCCTGGACGCGGAGTTCCAGGAAATACTGGAAGTGGAGCTTGCCCGCGCCATCTCAGGCAGCGGAGCGCGAAACGGCTGCGCCATCGCCGTGCGCCCCTCCACGGGTGAAATACTGGCCCTGGCCAATTATCCTCAGGTGGACCTGAACGATGAGCGTTCTTTCGGACGTGAGGGATTCATGAATCTGGCGGCTAATCTGCCGTTCGAGCCGGGTTCGACCATGAAAACATTCACCGGCAGCGCCATGCTTTCAGGCAACCATGTCAGCCTCGGCGAGCAGGTGTTCTGCGAAAACGGGGCATGGGCTGTAAGCGCCCGCCGCACGCTCAGGGACGTTCATAATTTCGGCAACCTGAGTTTCCTGCAGGTGATTACGCATTCGAGCAACATAGGCATGGCGAAACTGATTCAGCAGGTCCCGGACGCCGATCTGTACCGCACCCTGCGCTCGCTGGGTTTCGGCCAGTACACCGGCCAGTGTTTCAACGGCGAGGACAAGGGCGTACTGCCTGAACCGTCAAAATGGGACAAAACCACCAAGACCAGCCTTTCCATCGGTTATGGCCTGCTGGTCACTCCGCTTCAGATGGTCATGGCCTATGCGGCTCTGGCCAACGGCGGACTGCTGTACGAGCCGGCCCTTATAAGCGAGATCGTGGATGACTCCGGGAAGCGTGTTTCGTCTTTCACCCCCCGCCTTGTGAGACGCGCCCTGGAGGAAGAGGTTGTACTCAAGATGCGCCGGGCGATGATTTCAGTGGTCGATTCAGGCACCGGCGCAGCCGCTCGGGTGCCAGGGTTCAAAGTGGCCGGAAAAACCGGGACCAGCATGAAAGCCACCCCTGGGAGCGGCTACAATGGAAACGGCTACATCAGCTCGTTCGGCGGCTATTTCCCGGCGGATGATCCTCAGATCGCCATGTACGTCATCATCAACGATCCCGACTTCCAGCATCGCTGGGGAGGAAGCTGCGCCGCGCCTGTGTTCGGCGAATCGATCCGCAAGACCCTGCTGTCGCGTTCAACGGTTATCGACCGTGTGCGCCTGGGTCTCCCCTCGGCTGAATTGAAAGTCGCCACGGTCGCCGCCGGCCGGAAGCCTGAGGTGAAAACAGTCCTTGCGGCATCTAAGACCGCAGAAATCGAGGTTGCCGCTGACGGGTCCGTAGTGACGCCTGACGTGCGAGAGATGACAATCCGCATGGCCGCGGCGCGTCTCGAAGCTCTCGGATTGAAAGTCAATATCAGCGGCGCCGTTCGGGTGCGCGAACAGTCACCCCCTCCGGGAGTCACGCTGCACCCGGGCGAGATCGTGAATTTGACCGGCATCCCGGTTGACATCCGTAATAACTCAGTTACACGCACAGACGAAACTGATCAGGCCAGGGCGGAAAATCCCGGCCGGAAACAATCTCACGGGGAGGTCCGGTGAGAAGAGATTCCATTACCATCGTGCTTGTGCCGGAGACCAGAGAACCAATGACCATGGAGTTCTCGCTCCGCGAGCTTGTGCTGCTGTTCCTCGTGCTTGTGGCTATCTTCTCGACCGCCGGTTACTCGATCTATCGCTTCAGAGATATTCAGCACGAGTACACTGCGCTCAACAGCGAATTCCATTCCTTGAAGATTGACCTCAAGGAGAAAGAAAGCCAGCTTGAGACCCTGAAAGGCGAGCTCGAATCCAGAAAAGGAATGATCCTTCTGGTTGATGGCAAGCAGGATACAACCGTATTGAGCGCCTTGCCGTCCTCGAATCTGATCAGTGTCGAGAATATTCAGGTTTCGCCGCAGGACCACGGAATCTCGCTGGGCTTCAAGCTGACCAATATCACCGCAGATGAGCGCACCCTTAACGGATACCTGATGGTAATCGCAGAGCACAAAAGCCGTGAGATAGACCTTTACGGCACTTTCCCCGAGCTTAACCTTAACCTCTCTCAACCGGTCATGTTCAACCTGGGCGACAGTTATTCCATCCGCCGTTTCAAACAGGTGGAGGCGGTTGTTCCGCTCAAGGACATTCCGGAAAACTACACCTCGTTCAAGATACTGGCTTTCAACGATAACGGTGAGATTCTTTTGAACGACAGCCGGGTGCTTCGGTGGTAGGATGATCCTGACGACAAAAGACATTCTGGCGGCTATTCCGGGAGCAGTTCTTGCCGGACCGTCCGGGGAGCGCCGTTTCGAGCGCGTGGTCACTGACAGCCGGGGCGACTGCGCCGGGGCGCTTTTTGTCGGTCTGGCCGGAGAGCGTTACGACGGGAACCGGTTCGTGGCGGCGGCTGCCGCAGCCGGCGCGACCGGAGCGCTGGTGGGGCCGGGTGTGGAGACCCTGCCTGATTCGGTTCAGTGTTTCCGGACCTCAGATACCCTTTCCGCCCTTCAATGCCTCGCGGGCTGGCATCGCCGCCGGATGACAGGCTGCCGGGTGGCAGGAGTGACCGGCTCCAACGGCAAAAGCACGGCCAAACAGATGATCGCCTCGGTGCTGAGCCGTACTTTCCGGACCCGTGCGACTGCCGGAAACCTCAACAATCATATCGGCCTGCCGCTTACGCTGCTCGCGATAGAGCCGGACACTGAGATAATGGTCGCCGAGATGGGTGCGAACCATCCCGGCGAGATTCGGCTTCTGGCCGGTCTGGCCGCTCCGGATGCCGCGGTTATCACCAACGTCGCCCCGGCGCACCTGGAGGGTTTCGGCAGCGTCGAGGGCGTGCTGAACGCCAAGCTGGAGCTGTTCGAGCAAACCAGCACCTCTGGGGCGCGTTTCTACAACTGCGATGATCCACGGCTGGCGGAAACCGTTCCCGCCCGGTTCCCCGGAGCGAAAAGTTTCGGCGCAAACAGTCAGGCCCGGACACGGGCCACGGGCATTTCGCTGGACAGCAGGGCCAGGGCGACATTCACGCTGGATGGAGAGGTGACAGTGCGCCTCAACATTCCGGGCCGCCACAATGTGCTGAACGCACTGGCCGCGGCCGCGGTGGGCCGGGAGTTCGGGCTCAGCGGAGAACAGATACGCGACGGTCTCGAGGCGGCCGAACCGATGAACATGCGCATGGAAATGCGTTGCGCCGGCGGGGTGAAAATCCTCAACGACTGCTATAACGCCAACCCCTCCAGCGTGATCGAGGCCCTGAACACCCTTCAGCAGATCGAGCACGCCGGCCGCCGCCTGGCCGTGCTCGGCGAAATGCGGGAACTGGGGACCGCCGCTGCGGACATGCATGGCCACGTGGCGCGGGATGCCGCTTCACGTGGCCTGGAACTGGTTCTTTTCGTTGGAGATTTCGCGCAACAGATGAAGGAAAAGTTCATCCAGGCCGGCGGGAAGCGGGATCAGGTCATGGCCTGCCCCGACAACCACAACGCCTGGAGCAGGCTTAAATCAATCATCCAGCCGGGAGACCTCATCCTGCTGAAAGCCAGCCGGGGAGTGCGCCTGGAATCGTTGCTCCACGCAATAGAACAGGAGTTCGCATGAGCTGGAAACCGCCAGAACCCAATGAACACGAGCCGTTGATAAAGGCTCCGGCTAAAGTCTCGGTGCTTGGCGCAGCGCGCAGCGGCCAGGCCGCCGCCCGCCTCCTGGCCGAAAAAGGCTACGAGGTCTATCTGTCTGACAGCGGACACAGCGCGAAACTCGAAACCGAATGCGCCCCTCTGTCGAAAATCGGAGTTTCGGTCGAACTCGGCCGTCACGACCGGAAAAAGCTGGCTGCCTCTAATTTCCTCGTGGTCAGCCCCGGGATCGATGAAACAAAAGGCATCCTGGCCGAACCGTTCCTTTATGGCATCCCGCTGTTCGGCGAAGTGGAAGTCGGTTACTGGTTCTGCCCCGTGCCGGTGGTGGCAGTCACCGGGACAAATGGCAAGAGCACCACCACGGCGCTGATCGGGCACCTGCTCAACAGCGCGGGCATCAAATGCGCGGTTGCAGGCAACATCGGCTATGCGTTCTGCCGCGCCATAAGCGCGTTGACCGATGAAAAACTTATTGTTGCGGAAATCAGCAGTTATCAGCTTCATACGATCCGCACCTTCCGTCCACGGATCGGTCTGCTGCTCAATCTTTCCCCGGACCACCTGGACCGTTACAAAGAGGCGCGTGATTACTACTCGGCCAAGCTGCGTCTGTTCGACATCATGGGTCCGGGCGATACCGCGATATTCAACGCCGATCAGCCGGAAACAGCCGAATGGGCCGGACTGGTAGGCGGGATGCAGCCGGCCTGGTTCGGGTTCCAGGAGCGTCCGGGCAGTCTGGCCTTCTCCTGGGAGAACATTCTTTTCATACGTGGCAAAGACGGCCGCGCATCCGAGGTGATAGGCCTGGACAAGTTCCCTCTCCCCGGCCGTCACAACAGTGAAAACCTTCTGGCGGCAGCCGCGGCTGTGTCAGCCCTGGGATTGAAAGCCACCGATATCCGTCCTGGAGTGACGACTTTCAAGGGCATGCCCCACCGCCTGGAGAAAGTTATCGAGGCGGAGGGAGTCACCTGGGTGAACGATTCCAAGGCTACGACAGTGGATTCGGTTCAGCGCGCGCTGGAAAGTTATCCGGGACCGGTGGTCCTCATCATGGGCGGCCGTCATAAGGGAGCGCCCTACAAGCCTCTGGCCCAGGAAGTGCGCGCAAAGGTCAAACGCCTGATTCTTCTGGGCGAGGCTGCTGATCTGATTGCGCGAGATCTCGCCGGAATCGTGCCGATCTCACGCACGGACAGTCTCGAAAGCGCGGTCAAAGCCGCCTGGACTTTCTCCAGCGCCGGGGACACGGTCCTGCTTTCTCCAGGTTGCGCGAGTTTCGATATGTTCACCGATTTCGAGGAACGCGGAGACAAATTCCGCGAGGCGGTCAGGAAGCTGGTGAGTGATGTTTCGTAGGGACACTCAGACAGACACATCCAGGTTCGGAAGCCATATGGTGGTGATCTCCATCGCCCTGGCCCTGACCGGCATGATCATGGTCCTTAGCGCAACCAGCGTAAGCGCCAGCGCCGAAAAGCTATCCAGTTACGCCTATTTTCAGAAACAGGCCCTGCGCACCCTGATCGGTCTGGTCATCATGTTGATCGCCTCGCGCATCGATTATCACCAGATGAGAAAGATAAGCCTGATCGCCCTTCTGGTTTGCCTGGTCTTTCTTGTGATCTGTCTGGTTCCCGGCACTTACGGCATCGCGCCGGTGGTCGGCGGAGCGCGCCGCTGGATACATCTGGGGCCTTTAACTTTCCAGCCCTCTGAGATTGTGAAATTCTTCCTTGTCTGCTGGGCGGCCGGTTTTCTCGTGGCGCGGAACAACCGGATAACGCGCTTTGCCGGAGGATTCGTTCCTTTCATTGTAGTCGCAGGCGTATTTTTCCTTCTGATAGTCAAGGAGCCGGATCTGAGCATGGCCATGGTAGTTCTGACGCTGGTGATTCTGCTGGGTTATATCGGCGGAATACGCCTGACCCATCTTCTGCTTATCGGCCTTCTCACGACTCCTTTCATAGCCTACAAATTCGTGATGAAAGTGGGATATCGCAGCGAGCGCATCAGCAGTTTCATACTGGGGGAGGACGACAAAAGCGGCGGAGGATACCAGGCTTACCAGAGCAAGCTTGCGCTCGGGTCCGGCGGACTTGCGGGAGTAGGACTGGGTGAAAGCCATCAGAAATACTTCTTCCTGCCCGCAGCGCATACGGATTTCATTTTTTCGATTATCGGCGAAGAACTCGGATTCATCGGCGGCTCGCTGGTCATAGGAGCATTCTGCTGGCTCGCTTTTGTCGGAATAAAAATCGCCTTGGGAGCACCCGATTTATACGGCTTCCTGCTTGCCTCCGGATTGACTATGCTTCTGTTTTTCTCGGCCCTGGTCAACCTGTCCGTGGCTACCGGACTGGCGCCGACCACCGGCCTTACCCTGCCGTTCCTGAGTTTCGGCGGATCGAGTCTTATAACAAGTTTCTGGGCTGTGGGAATACTGAACAACATCAGCCGCAGCGAGGCGGGAGAAGAGGCATGACCCAGTTCGACATGTTCCGGCGGGTCAAAAATGTCCACATGGTGGGAATCGGAGGCACAGGCATGTGCGGGATAGCCGAGATCCTGCTCGAAGCCGGTTTTTCGGTTTCTGGCAGCGATATGGCGCGCACGCCAACCACCGACCGTCTGATCCAGCTTGGCGCGCGGGTCTGGATCGGCCATCGCGCCGAACAGGTCGAGGGCAGCGACGTGGTGGTCATCTCCTCAGCCATCGACCGGGAGAACGTGGAGCAGATCGCCGCCCGCGAAAGGCACATCCCGGTGATCCGGCGGGCCGAAATGCTGGCAGAGCTGATGCGCATGAAATACGGGATCGGCGTGGCCGGGGCGCACGGCAAGACTACGACAACGTCGATGATTGGACAGATGCTGGAACATGCCGGTTTCGATCCGACCGTGATCGTGGGTGGCCGGCTGCGCTCCCTGGGCCGTCACGCCCGCACGGGGGCAGGGCAGATACTGGTGGCCGAGGCGGATGAATTTGACCGCAGCTTCCTGCGGCTGGCGCCCGCCCTGGCTGTCATCACCAATATAGACCGCGAACACATGGACTGCTACAGCAGTCTGGATGATTTGAAGGACGCTTTTGTGGAGTATGCCAACAAAGTGCCGTTCTATGGCTCGGTAATCACCTGTCTGGATGATGCCCGCGCGGTATCGATAATACCGCGGATCGAGCGACGGCTGGTGACCTACGGCAGTTCGGCCCAGGCTGACATCCAGGTCCGCGATATCGTCCATCACGAGGGAGCCACCCGCTGCCGGGTCTTTTATAACGGAGATGAACAGGGAGAGCTGCAGCTTCAGATTCCTGGCGAGCATAACGTGAAAAACGCGCTGGCCGCGCTGGCAGTCGGTTTTGAGCTGGGTCTCGCTTTCGACCAGATGGCCGCGGGGCTGGCCGGTTTCAGCGGAGTGCACCGCCGTTCCGAAATCAAGGGGGAGGCCGCAGGACGCATGGTGGTGGATGACTATGCCCATCACCCCACCGAGGTGAGGGCTACGCTGGAGGGATTGAAAAAAGCCTGGAACCGGAGGATAGTGGCGGTTTTTCAGCCGCACCTGTACACCCGCACGCGCGACCAGGCGGAGGAGTTCGGCCGCTCGTTCATGCATTCGGATGTACTCGTGGTGACAGCTATCTACGGCTCGCGTGAAAAACCCATCCCCGGCGTGAGCGCGGAAAGCGTGTCCGAATCGGCCAGGAACTACGGCCACAAGCAGGTCATATACGCGCCGGAGCGTGAATCCCTTGCCGCGGCCGTGGTCCAGGTATCTCAGCCTGGAGACATGATTGTAACTCTCGGCGCGGGAGACATCTACAAGGTGGGTGAACAGGTCCTCGGCATTCTTGGTGGAGAGAAGCCGTGAAGAACAGGCCTGTCGATTTTGCCGGAGAGCTTTCGGCAGTGAAAGGGCTGGAACTGCGGCCGGATTATCCACTGAGACGGCTGACCACTATCGGAGCGGGAGGCAGGGCCCGCTGGTTCGCTCTGGTTGAAAGCCTGGCCGCCCTGGGTTCTGTTCTTAGAGCTGCCAAATGCCCGTGGTTCGTTATGGGCGGTGGATCGAACCTGCTGATAAGCGACCGTGATTATCCGGGCTTGATTATCCGTCTGGGAGGCGGTTTCCGCCGTCTGGCGTTTTCAGGCGAACGGCTTGTCAGCGGCGCGGCGGTTCCGCTTTCACGGCTGGTCCGCCGGGCGGTGGACAATGGTTTTCCGGGCTTCGAGGAACTGAGTGGCATTCCGGGATCGGTGGGCGGCGCCGCCGCGATGAACGCGGGAACGCATTTAAAAGAGCTGGGTGACATGGTTGACTGCCTGTATCTGATGGATTCGCAGGGGAAGCTTAAAAAGTATACAGCATCCGAACTGAACCGCGGATACCGCCACAGTCTGGCCCCGGAGATCGGGATTATAACGCGGCTCGATTTCAGCCGCGCCGCCGGAGGCGATCCGCGGACGCAGTCAGAGCGGGCGGCCTTTCTGGCCGGGCAGCGCAAGCAGAAACACCCGTGGCGCAGCCGGACATTCGGCTCGACATTCAAGAATCCGCCCGGCCTGATCGCGGCCCGTCTGATCGACGAGGCCGGTCTCAAGGGCCTGCGGATCGGTGGAGCAAGGGTCAGCCCGGTGCATGCAAACTTTATCGAAAACGACCGAGGGGCCTCAGCTGTAGACATTCTATCGCTGATCCGCCTGGTCCGCGACAAGGTGCATGAGAATACCGGCGTGAAACTGGAGCCGGAAGTGCGTCTGCTCGGCTTTACCTGGAATGAACTCGGAGACCTCGCCCCGTATGCGGTCTCCATCGTAAAAGAATGATTACAAATAACATACAATCCATGCAGCGAGGGGTGCGATGACAGTCGGGAGAAAAACGGTCAGGAGCCGCCGCAGGACAGTTTCCGGCAGGAAAAAAGGCGCCAGGGGCCTCAAGATTATTCTTCTGCTGGCTTTAACCGGCCTTTCCTGTTACGGAGCGAAACGTTACGACCTTGCGCACTATTTCTCCGTCAGGGAAGTCAGCGTTGAAAGCACGCCCCGTATACCTGCATCCGAGCTTCTGGCGCTGAGCCGTGAAGCTCTTCTCGGTCGCAACATGCTTGGGGGCCTCAACAGCGCCCAAGTCATTCTGAGCCGTCACCCGCTGATAAAGAATGTCACCCTGCACCGGCGCTTCCCGGACCGGGTCAAGGTGGTGGTGACCGAGCGCGAGCCTGTGGCTATGCTCAATTGCGGCGAGCTTCTTCCGGTGGACGATGAGGGTTATGTCCTGCCAATCAAGGATCCCTCCGCCTGCGCCAGGCTGCCGATACTCTCGCCGCGCAAGGCGGCTTTCGAAAGTCTCGACCAGGGCGATGCCCGGCACCGTCTGGACAAGGACGGGCGGATGCTGCTGGAAACCTCGCAGGCCTTCCGCCGCAACGCACCGGAAATACTACCGCTGATCAGCGAGTTTACGATCAACGCCGAGGGCAAGATCACCCTGGTGACGATGAACGAGGGAGTGCAGGTTGTGATCGGCAAATGGATGCGTCCGGAGACAGTGCACTACCTCAAGTGGATGATGGCCCGGCTGGCGGAGAGTGGTCAGTCACGCCCGCAGGAAGTGGACCTGAGTTACGAGGGCCAGATCATTGTCAAGGACACGAAAGATTTCATTCCGGTGAGCAGCGAATACAATCTCTGATAATCAATAACTCTCCTCCCCGCAGATTTACAGGCCGGCAGGCCGCGCGGAGGATCAAAGCTCCACCACGACGCCGGCCGTACAGGAGGACTGATGGCCAAAGACAATATCATCGTGGGGCTGGATATCGGCACCACCAAGATCTGCGCCATGATAGCCGAGCCGACTGAAGAAGGCGCGCTAAAGCTTGTAGGAGTCGGCACGGCGCGCAGCGAGGGCCTGCGGCGCGGGGTGGTGGTCAACATCGAAAAAACCGTTCAGTCGATCACCAAAGCCATCGAGGAAGCCGAGCTAATGGCGGGGGTCGAGGTGCGGGGAGTCTACGCCGGAATTGCCGGAGACCATATCCGTTCGATCAATTCAAAGGGAATTATCGCCGTTTCGCGAGAGCACACCGATATCACCCAGGAGGACGTGCGGCGGGTTATCGAGGCGGCGCAGGCGGCGCATATCCCGATCGAGCGCGAGGTGATTCACGTCATACCTCAGGAATTCCTGGTGGACGACCAGCGCGGCATCCGCGACCCGGTCGGCATGAGCGGCGTGCGCCTCGAGGTGGAGGTGCATATCGTCACCGGGGCGGTGACCAGCGCTCAGAATATTGTCAAAAGCATCCATCGCGCGGGGTTCGAGGTGTACGACCTTGTGATCGAGCCTCTGGCATCGAGTTATGCCGTCCTGACCGAGGATGAAAAGGACCTCGGGGTGGCCCTGATCGACATCGGCGGCGGCACCTGCGACATCGCCCTGTTCTCCCGCGGCAGCATCCGTCACACCAGTGTGCTCGGTCTGGCCGGCGACAACCTGACCAACGACATCGCCATCGGCCTGCGCACACCCGCGCACAAGGCGAAAGAACTGAAAGAAAAGTACGGCTGCGCGGTGGCCTCGATGGTGAACTCTGATGAAATGATTTCCGTGCCCAGCGCCTCAACCCAGAGCGAACGGCAGGTGTCACGCCAGCTCCTGGCCTCGATCATCCAGCCCCGGATGGAGGAAATAATGGGCCTGGCTTTCCGTGAGATCGAGGAGTACAACGACCTTCTGGCCGCGGGGATCGTTTTGACCGGCGGCACGGGAGGACTCAAGGGCATCGTGGAGTTGTGCGAGGACGTGACAAAGCTGCCGGTTCGGGTGGGCAAGCCTGGTGGAGTCACGGGTTTGACCAACATGATCGATGACCCCAAGTTCGCCACCGGAGTTGGTCTGGTGCTTTTCGGCGCACAGCAGCAGCCGGGAGAGGGACGCTTCCAGGGTGATGAGAGCAATATTTTCAACAAGGTGGTCGATCGTATGAAAAACTGGCTCAACGATCTCTGGTAAAAACCATCAACAGGTGCAGAATCTGTCGACACTATATAACCGGCAACCCGACAGCGGGGGGAGACCGAAAATGAAATTTGAACTGACCGACCTTGCGGAACAGATGGCCCGGATCACAGTGGTCGGCGTGGGCGGAGCCGGCGGCAACGCGATCAATCACATGATTGATTCCCAGATGAAAGGCGTGGACTTCATCGCCGCGAACACCGATGTCCAGGCTTTGTCGATCAGCCGCGCCCTTCACAAAGTGCAGATCGGCAAGCAGCTCACCAAGGGACTTGGCGCGGGAGCGCGTCCCGAGGTGGGCAAGGCGGCGATGGAGGAAGACCGCGAAGAGCTGTCGAACCTGCTGGAAGGCTCGGACATGGTGTTCATCACCGCTGGAATGGGCGGCGGCACTGGCACCGGCGCGGCCCCTGTCGTGGCCGAGATCGCCCGCGACCTGGGCGCCCTGACCATCGGCGTGGTGACCAAACCGTTTATCTTTGAAGGCCGCAAGCGCATCAAACAGGCCGAAAACGGCATCGCCGAGCTGCGCAAGCACGTGGATACGATCATCATCGTGCCGAATCAACGTCTGCTGGGACTGGTCGGAAAAAACACGACCTTCGAGGAAGCGTTAAAAATCGCCGACAACATCCTTCTCTACGCCTGCCAGGGAATCAGCGAACTGATCACCACTCCGGCGCTTGTCAATCTTGATTTCGCGGATGTGAAAACGATCATGGCCGGCATGGGTGACGCGCTCATGGGCACCGGATTCGCCAGTGGTGAATACCGCGCCGCCGAGGCAGCCCAGGAGGCCATAAGCTCGCCGCTGCTGGAAGATGTCCAGATCAAGGGCGCGCGCGGAGTGCTGGTGAACATTACCGGCGGCTCGGACCTGACGCTGCACGAGGTCAACGACGCCAACAACGTGATCTACGAGGCCGCGGGCGAGGATGCAAACATTATTTTCGGCGCGATGATAGACGAATCGATGAACGGCCAGGTGCGTGTCACCGTGATCGCCACCGGCTTCGGCCGTGAAGAGGAACAGGCGCTTCCCGAAAAGATGCTGGCCGAAAAACAGCTGAACAATGTAATCGAGATAGACCGGGCCATCGGTGATGATCTCTCCGGAGCGGGGTCTTTTGTGGTAACCGGCCGCAGCTCCTCCATGCTGCGCAACGACAAGCCGTTGACAAAACCGATTCCCACGGCCCAGGGCGGACCCAAACCCCTGACATACGATGAGCTTGAAATCCCGACTTTTATCCGTCGGCAGATAGACTGATCCGTTACGTTTCGACCCAACCGGCCGCCCGGATATTACTCCGGGCGGCCCCCCCGCCGGGAAACAGTCATGGGAGGAAGAAAGATACGCATACCGAGACTGGTAAAGCCCGTGGCGGCAGTCATGTCCACCGGGTCCGAGCTGATTGAGGCCGCTGTCGCAAGCCTCTGCGATGAACTCGGTCCGGTCGACCTGACAAGCCCGGAATATCCTTTCGATTTCTCGGATTATTACCGTGCGGAGATGGGTGACGGTCTTGTCAAGAAATTTGTGAGTTTCGAGCGGTTAAGGCTGCCGGATTTTCTGGTCTATCTCAAGCGAAGAACCTCGGCCTGCGAGCGTTTACACGGCTCGAATCCCGGCGGTGGCCGCCGGGTGAACGTCGATCCGGGCTACTGGTCGGATGCCAAGCTGGTGCTGGCCTCGACAAAAAATTATTCGCACCGGATCGCCATCGGGCGGAGAATATTCGCCGAGGTGACCCTTATAACGCGGGCGGGGAAGCTGGAACCCCTTGACTGGACTTATCCTGACTACCGCTCACCCCTGGCCCTGGAGTTTTTCGGCCATGTCCGGAAAATATATCTCCGGCAGATTGCAAACTTGACAGACTGCAACATATGAGTATAATCTTGCATTAAACCGGGACGCCGTTTATTTTCGGCCCGTCCGGTCTGGTTGATCAGACTGATCCGCAATCCGCGTTCGCTTTGGCGGATTTAAACCCCCACGGATAGGTTAACCCACACAGAGAATATCGCCATGCAGGATTTTAAGAATACAACTGCGCGAGGTCATGAAGAACCCTCCAGCCGCCGGTTGCGGAGGAGGCAGCGATTACGCAGATACGCATCCATCCTGGCTGCCAGTCTTGCCGCCCTGTATACGCTCAACCTTTATTTTGATCCATCACCTGAAATCCAGTTTGACAGTTCGGATTCATTGGATGACAGCTCCGGACGGGGTTTGGCATCCGGGGATTCAACTTCGCTCATCCGCTGGCTGGTCGAGCCGATCAGCACGCTGGACAAAGTGCGCGTTGGCGACACTTTCGAAACACTGTTGCAACGCAATGGCATTGATTACGAACGTATGATGTGCATGATCCGCTGCGCCCGTCCCCTTTATAACCTGAACCGGGTTGTGGTAGGGCGGGAAATCAAATTTACTTTCTTCAACGAAAAGCTCGCCGCGCTGGAATATGAGATCGATCCCGACCGCACGCTCCGTCTCACCTGCTCTGACACAATCAACCCGGTGGACTGGAACGCCGAACTGGTTGAAACTGAATACACCGTGCGTGAGCGCGAGGTTGCCGGAACCATAGAAAATTCGCTCTACCAGAGTGTGGTTGATGTGGCCGGACAGCCTGAGCTGGCCATGCGTCTGAGCGAAATATTCGCCTGGCAGATCGATTTCCACAGCGATGTCCAGAAAGGCGACAAGTTCAAGCTTATCTTCGAGGAAAAGGTGCATCCCAAGGGAATGGCCAGGGTGGGCGAAATATTCTCGGCCGTTTACCAGAGCGGAGATCGCAGCTACTATGCTATCCGCTACACGAACAAAGACGGCAGTCAGGATTATTTCGATCTTGACGGCCTGAGCATGCGCCGCAAGTTCCTCAAATCGCCTTTCAAGTATATGCCCCGCATCAGCAGCCGGTTCAGCTACAGCCGTTACCACCCTATCCTCAAGATACGCCGCCCGCACCTGGGGGTGGATTACGCGGCTCCAACCGGCACACCGATACTGGCCCTGGGCGACGGCAAGGTGACATTCGCCGGGCGCAAGGGCGGTTTCGGCAACTTTATCCTGCTCAAGCATAACGGCATGTTCGCAACCGGTTATGGACATATGCAGAAAATAGCTGTCCGTAACGGTGCAAGCGTCCGCCAGGGGCAGGTGATTGGCTACGTGGGCAGCACCGGCCTGGCTACCGGACCGCATCTGGATTTCCGTTTCTTCAGAAATGGCGCCCCGGTCGATCCGCTGAAAGTCGACATCCCGAACGGAGACCCGATAGACAAGTCAGTCCTGAGCGCGTACAAGATTCATCGGGATGACATGGTGAGGCGTCTGGAGCACATCGGCTCTCCGTTCAGACCGGCCGATCCGAGCATTGCCTCCTCCGGCCCGGTCTCCCCCGGAACAGCCTCCAGAGAGCTGGAGGAATAAGCGCCTTCTGTTATTCTTATACGAAGAAGGCCGGTCCTGAATCGGGACCGGCCTTTTCTATTACAGGTTTTTCTGTGCAGCATCCATCACCTGGCGGTATGTATAAACCGCACGGCGCGCGCCGGGACCCAACCCCCGCCTCCCTCCCAGAGCAGACGGCGCCAGGGCTCGCCGTCAACCTCCGAGCTATCGATAATCTCCACGCTCAATCCGCGTTCCAGAACACCGCGTTTCTCAGCGCCTGCGGCGCTTCCACCAGGCCCGCTCCAGACTGTCTGGCTGTCGACCACGACAGTCGCATGAGGTATGGTTTCGTTGAAAAAACTCCCCTGCGGCTCATTCCCCAGACCATAAGACCAGATATAGACAATAAGGAAAAAGATCAGAGCAGTATTCATCAAAACCAGACTGGTGATGATAGTCCGGTAATACCGGGTGATAAATTCGTTCTTCTGGGGATTCCGCAATCCTGCCTCCTGTAACTCATTCCGTATAGCTGTCCTTCTCCGGACCCGGGGCATCCCAGGGCAGACCGCCCTGGAAGGACGGGAGATCGTTCATATGATAAGTGAAATACCGCCGGACAAGCCGTTCGAGTTCTTTCAGGCTTCCGTTGCCCAGAGGATACAGGTCCTCCGGCCCTGAGGGCAGGCGCAGCAGACAGCGATAAAGAAACCTGAGGCCGCTGTAGTCCAGCCCCCCCACGGGCGTATGATCAGGGTCGGAGCGCAGGCCCTCGCAATCCGGGCAGAGGATGCCGCCCTCGGAGATCACGAAGCGGTAACGGGCGCGACGCTCGTGCGGTTTACCGCAACGAATGCATTCCAGAAGCCGTGGCTCGATCCCCAGCACCGCTGTCAGCCGCCAGCGGAAAGCCAGGCGCGCCAGACGAAGGAACTCCCGCTCGCGGCCATGTCTGTCACAGAGAGCGAGAAACTCATCCAGAAGGCTGAAAAGCGCGCTGCTCTCCTGGTCCGGCTCGCTGACTGTCTTTACCGCCTCGACTGCCTCCGAGGCGGCGAAAAAAGCCTCCAGGCTCTCCCGGATACCGATCCACTGGACCACAAGGTCTGCCTCACGTAATGTAGGCAACGCCCCCCGGGCGGCTTTGCGATAGATAAGCCGCACGCGGCTGAATGTTTCGAGACAGCCCTGGAATTTGCTTTTCGGCCTGCGCGCGCCTTTAACCATCAGGCTCTGACGTCCTGACTCCGGAGTCAGGACCCAGATCACCCGGCTGGTGTCGCTGTAATCCACTCCACCGAGCACTATGGCTTCCTGTTTGAGCGGCTGCATGGCCTGCCTTCCGCGAATCTCAGCCAGAATCCTCAGCCCAGCAGCAGCAGGGCGCTCAGGCCGAGTATCAGGAAGAAACTGAGTATATCCGTAATGTTGGTGATGAACGTGGAGGATACGGCAGGGTCAAATCCAAGACTGCGCAGAAGGATCGGCCACACTGCTCCGAGGATGCCTGCCGCTGTCATCGCTATCCAGGCTGCCGTGCCCACTATCAGCGCAAGCTCCATGTTTGATTCGGTGAACCAGACCACCAGCGCGATCAGCAGGCTGATCACCAGCCCGTTCAGGAGGGCTACCGCCGCTTCGCTGAAAATCACCACTTTCCTGCGCCCTTCCATCTCGTGCAGGATAAGGCGGCGCAGGGTCACAGCCAGGCTCTGAGTGCTGGTGTTGCCGCCGATTCCAGCGACCACGGGAAGGAACATCGCCAGGATGACCTCCCGTTCCAGCACTCCGATAAAAAGCTTGATGATATGAGCGGAGATGAAAGTGAAACAGAGATTCAGCACGAGCCAGGGAAGACGGAAACGGACAGACTGGAACACTCCCAGTTTCTCGACGCTTTCCTCCTCGTTGACGCCGCTCATGCGGAAAATGTCCTCGGTGGCCTCCTCTTCCAGGATGTCGATCACGTCATCCACCGTCACCCGGCCCAGCAGATGTCCCTGACTGTCCACCACCGCTATCGACACCTGATTGTAACGCGACAGCAGGCGCGCCACCTGCTCCTGATCCATCTCGGGCGGCACGCTGACAATATCCGTGTCCATGATATCGGCGATACGCGCCTGCGGATCGGCCAGGATAAGCTCCGTGGTAGAGAGGGTGCCGCACAGCTTGTTTTCGCCATCGACAACATACACCGTAAAAAACTGGATTTCCCGGCCCTGATTTCTGACCTTTTCGATAGCCTCGGCGGCAGTGCTTCCGGTATCGACCGAGACCAGCTCGCCGGTCATCACGCCGCCGGCGGTGTCATCGGCATAAGTCATCAGGGTCTGGATGTCCTCGCGGTCCTCCTTGTCGATTACGCTGAGGACGCGGGCGGCTTCCTTTTCGGAGAGTTCCTGGACGATATCTGTGGCGTCATCATCGCTCAACTCCTCGAACAGTTCCTGGAGGGCCTGGTCATCCAGGTTCCGGATCAGTTCCTCCTGGTTCTCTTCGCTGGTTTCGGCCAGGGTTTCGGACGCAATCTCGACCGGCAGCAGGTTGAAGAATACCCGGCGTTCATCCCCGTCCATCCGTTCGACCAGGTCCGCCAGATCGGCCGGGTGCTCGGACTGCACTTCCTCGACCAGGCGCGCATGACCCTCTACGCCCGCATCGAGCATCTCCCGAACCTCATCGAGCGAGAGCGGCTGCGGCATCTGTCCATCGGCAGGCTTTTCCTGACGGTCGATGTCTCTGTCTTCGCTCAACCTGTCATTCTCCTCTTTCATTTATGCGGCGGATATGCGCTCGCCCGAAGCCGTTGCTCTCTTTGTCCGGTTTGCTGTCGTCATGCATCTGTTTCAGTTCGAGGCGCTCGATCCGTTTGGCAGAGGCTTCCAGCACGGTAATTCGTATCGTCCCAAGCTGGAATTTTTCGCCTGTCTCGGGAATCCGGCCCAGTTCGGCCATCAGCAGACCGGCTATGGTTTCGACTTCATGATCCGTCTCAGGAAGTTCTATCCTGTCCTCCAGGTCCTCGAACCGGGTGCTTCCGCTGACTATCAGGCTGCGGTCGCGGCCCACCGTGACCAGTGCGCTCCGCTTGTCGTGCACGTCCCGTATGTCTCCCACCAGTTCCTCCAGCAGGTCTTCCAGGGTCACTATCCCGGCTGTCCCGCCGTATTCATCGAGCACCACGGCCAGATGAATCCTTTTCTGGCGCATCTCATACAGCAGGCTGTCGCATTTGCGCGTTTCCGGAGTAAAAATCACCGGATGCACGACCGGAGGACTGACCGGACCACTGCGCACAAGGTCCACCACGTGCACCATGCCGATAATGTGATCGAGAGTGCCCTCGTAAACCGGTATGCGCGAGAAATAACTCTCGCTCATCTTTTCCGCCGCCTCGACAGCCGTGGCGTCCCGTCTGATCGCCACCAGATCCGTGCGCGGGGTCATTATCTCGCGCGCCATGGTCTCGCTGAAATCGAACACTCCGGAAATGTAGCTGCTCTCCTCCTTGTGCAGCACTCCCTCGCGCTCGCTCTCCATCAGCACGCGCTGGATATTCTTGCGAGTGAAAATCTGCTCTTCACCGGGACTGGATACGCCAACCAGTTTTAGCATTATCACAACACACCTGTGCACCACGCGGTTCACCGGCAGCAGCAGATGGTAGAACCCCCAGAGCGGCGCCGCCAGAACCGGAAACAGCCTGATGGAATGTTCGCGCGCCAGGCTCTTGGGCAATATCTCCCCGAAGAGCAGAATCGGAGGAGTGACTATCAACGGAATCAGTAACGCGGAAACAGCGGGTGAATGCTCTGTGTCCGCGGGGAACCATTCGAACACCATGTCTGAAATCAACACCGTGGCCAGAATGTTGACAACGTTGTTCCCGACCAGCAGAGTGGACAATATGTCACCCGGTCTGGCGTTGAAAATCCGCGCCAGCCAGCCTGTCGTTCCACTTCTTTCCAGCCAGCTCTGGAGCTTGATCTTGTTGATCGAGATCAAAGCTGTTTCAGTGCCGCTGAAAAAAGCGCTGCCCATCAGCGTCAGAAGCAGAAGCCATTGTTCTGCGTCCACATCGCCCTCTGGCTAAGTTAACGGCTGTTTATTCCGCCGGCCCCGTCCTCTTCCGGCAGAGGATTTTTTGCTGGCGTCAACCGTATAATCCTGACCTTTATAATTCTGCGTCTTGAAAGCTTGGAAACAACGAAACGATATCCCTGCTCATCGAACGATTCACCCGGATGGGGCAGGCGTCCGAACCGGGAGAGGATAAAACCGCCCAGGCTTTCATAGCCTTCGCCATGCAGGTCCACTCCCAGTTCCTCCGAAAGGTCATCGATATTCATCAGTCCGTCCACCAGATAGCGGCCCGGGCCTTCCTGACCGAACATCGGCTCCTCTGTGTCGTGCTCATCCTGTATCTCGCCGATTATCTCCTCCATCACGTCCTCTACAGTCACCATCCCTTCCGTTCCGCCGTATTCATCCACGACAATCGCCAGATACATGCCGCGTTTCTGGAATTCCTGAAGCATATCGCTGCATGATTTTGTTTCCGGAACGTAGCAGACCTCATGAGCCAGCCCGGTCAGGGGAGTCCCCTCGGGCGAGCTTTCATACAGCGGCCCCAACAGGTCTTTTGTATAGAGGATACCCACGATATTATCCAGATCATCCTGGAACAGAGGGAAACGCGAATGCCCGCTTTCCTCCACTATCTTTACGACCTCGGGAAGTGGAATGTCAACCGGGATGCCGATCATGTCGGTTCGCGGCACCATTATTTCCCGAACCGTGGTCTGGCTGAGCTCAAAAATATTATGGATGATCTGTTTTTCCTCCTGCTCCAGCCCTCCCTGTTCGGCGGTCATGTCGACCATCAGCTTGAGCTCGTCCTCCAGAAGCTGGCGGTCCTGTTCCCTGTGAACTGCCAGCCGTCTTACCCAACCGCTCAACAGGGCGAGCAGACGGATCAGCGGACGGGCCAGGGAAAGCCATGCCGACATCGGCCTCGCCAATCTTGGCGCCAGCTTTCGCGCCGCGCTGATGGCAATGACTTTCGGGCCGATCTCTCCAAGAACCAGAAGGACAAGAGTCATCCCGGCGATATCCATCAGGTATATGAATTGTTCGCTTAATCCGAGACTGAGTCCCCAGCGGTGCAGAAAAATAGTAGCTACAGCCGTGGCGCAGATATTGACCAGATTGTTTCCCAGCAGTATACCGTTGAGCAGAAAGTCCTGATCCTCCAGCAAACGGCGGACCAGACGCCCCCGCACAGGCTGTTCCTCCTCGAGCTGGGAAAGCTCGAAGTTCGACAGGCTGAAAAATGAGGTTTCCGCGCAACTGAACATGGCCGAAAGCATAATCAGCAGAGGAAACGCTATCAGAAAGTACACTTCCATTCCGGCTACCTCTAATAATCCTCAAACCGAGCGTAGAACATCCAAACGATCAGAAGGACGGGATCCGGTCACATCGGTCCTAATACAATTATATTCTCAATCCCGCGGTTTTTAAATAAAAAGCTCGACACTGTCTCCGGCCATCTCAAACCCGGCCGTACCGCCCGGACAGGAAACTTTTTACGCATTTCTCCTGCAGTTCGCTCATCCGAGCGGCATCCTCATCCTGTTCATGGTCGTATCCCAGAAGGTGCAGAGTCCCGTGGGCCGCAAGCCGGGCCAGTTCCTCATCCACGGACGCTCCATACCAGGCCGCCTGCTGGGCCGCCCGCGGCACGCAGACATATATGTCCCCGACCAGCACGGCCTCATCCGGTTCAGACAGGCTGAACGAGATGACATCGGTCACATAGTCATGCCCCAGATGCTCGCTGTTGAGGCGCCGTATCAGGCTCCGGCCGACGAAGGTGAGGGATATCTCGGCCTCAGGCTTCCGGTGAGAGCTCACCAGGGACGACATCATCGTTCTGAGAGCCGGATACAGTCTTTCGAGCGGCTCTCGCACCGTCCGGCTTAGCCTGATTTCTGGTCCGCCCGGTGCTCGTTCTGGTCCTGGCATCTTCCTGTCTCCCCTTCTCAGGGTACTCGATCCTCTGATGATGCACACCGATCAGAATGGGGATAAATTCCTCGCCAATGCAGGTCAGGTCTTTAAATGTCAGGCCTGTCATTTCCAACTGCCCATCCCGCAGCTTGGAGTCGATTATTTTCCTGACCAGTCCCTTGATCCGGCTGACAGTCGGCTCGCTCAGAGTGCGGGAAGCCGATTCAACCGAGTCGGCAAGCATGATTATCGCGGCCTCGCGGGTCAGGGGCTTCGGGCCGGAGTAGCAGAAATCATGCTCGTGCAGACGGGTTTCCGGGTTGCGCTCTTTTTCCTTGCTGTAGAAGAAAGAAATGTGCGTTTTGCCGTGGTGCTGGCGGATGACGTCGATGATACACTCCGGCAGGCGCGCGGCGCGGGCCAGCTCAACACCCTCCTTGACATGGTTCGAGATGATCAGGCTGCTCATCTTGGGGCTGAGCTTGTTGTGCGGGTTTTCCCGGCCTCCCTGGTTCTCCACGAAATACTGCGGCTGCCTCAGCTTGCCGATATCGTGGTAATACGCCGCCACGCGCGCGAAGACCGGATTCGCGCCGATTCCGGCCGCGGCTGCCTCGGCCAGGTTTCCCAGGATTATCGAATGGTGGTACGTGCCGGGAGCCTCTATGGCCAGACGTTTGAGCAGCGGCCGGTTAAGGTCGCTCAATTCGAGCAGCGTGAAATTGCTGGTCACTTTGAATAATATTTCCATCAACGGCAGCAAGCCTATCGTGATCATCGTGGACAGAAACGCGTTTACAGTGGCCCAGCCCAGATTGGCCGTTACATTGGCCAGACTTTCTCCGCGGAACAGGAAATCTATGCTGAAAATGGCCAGCAGGGCGGCTGCCGAGATATAAAGGATTGAAAGATACTGCCCTTTGCGGCTCTTCACGCGCCGGACGCTTATCGCCGCGGCCACCCCTCCGGCAAGACTGAAAAGCGTGACATAGATCGAAAAACCGGCCTGCACCCCGGTCATCAGCGACAGGCTGACCATCGCCGCAATCCCGACCTGATCATCAATCAGATAAGCCAGGAGCAACGGGGCGATCGAAACAGGGATCAGGTAGACCGGCAGGTCTGCATTCCTCAACACCAGGTTGGAAAAACCAAGCACGATAAGAAAAGTCAGAGAAATGATAAGCATCGGCGAAAGACGGCCATATACATCCGGACGATGAAGCAGAAGATATATCCAGAGCGGCAGCAGCAGGACAAGGTAAATCAGGTACATGCCAGCATCCCGCCGAACCTGCTCCATGTCTCCTGACTCGCTCTGGTTGGCGGCCAACTGGTTTTTCAGGTTTTCGAGACGCTCCAGGTGCTGCTCAGTCACTCTCTCGCCGCGGCCTACGATCTTCTCGCCCCGCAGGACCGTCTGATCGCGGGTGGGTTTGACCCGCTGGGTGGCCAGATAGCGCAGGTTTTCCGTCTCCTCGCGGTTATAGCTTATGTTCGGCTGCATGAAACGGCTGAGCATACCGATAAACAGGTTCCGGCTGATCTCGGGATACCGGTGGTCCACTGTCTCGGCGCGCGCCAGGTCCACCACCTGGCGGAGAGTCGTCAGCTCGCTCTTCTGTATCAGGTTCTCGGCGCCCTCCCGGCGCAGCACAACGAAATCTCCATCCAGAAACGACAGCGTCTCCCTTCCGATCAGACCCTCGCGGAGGCGGAACACGACGAAATCCTTCAGGCTGTTGCGCAGGAAACGGGCGCAGTCGGGATCCAGCAGGTATACTATCTCGTCATCGGAGAGGGACAGAAGCGAATCGATCGCGTAGAGAGCGCGGAGAATACGAGGATGGACCTTGAAGCCGCCGCGACTGCCCGAAGCGGCCTGACGGTTGAAATCCTCCCAGCGTGGAAGACGGCGCGCGAGTTCCGGATCATGGGAGATTCGGTTCAGAGCGTTGAAAAAGTCGAGGATACGGTCAAGCACCTGTTCCTTCACTTCCGGATGGAACTCCAGGACCGGCAGGACCTCGGCGGCGGCCTTCTGACGCTCGCGCTGAAGCTCCTCCGCGCTTTTGAACACCTGGAAATCGAAGGGAGCGATAATGTCCCGGTCGGCGACTCGTCCCGCCGCGATATCGACAAACGGATCGGGAATTTCACGGGCGGGGGTCAGAAAAAGCGCTCCCCAGGCCAGCAGCACGGGCAGAAAAAACCGCACTCCGTGATGCAGCGATGGACGCTTCAGACGCTCAATATAGGCGCTCGATCCATCCTTTAACCGGCGGGCGGTCCTATGCAGATAAAAACTTACTTTTCCCTTTATCGATCGCAAAACCCGGCTCCAGACAGAATTCCGGTGATAACTTTATATCGTTCAAAATGAAAAGCATTTAACGGCTGTCATCCCCGCCGGCGCCATCGCCCGCCCCTTCATCCACCTGCCCGGATTCCTGGTAAGCGTGTATTATCCGTTGGACGAGACGGTGACGGACAACATCCTCTTCCGTGAAATAGACGAATTCGATCCCATCGATGCTCTTCAGAATCTCCTCTACCTGCAATAAACCGCTCATCTCAGGTTTGGGAAGGTCGATCTGGGTTTTATCCCCGGTGATTACGGCCTTGGAGTTGACCCCCAGCCGGGTGAGGAACATCTTCATCTGCATCCGGGTGGCGTTCTGCGCCTCGTCCAGGATCACGAAGGCATCGTGAAGGGTGCGCCCGCGCATGAAAGCGATGGGCGCTATCTCGATTGTTCCGGAACTCAGGTAGCGGCTGAGCGTGTCCGGAAGAAGCATATCCTGAAGGGAATCGTACAGCGGACGGAGATAGGGGTCCACCTTCTCCTGCATATCGCCGGGCAGGAAACCCAGGCGCTCTCCCGCCTCCACCGCGGGCCGCGAGAGAATAATCCGCTTTACTCTTTTCTTGTTGAGCGCGTCTATGGCCGCGGCCACGGCCAGATAGGTCTTGCCCGTGCCAGCCGGACCGATTCCGATTACGATGTCGTTCTCCTGCACCATCTTCAGGTACTTCTGCTGCCCGCTCCCGCGCGGCTTGACCACCTTGCGGCTGCCGGCCAGGTACACCTGTTCGCTGTCGTAAAGGTCCTGGCGGTTGACCAGACCCTCGCGCACCTCGCGCGCGATACCGCCGATCTCCGACACCTGAAAGGACTTGCCGGTCTGAACCATCGCAATCATCCGCCGCACGGTGCGCTCCAGGTCGAGCACCGCGGATTCCTCTCCTATAAGAATAAGCTCTTCACCCCGGATATAAGCCTCGCAGTCGAACATCGTTTCCAGAAGGTGCAGGTTCTGGTCGTTCGGTCCGAGCAGGGTCAGCATGTCCACTCCCTCCACCGGAATACGGCGGGTGGAGTGTATGCGGCTGTTGTTTTTCGCCATCTGGTGACAAACTCCACTGATGTTGCTGCCGAATGCGCCGGTTGCGCCTGCACATCTGAGGCCACCCGCGCACAGAAAACACGACTGTATACTGAATACTGACATAATCTCCGGGCAATATCAAGCCGCCCGGCACAAACGTTTGAAGACTCCACGCCCCGATGCCTGACTTTCTCAAGACATCGGGGCGCGCAGGGAAATCACTTCTTTACTATACGGCGGATATGCAGCTCCAGCAGCTCGCGCTCATCCACCAGCGAGGGCGAGTCCTCCATCAGGGCGCTGGCCTTGGCGGTCT
>CAYYNT010000019.1:0-63700 GCA_964473155.1 uncultured Gemmatimonadales bacterium | reverse complement strand
CCTCGAGGGCCTTGTCCAGGGTGATCCCCAGTTCCTCGGGGATCATCTTGGCGATCCGGTCCACCTCGTCGAACGGCATGCCCATCACCCGGCCCACATCGCGCACCACGGCGCGGGCGGCCATTGTCCCGAACGTGATGATCTGGGTGACGTTATCCTCGCCGTACTTGTCCTTTACGTACTGGATCACCTTCTCCCGCTCGCGGTCGGCGAAGTCGATGTCGATGTCGGGCATCGAGACGCGCTCGGGATTCAGGAAGCGCTCGAACAGAAGGTTGTACTTGAGCGGGTCGATATTGGTGATGCCCAGGCAGTACGAAACGAGGCTCCCGGCGGCCGAGCCGCGCCCCGGACCCACCGGCACGCCCATCTCGCGGCTTTTCTGCACGAAGTCGCTGACGATCAGGAAATAGCCGGGGAAACCGGTCTGGCGGATGATGTCCAACTCGTAGGTCAGACGGTTCTCGATGCTCTGGTCAGCCTGCGGGTAACGCTTTTTCATCCCCTTGCGGGCCAGTTCCTCGAGGTAGCCGTTCTTGTCGTAGCCGGGCGGGAGGGGGAACTCGGGCAGAAGGTACTTGCCGAACTCGATGCTCACGTTGCAGCGCTCCGCTATCTCGGCGGTGCGGGTGACCGCGTCGGGGAAGTCGCGGAACGTGTCGAGCATCTCCTGCGGGCTTTTCAGGTACAGCTCCTGCGTCCCGAATTTCAGCCGTTTCTCGTCATCCAGCACCTTTCCTGTCTGGATGCAGACCAGGGCGTCCTGCGCCTCGGCGTCGTCCCGGCACAGGTAGTGGGCATCGTTGGTGGCCACAAGCGGGATGTTCAGGTCGCGGGCGATTTTCACCAGCTCGGGCATCACCACGCGCTCGATATCGATGCCGTGGTCCATTATCTCGATGAAAAAGCGGTCCGGGCCGAAAAGGTCGCGGTACATGGCCGCGTTCTCGCGCGCCTCGTCCAGCCGTCCGCGGTAGATCAGCTCGGCCACGGGGCCTTTCACGCAGCCGCTCAGACCGATCAGGCCCGCGATATTGGCGCGCAGGGACTCCAGATCGATCCGCGGCTTGTAGTAGAACCCCTCGAGGTAGCCGATGCTGGAAAGGCGGGCCAGGTTGTGGTAGCCGGTGTTGTCCTCGGACAGAAGGGTCAGGTGATGGTAGTTCCCGGCCCCCTCCTCGGCGGTGCGGGTCAGACGGCTGCCGTGGGTGATGTAGCTCTCCATGCCCAGGATCGGCTTGATCCCGGCTTTTTTGGCCTCGGAGTAGAACTCGATAGCCCCGAACATGTTGCCATGGTCGGTCAGGGCCAGGGCGCTCATGCCGAAAGAGGCGGCCTGCGCGACCATGCGCTTTATTTTCGCCGCGCCGTCGAGCAGGCTGTAATCGGAGTGGTTGTGCAGATGCACGAAAGGAATGTCTGCCACGGACAGCGCTCTACTTCCCTGCAAGGGTGAAAGTATCCATAATGTGATCGAATTGATATATATAACGGTATTTGTTCTTGCGCCCGTCCGGGCAGAACAGCAGGCAGTCGATGATATAACGGACGTTCCTGTCCGGCAGGTCGATTATCTGCTGGACAAACACTCCGCCGCTTATCTCCTGACGGTTTTCCCAGACTCCGTAGACACGGATGCGGCTCAGCCCTCCGGCAACGACCGTGCTCGTGTCGATCCGCTCGGGAAGGGTGTACATGCCAGGGTAAACATGGACCGCCAGGAGCGAGTCACGTTCAGCGGCCAGGCGCTCCGCGCTGAGGTCGAGCGGCGCGGGATTGTCCTGCCGGGCGATGAATATGCCGCGCACCGGGTCCTGGTGCAGGAACAGCATCTGTCCCGCGGGCATAGTGTCGAGCATGGCATGCTGGTAGACCTTGGGCAGCACCAGCGAGAACCCGCAGGCGCGCAGAAGCGAATCGGCCAGGGCCTGGTTGATCCCGCTCAGATACATCTTTTCGTCCTCTTCCTGCTCCAGTATCTTCAGGAATCCCTGATAGATTCTGTCGCCGTAGAGAGCCACCACGCGGGGAAGGTCGGCCTCGGCTGCGGCGGCCAGCCCGACCACGCTCTGTCCGCGCGCCCAGATATCCGGTTTCGTGAAGTACAAACCCTCGCGGCTTTCCGCCACTTTTTTCAGCGTGGCCTCGTCCACCACGTCCGGCAGAAGGATTTTTCTTTCCAGCGACTCGATCAGTATTATCTTGTCCCACTCCTTGAAATAATCCACATCCTGCTGGTTGGCGTGCGCCAGCTCGAAGATTTTCTCGCGCCGCACGGCCTGGAACTCCACCTCCACCTTAAGGCGCAGTTGCTCTTCTATCGCGGCCCAGGTGGTGTCGTTGCAGATGACCAGAATCTCCTTTTCGCGCCCGAAAGCGCGTGGTTTCTGCACCTTGATCTCCGTGCAGGAAACAGCCAGCAGGGAGGATAAAGCCACCGCCACAAGGGCGCGCCTGAGTAAAGAGACTGAGGACATTTCGGCTCCTTGCCATCCTGCCGGTCCCGGCTGCGCCATTGCAAACGGGAGGCCCGGCTAAGGTCTTGTCATGGGCGTAGATAACGGTTAATCAACGAGTTACACATAACAGGGGACAGCAGTTATTTGAAGGTAACGGGTTAGCGGCGGCGGGTCAAGGACAGCGGCCTGGCCACGGATGCATCCGGCCTTGCCAGAGCCTCGAACGATGCATAAATTGCGAACGTCTGATTTTCACGGGAGATTCCGAGCATGACCCTTTTCAAAGTCCGTGTCGAGGTCAACCTGCGGGCCGGGGGACAGAGCCTGCTGGTGGCAGAGGGATGCCGTCCGCCCCTTCTCGCGCTCGACACAGCTCTCACCTGGCGCGAGCGGGTCGTGGCTTTCACCTCCAAAGTTCTTGGGCTTGCACCGCTGGAAATGACCCTGCGCGAGGCGCGGACCCTGGTGGAAAACAGCGATTCGCCGGAGCTTCGCCTGTGCGTGGACTGCCGGGTGGAGCGCGCGGCGCAGCCGCTGGATGAACGCCTAGCGTGGTCAGCCGATGACAGCGCGGGGCCGCGGACAATGGAACCTCAGTCCAGCGAGCGGCCCGCGGCGGGTCTCGATCCTGAGGAGGCCGTGCAGCTTTACACGGACGGGGGCAGCCGGGGCAATCCCGGACCGGCCGGTATCGGTGTGGTTCTGATCCAGCGGATAAGCGGCTACCGGGAGGAGCTGGCCGAGCATATCGGCACGGCGACCAACAACGTGGCCGAGTACACGGCCCTCATCGAGGGCCTTCGACTGGCCCGCGAGCGCGGGGCGCGGCGGGTGGAGCACCTGGCCGACAGCGAGCTGCTGGTCCGTCAGCTCGAAGGCCGCTACAAGGTGAAATCCCCGGAGCTGAAAACCCTTTTCGAGCAGGCGCGGTCTCTCATCCGGGGTTTCGACCATTTCAGCACCCGCCACGTGCGGCGAGAGCTGAACAGCCAGGCCGACAGCCTGGTCAACCGGGCGCTGGACGAGGTAGCGAAAAAAACAGGATCAGAGCCGGACGGTGAGATTAAATAAATAGCAGGGAAAAAATGGGGCACGGCGCGCCGTGCCCCTACGGAACCACTTGCACTACAAACAGTTAAGGATTGATATAATTCTCAAAGAACAAAAATGAGGACTATTGGACCCGCGGACAACCGAATCAGAATTATGGCCGGCGAAAAACCCGCATCCGGAAAGATTCCAGACAACCCGGAGGCCTGAAGCCGTCAGCCTTTGCGCACCTGACGGTTGTCACCGTCCACATGCACCACGGCGGGCTTCATCAGACGGGCCTCGTTCTCGTCGATCATGCAGAAACTCAGGATTATCACCCGGTCGCCGGTCTGCGCCGAACGGGCCGCGGCGCCGTTCAGGCTGATTGTGCCGCTTCCGGCAGGGGCCTCGATAACGTAGGTTTCCAGACGCTCGCCGGTGTTGACATTCGCCACCATCACCTTCTCGTTCGGCAGAAGGTCGGCGGCGAGCATCAGGTCATAGTCTATACCTATAGAACCCTCGTACTCCAGGACTGTTTCGGTCACGGTGGCCATGTGGATCTTGCTTTTGAACATCTCCCTCAACATCTTCTCAACTCTCCTTAAAAGAATTTACCGCGCTTGCCCTCCGCTGCTGGCGACGGCTCCCGCGGTATGCTGATGCACTTAAAAACGGCATATTCAATATAATAAAGCCGCCCCTGGCCGTAAAGGGAATTCAACTGCGCCAAGCGCCCAACCGCATGGAGGCTCAAATGAAAAGGGCCTGGAGTGCTGTTCTCCTGACCGCTGTTCTGCTGATATCGGTTCCCCCCTGTTTCGCACAGCAGCCAAGGCCGGCTGACCAGAAGCCCGCCTGGTGGCTGCAAAACGGCATCTCGTTCGTGGGCAACTGGGAGCCGCTCGAATTCCGTATCCGCAACGGCAACACCCCGCACGATCCTCTGGCGCGCTGGGAATGGGAGCACCAGGAGAGCACGGTCAAGGCGCTAAAGGCCGCAGGAGTAAACACTGTAATTACTCATTTCTACAAGGGCCTGGGGCCTGAGCATGAAAAGGAGTCCAAGGCTTACACCCGCAAGCTGGTCCAGGCCCTGAAAAAACAAGGGATGTTCGCCGGGGCTTACATCGGCAGCACTCTTTTCTCGGAGACCCTTTACCAGGAAATCCCCGGCGCGCGGGACTGGATCCAGCGCGACCACGCCGGCCAGCCAATCATCTACGCCGATCAGTACTACCGCGAGCGTGCCGATTTCAGCCATCCCGGCTACCGCGAGCTGATCAAGGGCCAGGTGACCGAGGCGTTGCGGGACTACGGCATGGACCTGATCCATTTCGACAATTTCTACACCATGTTCCCGCTGGATGCGGGTTACACCGAGAGGATCCAGGCGCAGTTCCGGGAATATCTGGAGAAAAAATACACCCCCGCGGAGCGCCGTCTGCGCCTGGGATTCGTGGAGGTCGGGCAGATCAGTCCACCGCGCGTGGAGAACCGTCCGATGGCCCCGGTGACCGATCCGCTGGTCCAGGAATGGATCACTTTCCGGGTCGAGGCGCTCAGCGGGTTCATCCGCGAGCTTAGCGAGCATATCCGCACGCTGAACCCCGAGGCGGTGGTGGAGTTTAACCCGCACGGCGTGTGGGGCCAGAACTGCGCCTATTCCAACGGCATGGACCACGCCCGGCTTTTGCCGCTCTGCGACATATTCTGGAGCGAGGACCCGGACCACGCGCACTACTATCCGGAGGAGAACCGGCTGGTCAGCAAGATACGCTCGTTCAAGACCGCCCGGCGTTTCGGCGCCGCCCTGTTCAGTTACAACGGCAGCCCTCTGGAGCTGGCCGAGAGCATGGCATTCAACCGGATGTGCCCCGGTGATGTCGGCTGGCCGATACTCGACCCGGACGGCACAGGGCGGGGAAAGGATCTTGACCGGGCTTTTCTGGCCTTCTTCAACGATAATCCCCAGCTGTTCCGCGATCTGACTCCAATTGCGGATATCGGCGTGATGCGCGATTTCGCCTCGATGACTTTCACCGGCTGGAAAGCTTTCCTGGCCACCATCCAGGCCGAGCAGACCCTGATCCAGTCCCGCGCTCCGTTCACCCTTCTTTTCGACCAGGACTATGAGAGGCTGGCGAACTGGCGGGCCGTGGTTTTAGCCGAGCAGCAGAACCTTTCGGATGAGCGTATCGAGCAGCTCAAAGCCTATGTCGAGAAGGGTGGCGCTCTGATAGTTGTGGGGGCCAGCGGACAGTTCGACCAGTGGCGTCGCTTGCGCGAGGGCGCGGATCGTTTCTGGCTGAAAATGGGCCTGGAAAAACCTCTTTCGAATCCCGGCGAACAGGCCCGCCTGGAGCTGGGCAAGGGCCGGGTGTTCTACCTGCCCGCGTTTGTCAGTCCGCAAAACGTGCCGCCTTATGCCGATGAGGTCGATCCTGCCTACTGGGGCCTTCCGCGCAACAGCGAGGAGTTCCGGGCAGGCCTGAACTGGGCCATGCGCGGCGCTTGCAGCGTGCAGGTGGAAACGCAGCCTTATGTTGTCGCCGAATACTACCGTGCAGACGGGCGCTGCCTGGCCCACCTGGTGAACTACCAGCCGGGCCGCCCGGTGCGTCACGCACCGGTGGTGTTCAGCGTTCAGGGGTTCAGCCCCAAAAAAGCCACGTACCACCGGCCCGGCCAGAAACCGCTGAGCCTCGAACTGACCGTGCTGGACGGCGGCGGCATGCTGGCGCTGGTCCCGGAACTGGATATCTACGGCGTGCTGGAAGTGGAGTGAGTCAAGCCCCTTGTAAAGCTGGGCTGCAAGCCAGTTCAATCAAGAATTACTCAGTGGTTGTCTAAAGGTGAGTGGGATTATTGGATCAAATCCCCCACGATCCCTCTATTCAAAAGGGGAGGAACAGCCTCCGCTGCCAACCACCTGCAAACGCTTGACAGTGGAGGATTCGAAGTCCCCCTTAGAAAGGGGAAACAGGGGGTTGTGCCTTATAACATTTTTCGACACCCATCTATAAGTTTTGGACGCAGGGGCACGGCGCGCCGTGTTTCTGCGTTTTATGTCTATCTGGACAAACCCTGCCTGCATCAGATACCAGTTTGACAACATTCGTATTGTTGTATTAAACATATCGGATTCAATCAGGTTGGAATGCAAGGTTCACCGAACCATAATCCTGTTAATTCCGCGCAAAATAGAAAGCTGAAAGGGCTTCTCGATTTAATTTATAATAATCCAAATGGTTGGATCTCTCGTAGGGGCGACACATGTGTCGCCCGTTAAGGCTTTCCGGGCGCGATTTATCGCGCCCCTACGACAGACTCGGGATTGGAGTAAAAACAGGGCTGAGAGGAATCTTCGCTCAAAGTTACGGGCTGACGGAAGAACTTCCTGCCGCTTCCTGGTTGCACCTTGCCTTCTTATCTGAATACTATATGAATGACGCAAAATAGTATGAAGGTGGCTTTGTGATGTCCTACTCGACTTTCAATCCCCGGCAACGAAAAACTCAAGCACCCAGCGGCCGTTCTCCCGCCGGAACCCGGCGCGGTAGTCTATCGGGCTGCGCACGCTCTCTTTGAGCACCCAGCCTGCCCGGCAGTCATGGGTGACCACGGCCAGCCAGTTTTCAGGATGGACGGGCGGGTTCTCCTGGTTACGGAGAAGCTCATAATCCACGCGGCGCAGGACTGCCGAGAGCGTGTCCGGCCTTTCGTACAGGCGCGCCCCCTCCAGCGCGGCCGTGTATTCGAAGGCATCTCCCACGCGGGTTGAACGCCAGCGGGTCCAGATATACGGAGCAAAGAAAAAATCTTTGTCCCGGAACCCGCCACCCATGGAAAGAACCGTCCGCATCTCATCCCAGAATTCGCTCTCCAGGCCCTGGTCGAACTTCCAGAACTTGCGGAACTCGTCCGGCCCGTTGCCCCAGCCGAAATTGAACGTAATCCCTGGGGCAAGGATGCTGAAGATAAAAGAAGTGTCTTTTTCCTCCACCGCACGGGAAAGCCTTGTGCGGAAATTGAAAAAGGAGCTGTCGCGCGCGGCCTCATCAATCGGCAGGATCAGCACTTTCGGCGCGGGCGGCTGTACTCCCCGGATATAGTATTTCAGCCGCCAGCCTCCGTTGGAAAACCGGAAACCCAGCCGAAGGTCGAGCGGCGAGCGCAACCGGTTTATTTTAACATACCCCCGGCGGCCATCTTCCAGCACCACCTCACGCCAGTTCCGGCGCTTTTCAAAATCATACATCGGGCCTTGCAGTTCAATCACCCGCACGATTTCCCGGGACAGCCTGGCCAGTACGGCTGACCCCGTGTCCGCGTCAACATAAAGCGGAGCCTCCGGGGCAATGACCGCTCCATATCCAACTGGATCGAGACTGTCCGGCCAGGCGCTGAATACGTACGGCGCGAAGAAGAGTGTATCGCCCAGGAAACCACCTCCCAGCGAGACTGTCTGCTCGAGGCTTTTCCAGTAATTTTCGTCCCCGGCGGCCAGGGCGTTCATCAATCCCCACGGACTGATCTGGTCCCGGTTGGTTACGAGGTCCGGATCAAAAACCTCCTCGAACAGGAATAGTGTGTCGTGTGTTGCAAGCGCACGGACAAAACGCTCACGGAAGGCCAGGAAAGAGCTGTCACGCGCCGCCTCATCCACCGGGGCAAAGCCGCGGGGATCGCCGTGCAGAAGTCCGAAAAAAAAGAGTTGGGCCAGAACAAGCGAACGGAACACATCCGGCATTCTCATCAATCTCTCTCCGCCAGTCGAGTCAGGCAAGCACTGTAAAAAGTAAATATCATTGCATTATTATATCCACACCCGATCCGCCCTGTCAAAAAAAAGACCCGTCACCTCCGGGCAGGGGAGGCGACGGGTCCTCGCGGGAAAAGGGATCTCCGCTCGATTTTTTTCACTGCCGGGTCTGGTTAAGCTCCTCCTGGCTGGGGGTGCAACGCATTGCCGGACACGACAATAATCACTTCCTTACAAGTGGATTATAGCACGCATGCAAGTTTTGTCAAGAAAAACCACAATTTTTCTGCATTTTTTTAATCGGCTAACGTCTTGTATACTCTCATTTTGTCACTGTCATTTATAGTTATGCCGGATATATTACGGCATAATCCGTTGTAGTTTTTATATTTACAAGCACCCATCCCCTTTCACCCCTCCTGTGCAAACCAGATTCCTTTCAGCCTTAAAAAGAGAAAAATAATTCCAGAATACAAAAAATCTGCGCTTTTTTTCATTTTTGGCTTCCGGTAATCAACAGCAATTTTTTCTCACGATGTTGACAATTTTCTCCAGTTTTATTAATTTTTTATTGACTATTCCGATTGATTTTATGACCTATTTTTGGAGGCGCCGATGAGCGTTATAGATGAAGTCCTGAAAGCAAACGAGGCTTATGCAGCAAAATTCGACCTGGGCCATCTTCCGATGCCGCCCGGACGCAAGCTGGCCGTGGTAGCCTGCATGGACGCACGTCTTACAGTGGAGCAAGCCCTGGGCCTGAAGACCGGCGACGCCCACATTATCCGGAACGCCGGAGGCATCGTCTCCGTGGATGCCCTGCGCAGCCTTCTGATCAGCCATCACCTTCTGGGAACGCAGGAATGGATCGTGATCAACCACACCGATTGCGGCATGTTGACCTTCAAGGACCAGGAGCTTTCCGGCCGTCTGCGCAAAGCCACCGGCAAGGATACTGTCGCTCCCAGCCATTTTCATGCTTTCAGCGATGTCGAGGAAAACGTGCGCCGTCAATTGCAGAAAGTGCGCGCGCACCCCTGGGTTCCGGAGCATATCAGGTTGCGCGGGTTCGTTTTCGATGTGAAGACCGGCAGACTGAACGAGGTGAAAGGCTGAGGCGGACAGTTGTAGGGGCGACCGGCCGGTCGCCCCTGCGCAACCGCTTGCTATACAAGCTGGTAAAGATAGCTTCAATTCACAAATAGCAAAACGAAGATTTTATAGACAACTCCTGCAAAACTCTTCTTTCTCCGGATCAATCCCGCAGATATAGCTTTTGCACGGTCTTTAAGTCGGAATTCTCTCAGTTTTTCTTCCAGAACTCCGGCAGAAGAAGAATGATAACCGTATATATTTCAAGACGCCCGACCAGCATGCACGCGCTCAGGACCCACTTGCCGAGGAACGGGACGTCGGAATAGTTGAGGACCGGCCCGACAACGCCCAGCCCCGGGCCGACATTGCCGAGCGTGGCGGCCACGCTGCTCATGGAGGATATGATATCCAGCCCCAGCATGGCCATTATAAATGAGCTGAACAGGAAAATCGCGATATAGAGCGTGAAGAACCCCAGGACGTTCAGCATCACATCCGGCCGCACGGTGATCCTCTTAACCTTGACCAGGAACACGGCCCGCGGGTGAAGCATCTTTTTCATCTCCACCTTGCCCGCTTTCAGGATCATCAGCAGACGGATGACTTTCATCCCGCCGCCGGTCGAACCGGCGCAGCCGCCCACGAACATCAGCGCGAGAAGGATCATCCTGGCAAGCGACGGCCAGGCGTCAAAATCAGTCGTGCAAAAACCTGTCGTGGTGATGATCGATACCACCTGGAACAGGCTCTCGCGGAACACATTCTCCCCGAATTCCGACCGTGCCAGGCCGTTGTTCAGAAAAATTGTTGCTGTCGCGCCCGCCACGATCAGCCCGTAGAACACCATCTCGCGGTCGCGCCAGTATATGCGCAGGTCGGGCTTGACAAGGAAACGGTAGTGCAGCGCGAAATTCATCCCGGCCAGAAACATGAAAGCCGTGATCACATATTCAACATAGGCGCTCTGGAAATGCCCCACCGAGAGGTTGTAAGTGGAAAACCCTCCCGTGGCCATGGTGGCGAAAGAATGGTTCACCGCATCCAGAAAGCCCACGCCGCCCAGCAGCAGCAGCAGCACCTGGAGTACGGTCATCAGGACATAGACCATCCAGAGCAGGCCGGCGGTCTGCGAAATGCGCGGTTTCAGGCGGTTCATCTGGGGTCCGGGCACCTCGGCCTTGAAAAGCTGCATCCCGCCCACGCCCAGGAACGGCAGTATCGCTATGGAGAGCACGATTATCCCCATGCCGCCCAGCCAGTGGGTCAGGCTGCGCCAGAACAGAAGGCATCGCGGCAGAGCCTCGACATCTTTCAGGATCGAGGCGCCGGTCGTGGTGTAGCCGCTCATTACCTCGAAAAAAGCGTCCGTGAACGAGGGGATGCAACCGGAGAGCATGAACGGCAGGGTCCCGGTGACCGTTGTCATGATCCAGCCGAGAGTGACGATTCCGAAACCTTCACGTACGCGAATCTCGCCCTGGCCGCGGTTTCCGAGCCAGAGCGCCGCGCCGGAGGCGACCGTGATAAGCATCGACCAGAGGATCGGCGCCGCCGCCGCCTCTTTGAAATACAGTCCCACGGCCAGGGGAAGGACCAGGCTCAGACCGGTGAACACCTGAAGAAGACCAATTACCTGAATGACGACACGCAGTCTCATCGCCGTCCTGTCTCCCTGAATCGGCGCTCAACCGGAATAAAAACTCTCACCTTTCAACGGCCATCCGGGACAATCTCGTCCGCCCCGGCGGCGTTGTCGCCGTCAGGACGCGCCTGCCCGTCAAAATCATCCTCAACGCCGGAGGCAGGCTGTCCTGTCCGTCTCAACTGTTCCGCGGCCCCGGCTGTCAGGTGAAGGTCGCCCGCACCGGCACTCGCAAACCAGCCGGGTATGGCGGAAGTCACGTTGCCCGCCAGTTCGGCCACCGCGCTGTCCCTGGCCGTAATCGGCCCATCGGTAAGGTTCGCCGCGATACGCCCCGCAGTTCCGGCGAAACGGTATTCGATGCAATCGGGATAGGTGCCGTTGAGAATGACCGTATTGTGAGCCACCTCGAAATCCCTGGCGTGGTGAAGGCTTATCCCGGTGTCGCCGGACTCGCGACGGAAGATCATGTTGTTGCGCACTTTCGCGCCGATGATGTCAAAGAGAGTGCCGGGATCGCGCTTGCCGTGCTTCCAGCCGTCATCCAGCCCGATCCAGATACCGAAATCGCACTCGTAAAACCAGCAGCGCTCCACTGTCAGGTCGCGGCAGTGCTGCCAGAACATTACCGCCGCGTCGCAGAGACTGTCCGGCTGAGGCCCCCGGATGCGGACAAAATCGCAGTCGCTCACCCGCCAGCCGGCCGCGCCCAGGATGTCTATTCCGGCGGTGTAGCGCTGATGCGCCCGGTCCGTGAACTCGAAACGGCAGTATTCGACAATTCCGCTGTCCGGGAATGAAACCGGATTGTATCCCGGATTAACCTTGAAAAGCTGCTCCTTACCGTCCAGGAAGTGCACGTTGTACACTCTTACCCCGACCGCCCCTTTCGTCCCCGCCACATGAATCAGGTGCCACCAGGCCCCGGTGAGAGTCAGGTCGGCGACCAGCAGACCCCGGCAGTCATGGGCCTGGATCAGGCTGCCGATCTTCATTTCAGCCGCGCCCATGCCCTCGCCGGCCAGCACTACATCACCCCTCCGGCCTGTGGCCCCGCGCAGTGCGACGTTGTCGCGGCCCTGGAACACGAGTGTCCGGCTAAGGCTGTACCGCCCGGGCTCAATCAGGATTGTCTGTCCGCTGCGCGCATTCGCCACGGCTGACTGGAGCGCCCTCTCATCCGCCACCCGCACGACATCACCGGCGGGCGGAGCGAGCGGTGGAGCGCAGCGGGCCAGACCGGCCGGCGCTCCCTCCGGCTGCCCGGCCGCCGGATTTGCGGCAAGCTGAAATAAAAGAGCCAGACAGACTAAGGCTTCTATCCTCATGAGAGACTCTTCCGCATTATAATACGGTGAGCAGGCAGACCGGCTGTTCCTTACCCCTGCCGCAGGAAGAACCGGCTGATTTTCTGGGCGTGCACCGCGAGTGTAAACACAATGGCCCGGTCCCCCGGCTGAAGGGTGTCCTGGCCGTGCGGTATGAACACATCCTGGCCGCGGACCACCGCGCCGACAATGCAGGGGGCGGGAAGACGGGCGTCCTTGAGCGGCCTGCCCACCAGCGGCAGATCGTCCCGGATGGCCACCTCCATTATCTGAACGCTCAGGCCGCGCAAGTTGGCCAGAGCCAGAAGGCGCTCGCTGTTCATGGCGGCGATTATGGCGTTGACAGTGCTCAGATGCGGGCTTACAGCGGCATCCAAGCCGATACGGCAGGCCAGGTCCATGTACTCGATGCGCTTGATCTGGGCGATTGTCTTGGCCGCCCCCAGGTTGCGCGCCACCAGCGAACTGATGATGTTGTTCTCGTCATCCGGGGTGAGGGCCACGAATGCGCCAACCCCCTCGATGCCCTCGCTCTGCAGGAGTTCGATATCTGTGGCGTCGCCATTGAGCACCAGGGCCGAGGCCAGTTTGTCGGCAAGCTGCTGGCAGCGCTCGCGGTCCGGTTCGAAGATTATCGGGACTATCGAAACCGCTTCCAGCCGTCGGGCCAGAATAACCGCGACCTTGCCCCCGCCGGCGATCATGACGCGCTCCAGCCGGCGGCTCTCGTGCCCGGCAAGACGGAAAATCTCTTCCGCCGCGCCGCTTATGCCCACGGCATAGAGAAGGTCCCCCTGGTGGATCATGTCCTCGCCGCCGGGGATGATAGTCTGGTCGCCCCGGCTGATCGCCGCCACCAGAAAGTTCCTCTCGGCGAATTTCTCAGCGATCCGTCCCAGCGGCATCTCCCGGAACTCACAGCGCTCGCTGATCCGCATGCCCATCAGCACCACCCGGCCCCCGGCGAATTCCACCACATCCGTGGCCGCGGCATAGTTCAGCAGGCGTTCGATCTCGGCGGCGCAGGCCCGCTCCGGGTTGACCAGAACATCCGCTCCGGGGTCGACGAACGGGGCGATCGAGCTTTTGCGGTAATAATAACCGCCCCCCGCCCGGGCGACTTTCAGACGGACGCCATATAGTCCGGCAATCCGGCAGGCCTGAAGGTTGACCTCATCGTTGTCGGTCACCGCGATCAGGGTATCCGCCGTGTCCACTCCGGCCTTTTCGAGCAGGGCGTAATCCACGCCGGTGCCCTGTAAAGCCATCACATCCAGGTGGTCCTCAACCCGGTCCACCTTTTCCCGCTCCAGGTCCAGCACGCATATTTCATCCCCCTGGCTGGAAAGACGCGAGGCGAGGTGGAAACCCACATCGCCTGCTCCTATTATGATAGCTTTCATCACTGACCGCCGTTTTTCTCGCTTTCAGGCGACGGGGGCTGGTCGACCGTGGCAGGACGGTTATTCAGTTCCTGCCGGTCTGCCGGATGGAGATTCTGATGGTAATTCTTCAGAAGGAGGTCAGGACCCAGCTCGATGAACTGGTCCGAAGTCTCACGCAATTCGCTGCTCAGGTTGTGACCGAAAGCGTACAACTCGACTTTCGGCCCAATTTTCTTCACCAGACGCACCAGGGACACGAAATCCCCGTCTCCGCTGACCAGGGCCACTACATCCAGGAAAGCCGCCATCTCTATGATGTCGATGGCGATGCCCATGTCCCAGTCACCCTTGGCCGTCCCATCGAAAAAACTCTTGAGTTCTTTACGGCGCACCTGGTAACCCTTTTTCTCCAGGACGCTGATGAATCCGGACTGGTCTATATCAGATGACTCCACGATATAAGCCAGGGCCTTTATCAGGCGGCGCCCGCTGACGATAGCGTCCAGCATGCTTTCGTAATCCAGCCGCGCACCGTTGATTTTTTTGGCCGCATAGAACATGTTCTGCACGTCCACAAACACTCCGATCCTGACCTCCGAGCGAGCAATACCCTGGAACCGGCGCTCGAGCGCCTCGCTGCGTCCCGGCACCAGCCCCCCCTCCCGCCGCTTTTCCATCTCATCGATACGACGGCTCAGACGCTCTATCTCCTGGGTCTGAAGGATCACCAGTCCCTTCAGCTCACGCCCCATGCGCTCGATCTGCTCGCCCAGCTCCGCTATCTTGGCAGCATACATGCTTTTAGGCATGAAAACACTGCCGGTGTCGCGATAACGGTAGCTGAGAATCGGCTCGTATTCGGCCAGGAGCTGGCCGTGACGCTCATGCAGAAGCACCCAGAGCAGGGTGGCCGAGGTCTTGCGGTCGAAAGCCCCCTCACCCTGAAGGGCGGCGAGCATTTCGCGAAGCTTGTTCTCTCCCAGCCCGAGGTAGGCCCGGAGACGGCCGGCAAGTTCCATGTCCACCGCACCCCAGACACTGGCGAAGCTGCGGCGCGGGCCAAGATCCCAGGCTTTCAGCAATATCTCGATCAACTCGTGCGTGCGGGCCTGACGCAGATCAACCGTCTCATCGCGGGTCGTGCAGCGGTGCGCCAGTTCCATCAGACGCTGACGTTCGAACAGGTTTTCAAGGATAAGAGTCAGTTGATCGTTTGTGGGTATTCCGGTTGTCTCTTCCAAAGGCTCGTTATTAAGGTTATTCATTCTGGACAGACTACCTTTCATGATTGAATTGAATTGTACTTTTTACGGTGCTGAACGACCGGAAAAAAAGTTGGTAAATAAAGTGTAAGAAAATATCCACAAATTGGAAAGAGCAGTCAAGTCAATCGCCCACATCGATCCTCCCGAGCCGGAGTCCCACAAGGAGGATAAAAAGCACCAGGAAAGCCAGCATCAGCAGCGCCTGGTCGTATCCGATCATCGTCAGGAAAAGGGCGCAGAAACCAGCGAAACTGCAGAAACTGTAAATCAGAAGAACCGCATCCGCCGGACCAAGCCCCAGCCTGACCAGGCGGTGACTGCTGTGATCCTTCCCTCCCAGAGATATTGGCCGGCCGCGCAGCATGCGCGTCACTGTCACCAGGGTGGTGTCGAATATCGGGTAGATCAGCACCAGAATGGGGATCACGAGCGAAAGGCGCAGGTTGTCGGTGACCCAGCCCTCAGGCCGTGACCAGCTTCCCACTATCGAAAGAGAGGCGATCACGAACCCGATGAACAGGCTGCCGGAATCTCCCATGAATATCTTGGCCCGCGGAAAATTATGCGGCAGATACCCCAGCCCGGCCCCCATGAAGATAAAAAATATGCAGCCCAGATCGGGCTGGCCGTTGACAAACGACATCAGTCCGAAAAAAAGGCTGCTTATCACGGCCACCCCGCAGGACAGGCCGTTCATGTTGTCTATCAGGTTAAAGGCGTTGGTCATGCCGATGATCCAGAAAAGGGTCACCGGGTAGGCCAGGTATTCAAGCCAGGGCAGCCCCCATTCATAACCCAGGTCGATAAAGAAAGAGATACGGATGCCGAAATAGATGAGAAAAAAACCGGCTATAGCCTGCCCGAGAAGCTTGACATGCGGGATAATCCCACCGGAGACATCATCCACATTGCCGACATACACCAGGATGGTTCCACCCAGCAGAAGGCCCAGAATCTGGTTCTCGCTGTTTTCCGCGGACAGTATCCCCAGCAGGGAAGACCATAACACTGCCGCGGCAAAAAAATACCCCAGCTTCTGCGGCTGACGAAACAAACCGTACAACAACAGAGCCAGCCCTGTCAACAGGATCAGCCAGGTGTCCGGACCGATAAGCCCGATCACAGCCAGACCACTCAGGAACGAAAGATAAATGGCGTTTCCACCAAGAAGCGGCACGGCCTGATTATAAAACCGGTCGCTGCGCGGCCTGTCCAGCGCGCCTGTGCGCAACGCCAGACGCTTGAAAAAAACGATCAGCAAATAGGAAAGAAAGCTCGCGCCGGCAAGGCTGAGCAAGGCCTTTTCGAGGATTTCCAAACTTGTGCTTTCCATCCTTCCGGTGCCTCGTCATGGTCAAGACACATTCGTTCCGGCACAGTCCCCTAACGCAACCGCGCTGCCCGCGCAGCACACCCGATCAATGCGACTGCTCTTAACTGCGCGGCTTCAGAAGAGTGTCCGGGCCAACCTCTTTGACATAATCGATCACCCGGTTCAAGATCGTTTCCAGGTCGTACTGCGGACTGTAACCGGTGAATGCGGTCACTTTGGAAATATCCGGCACCCGGCGGCGCATATCCTCAAAACCGGCAATATAGGCTTTATCGTAGGGGATAGTTACAATTTTCGAGGAACTGCCCGTAAGTTCCTTAACCATGCGCGCCAAGTCGATAATTGTGATTTCCCGGTTGTTTCCGACGTTAAAGATCTGCCCGTGCGCCCCTGAATCACGCGACAGGCGGATAAGAAACTCCACAGTGTCCCCGACATACGTGAAACAGCGGCTCTGCATGCCATCGCCGTAAACCGGGATATCCTCGCCCTTGAGCGCCAGGGCCACGAAACGCGGAATCACCATGCCGTACCGTCCGGTCTGACGGGGTCCGACAGTGTTGAAAAGGCGGGCCACCACCGCCGGAAGCTTCTTCTCCTGCCAGTAGGCCAGGGCCAGGAACTCATCCACCGCTTTCGAGCAGGCATAGGACCAGCGGTTCTTGGTCGTCGGGCCCATCAGGCTGTCGTCCTCTTCCTTGAAAGGCACCTTTTCACTCTTGCCGTAAATCTCGCTGGTCGAGGTGATGATGGTTTTTTTCTTATAGCGGTTGGCGATCTTGAGCACCATCTCGGTGCCCAGGATATTTGTCTGAATGACCTCCACCGGGCGGCTGATTATAAGCTCAACTCCCACCGAGGCGGCCAGGTGGAATATCTGGTCGCATTCGCATACCAGACGATCCATGACCGTTTCATTGAGGATATTCTCGATGGCGAAAGTAAAATTGCCATGGCCGGTAAGATGCCCGATGTTTTCCATTCTGCCGGTGGACAGGTCATCGATGATAGTGACCCGGTGCCCCTGTTCCAGCAGCTTCTCGCTCAGGTGCGAACCTATAAATCCGGCCCCCCCGGTTATCAGCGCTTTCATCTATTCTCCCTTTTAACTTATTGAGAAGTATATCGCCCTTCCGCGGATTGCGATGGCATCGTTATGCTCCGCTTCCGCAGTTCAGGCTTCGACTGTCGTCATCTCCCTGGACATACGCGTTCTTTCCGGTCCGGTCCCCGCCAGGCACTGACGGTACAGGTTGTCTATATCCACGACCAGCCTTTTCTTATCGAAGTCAGGATAGGCCTTTTCACGGCCGGCCCGGCCCATCATCGCACGGCGCTCAGGTTTGCGCAGAAGATAAATGATCGCCTCGGCCAGCGCCTTGTGGTCGTTGGATGGCACGAGAAGCCCGTTGTTCCCGTCGAGTATCAGATCGCGCACCCCGCCCACGTCGGTCGAGACCACCGGCTTGCCAGCAGCCATCGCCTCGATCAGGGCCACCGGCAGGCCCTCGTTGTAAGAGCTGAGAGTGACTATGTCCAGACCGGCATAAATTTTTTCAAGGTTATGCTGGAAACCCATGAAGATAACTCGTGATTCTATCTTTAAATCCCGGGCCTTTCTCTCGAGCTCTGCCCGCAATTCACCATCGCCCACAATAACAAAACAGGCCTTATCGTTGCGCTCCAGCACCAGACGCGCGGCTTCAAGGAAACAGACATGATTTTTTATCGGCACCAGACGGGCTACTATTCCAACAAGAAGGGCATCCGCGCTGATGCCAAGCTCGGAGCGCAATTCATCCGGCTGCACGGTCGAATTTATGAACCGCTCGAGATTAAGCCCCAGGGGCACCGATATTATTTTTTCCGGTTCCGCAATTTTATAGTTTATTATTTCACGCCGCTGCTGCTCGCCGACAGTGATAATCACATCGGTCAATTTTGCCAGCAGTCTCTCCATCCACAAGAAAAACTGGGTTCTGAAAAAACCGAAATAGCTGTGAAAGACGTGCCCGTGAAAAGTATGAATTATTATCGGCACACTGGTCAGCTTTGCCGCCAGGCGACCGAGCGTGCCGGCTTTGGCCGTATGGGTATGGACAATGTCCGGTTTCTCCTGATTAATCAGTCTCACCAGGCGGACCAGGGCCCGAAGATCATCCTGAAGGAAAATTTCCCGTCCCAGAGCCTCGATAATGACCGGTTCCACGCCCTTCTCGCGGGCCAGCCCGTACATGTTGCCCTCGGCCGGCGATTCCTTGCCCGTAACCAGAATGGACCTGTACCGCTGTGGATCAAGTTCACTGGTCAGGATAATACAATGCAGCGCCGGACCGCCGATATTCATGCGGGCGATTATCCTGATCACTTTAGTGCGGTTCTCAACTTCCATTCCCATCCCTCGCACCGACAAACCATTCACAGGTGCGGCCCAGTTCGGACTCGAAATCCGGATGCGGGTCATAACCCAGTCTGCACCTGGCATGGCCGATATCGGCCAGCGAATGCAAAACATCTCCCGGCCGCGGGGCCTCGAAAGATGGAGTCACCGGGCCTTTCCCCATGACGCGGGCCAGTTTTTCAAGCAGATCAAGCAGACTGTAGCTCCGCCCGCAGCCGACATTGAAAACATCTCCATTCAGACGATCTGCCGCAGTGGCGGCCAGCCAGTTGATCGCGCAGACATTTTCCACATAGGTGAAATCCCGGCTCTGGCTTCCGTCGCCGTAAATCACCGGGGCCTGGCCACTGGACAAGGCCTCCATGAAACGGGGAATGACGGCTGCGTAGGGAGAATTTGGATCCTGACGTGGCCCGAACACGTTGAAATAGCGCAGGGAAACGGTATCCAGCCCGTATACAACCGAGAATGAGCGCGCATAGTACTCCCCGGTAAGCTTGCTCACGGCATAAGGCGAAAGCGGCCTGGGCGGCAGTGTTTCCACTCGCGGCAGCTCTTTCTGGTCGCCGTAAACCGAACTGGAGGAAGCCAGCACCACTCTCTTCACCCCGGCGTCCCGCGCCGCCAGAAGGACATTCAGCGTTCCGTTGACATTCACGTCATGGCTCGTCTCGGGGTCCGCGATAGAGCGCGGCACCGAGGGCAGCGCCGCCTGGTGGAAAACGTACGCGCAACCCTGCGCCGCCTTTTCCACTGTCTTCCTGTCGCGTATATCTCCCCTGATGAACTCCAGACGCGACAGAACCTCACTCAGGTTTTCCATCCGGCCGGTCGAAAGATTGTCAAGGACACGCACCCGGCAATTCTTGTCCAGAAGAAAACGGGCCAGGTTGCTCCCGATAAAACCCGCACCCCCCGTAATCAGACATTCCATCGGGCATTTCTCCACGTCAGACGAGAGTTAGGCAGAATGGCGCCCGGCCGGAAAGACCGCGGCTGCAAAACATTCAAAGATAACAGCCTTAACCTTGAACAGTCAACCTGCAAGTAACCGCATTCTTTCAGATCCAGTCTTTCCACCAGTACCAGAGAATCGCCAGGTATTCATGAATTACCGCCCGCCATTGCGCGAGCCGGTCGCCGTTCACCGGATCGAAAAAAATCGATGGTTTGACCGGCGCCAACCGGATACTGTCGATCGAAATTCCGCTCGAGGCGCGCTCCCTTAACAGCCGCTTGAACACCAGGCGTGAACGCAGCGCATTCATCTCGCCGGTGATCACCAGCGCGCTGCGGCAGTCCAGTGAGTCCATAAGTTCCAGACAATTAGTCACATTGCCGTAGTTGTTGGCCGATGTGGTTTCAAGTAGAATGTCCTCCGGCGGCACACTATCCGCCAGGGCGATCCGGTGCATGTTCTCCACATCCCGGCTCCTGTTCTGCTGATATCCGCTGGAAAATATGATCCTGGGAGCCAGTCCGCCTCTGTACAAATCCACTGCCGCGGCCGCCCGCTCGAACGTGGAACTGCCGGGACGGCCTGTCTCTCCAACCCCGCCGCCGAACACCAGGATTACATCCGAGCGTTCCGGCTTGTCCGCTGACGACAACGGGTATCCTGCCCAATAGACAAGCGGTGAAAAAAACATCATGAAGAAGACAAACATGAGCAAGGCTGCGCCAAACACAAACCGGCGGCGCGCTGCGGAAAACATGGCAGTCAGGTTTTCACGCCAGCCTTTGCCGGAACTGTCTCGCAGGGAGGCAAGGTGATCCTCGATCAGAGTGCTCATCTTCTCGATACGCGACGGCCAGGCATTCCGGCGGGCCACTTCCTGCCTCATCACCCGCGTGGCTGTCTCCTGCTCAGTGCCTTTTGTGGCAAGACAGGCCCGGATCGCGCGAGCCATGCTTTCCGCATCCGGGCACAGGTCGATCAGTCCAGGATTCTCCCGCGCGAAAATCTCGGTCTCCCGTATCGGAGTCGAGATCACCGGCAGACCCATGGAAAGGTATTCGTTCAGTTTGGTCGGATAGACATTTTCCGTATAGGGTGTCCGGAGGTACGGAATCAGACCGGTATCGAAGCATTTAAGATAGTAAGGCAGTTCAGCGTGGGGCTTCCCGCCCAGGATATGGATATTCGGCTCGGCTTTCAGAATGTCTGCCGGCTCCTGCTCGGGTCCGACCAGCACCAGGTTGCAGTCCGGCAGACGGCGGGCAAGCTGAGCCAGAAGATTCTGATCCACCCAGCGGTGAAGCCCCCCAACGTATCCGATCACCGGCCCGCTCAGTCCCTGCATGTCCTTAGGCGCGGGAGCCGCGCTGTCGTCACGCACTCTCGCAAAAGGCTCGTAATCCACCGTGAACGGAAATTTGAAAACTCTTTCGTTATATGCCCTGCAGTGTTCAAGCAGTTTTTCGGAAGTCACGAACACCAGGTCGGCCGAGCGGATCATTTCCTGTTCCGGAATACGAATCCGCGACGCTCCCGGAGAACTGTCCACGAAGCTGTCGATACAATAGTACACCAGCAGCCGCGGCTCCAGTCGCTCGATTACTTCCCTTGTCAGCCTGCTGGGGAGGAATGACCAGACAACCGGCCGGGAGAACCTCATCGAGCGGCACCAGGACCGGATCACTCGCAGCATGAACCAACGGTTGATCCCTCGCACGGTCCGGGAGTAAGGAAACGGAAGAAGAAGAGGGCTGAAAATGAAAAGATTGTCCGCCACCTGACGGATGCCTTTATACCCGCGCCGCCAGTTGCGGATACGGGACACGAGACGGCTGTAGTCTCCCAGGCGCGGCGCGCGCACGCCGGTGTTCTCGATAAAAAGGACCCTGTTCCCGGCCCGCGCCAGACTGCTCATTATCTGCTGGTGGCCTTGCCAGTTGAAATCCCAGTCGATCGAGGAAAAACAGACTATGTCTTCATTATGCAGCATTCAGGCTCGCAATTGTCTTTTGTAAGAACGGCGTTTTATGGTTCTCTCAGATTTCCGGACCACCCTCTACCGGAGTTTTCCCCCGGCCATGCAAAAAGACTGACAGTCTGTGGCGGATCCTTCTGAGCAAAAGCCCCGAGCTGCGAAGCAACCATTTCGCGCCAAGCGCCGATTTTCCTAACAAACCCCGTCCCTGACCATTTCCGCTGTTCCTGGCAATCAGCAGCGCAGCCAGAACGCCTATAACCGGCCCGGCGCTCCAGGGTGCAATCCAGTAGGCATCCGGGCAGGTTATTGAGAGTACAAGCATTATCAGAAAAAACACCGCCAGGAACAGGATAAAAAACATGGTCGCTGGCAGCCGCGACATAAAGCCGTCCGCCCCGGAAAACAGCATGTTCAGCCTGGAAAGCCTGAAAGCCTGCACATCCCTTCTCGACAGGCTTAAGACTGCTTGCGTAAAATACCGGTATATTCTCAATAACTTTTCTGTCCACCTGGAGCCTTTGACCATTGCAACCAGCGGCCCGCGGTCCTCATCCAGATAGTCTTCAACTGCGAGTACCTTAAGAAGGCGGCTGCCCCGCCCTATCTGGCCGGGCAGGATCATTGCCCGGCGGCATATTGCCACTACGGCACTGCCGCTGCTTGCCGTCCGCCAGAGCCTCGAGCAGACAGAATCCTGTAAATGCCCCATCAGAACCCCATCACAGTTCCATTGACGTTGAATTTGCTGAAACGCATACTGAATGTCGAGCCGATCAGCAGAGGCGCGCCCCGGAAGAAATACTGCTCCCCGCGGCGGATGGCTTTCAGCTTTACCCTGGCCTGAACGTCCCTCAACACCGGGTGTTCGGCAACAGTTATTCTTGTCTCGCCGGTCAGGAGAACTTTGGCCGGTGAGTTGGATACCATCGATTCCAATTCAATATCCGGACTGTCCATATTTCCAATATCCTGGGCGCCAGGTTTCAGCATCTCGGCAATCAGCGGATCGATAGAGGTGAATTTCACATCCGCCTTAACAATGACTGCCTCGGCTCTTGACGGCAGCTTTCCATTGTCGCTTAAACGGACCTGAAATTGTTCGGAGAAAAGGTTGAATATAAGGTTCGTATTCTTCGCAAGAATCTGGCTTCCCACATATAGCCCGTTTTCACGCAAGACACATTCGAGAGCGGCGCTTACAAGCACCTGACGGTATTGGCGGCCAAACAGCCCGGCTACCTCACGGTCAGCCAGGAACGCTTCAGGTATTTCGGCCGGGGCGCTCTCGATAATCCCGGCGATCTGTCCCACCGGCCTGCGGCTGGCCGGGTCAAGCAGATATGCTCCCGGCCGGATCAGTTTTTCGGCGAAACTTGTCAACACCGGGAAGATAAGGTTGACCCTGATCGTATGTGCGCCAGCTTTGTCCTCGACCAGATTGCCGCTGATCTCCTGTCCTCCGAAATTGAATTTCAGCATGGACTGAGGCGCCAGAGATTGTCCCTGCCATTGCAGACGGCCATCCTTAAGGCTGCACATAAGGCGCATCCGCACACGCAGGTTGACCGGCGTTTGCCCGCTCTCCGGCGCGGTCGATATCCAGCCGGTCGGTTCCTCGCCCAGCACCTGCAGCACCTCGGCCAGCACCTCGTCTCTGTCGTCAGTTTGACGGGCCCCGGCTTTTACCGCAGCGCGCTGTTCCGCGGAAAAGACCAGAAGCAGCAGGTCCATTTCCCAGAGAATTCTGTCACGGGCAAGCTCCGGTTTCAGCTCGCCTCGACCGGTCATCCATGCTGGTATCCAGCCCTCCTGAGTTTCGAGCACAAACCGGCTCCCGGCGCCCAGATAACGGGTTTGAAAATCCGGTAGTCCAGTGAAAGGGACATAAAACCTGAACTTCACCAGACGGATTTCCCCGGTTGGGATTGCACCCGGGAGCAGTTCTCGAGATGATTTATTCGTCTCCGGCTCTGATTCCTCGATTCGAGCGCTGAACATACCGGTGGAATCCCTGTATTCAACCTGAGGGTCAAGCCTGGTTGCCGCGGCGGCCGGCACTGCCGCTTCGCCCAAAAGCTGCCAATACTTGTCTTCAGCCTGTTCCAGTTTAAGAAATTTGTCCTCCGGCTGCGCCAGGACTATCGAGTTCCTTCTGAAACTGTCCTGGGTCAGCAGTTCGAGTTCCACACGGTAGCGCCCGGGCCGCACATCCGGAGAGAGCTTAAATTTTACATTGTCTCTAATCCCATAATTGGTGTATACCTCCAACTGTAGCGTCTCACCCTGGAAATCCGCGGGTATCAGACGGACGCGGCCGCTTTTTATAACTTTCCGGTTTTTTATCTGAAGGCCGATTTCAGCCCCCTGCCCGGACATCACCTGGTCCGGAGTAATAGATACTATCTCGAGCGGAGTCTGGCGCACTGCAATCAGGGCCGCAACGCCCAGGTAGATCCCGATCAGCAGCAGCACCAGGACAAACAGATCGAACACATTGATAATGCCGAACAAGCGGCCTTTTTCATCGATAATCATCCATCCGCTCCTGTGGATTCATGCTGTTTATGGCAGACCTGTCCGTTATATCCTTCTGTGACAGGGAGTCCTGATGCTGCGCGCTTTTCACCGGCGGCTGCCAGCAGCGTATCGAGAAAAAGCGGGAAAATTTTTTCCACGCTGTATACTTTTACTGCCTTGGCCCGTCCGCAGGCTCCCATCCGTTCCCGCAGACCGGAGTCCTCGATCAGTTTTGACAGGACTTCCTCCCATTGCTCCGCGCTTTCCGGCAGAAACCCGTCCACGCCCGGCTCGATCAACTGAAGGTTCATTCCCACCGGACTGCAGACTGCCGGTATTCCCACCGCCAGGTACTCGATCGCCTTAAACGCGCACTTGCCCCTGGTCCAGTCGTTATCCGGCATCGGCATCACTCCGATATCAAATCCCTGCAATTCCCGGACCTCGGTTTCAAGGCTCCAGGGACGGCAGGACGTGCCGGACGGCAGCTCGCCCGGCAGGGTTGCCCCGACCACGCGGAATTCCACCCGGCCTGGATGCCTGGCCAGAAGGGACCGGATGGCCGGAAAGATCGGCTCCAGGTACCTTACCGTAGTCGGGCTGCCGATCCAGCCGATCACCACGGGCGCGCCGGTCCTTTCCGTTTCCCGACCGCGCGGCCTGAACATGTCCGTATCCACGACCGTGGGGGCGATCCTTACCTGACGCGCCCCGCAGCCGCGCGCGTATTCAGCCAGATATTCGTTCCCAGCCAGCGTGATCCGGGAAAGACGAATGATAGAGGCAATTTTGCCCGGACATTTCAACCTGGCGAAAAAGCGGTTCGAATCGGCCACGTTCGGCAGGAACATGGCATCGTCAAAATCGTAGACGTACGGCTTGCCGATCAGGGTCAGAAGGCGCTCGAACCATGCCGGACCAACCGGGAAAGCCTCGCGGTGTATGAAAACCAGATCGCTTCCCAGTGCCCGGAAAATATCCGCGCAACGGTTCAGGGAACAGATCAGCCCATGAATGAATTTACCGGCCAGATGGCCCGGACGGTACAGTATCCGCCAGAGTCTTTCGCTGTAAAAGTGGCGGACCCGGCAACGCACGCCGCGGGCTTGCAGCAGCGGCACGAACTGGTTTACCCGGAACCGGTTGCTTGCCCCCTGTAAAGGGTATGGAACCAGAAATAGCACTTTCATCCCAAGTCCCGAACCTCTGTCTTAGAGTGCATCGTACAGTTCAAGGTAAGCTTGTCCGGCCAGATCCAGCGAAAACCGGCTCTCCGCAAGCGTCCTGCAGCGAAAGCGCAACCCGCTGTCAGCCAGAAGGCCGGGTATCTGCTCCACCGCCAGACGGTAATACTCCTCGCTGCAACCATCCAGAACCAGACCTACCCTGTTGTCCCGGACATGCGAGTCGTGATCGCCGATTCCGGAGTTAATTATCACCGGTACCCCGCAGGCCATGGACTCGCCGAACTTGGTGGCGCAGGAGGCCTGTTTCGAAAAGCCCGGCCGGATGAAAAACACCGAGAAATCCGCCCGCGCAAGCTCATCCGGCACTCTCTCATGTTCCACCTCAAGGAGCGATACCCTTGCCGCCGCATCGGCCCTCAATCCGGAGGCCGCCATAGCCGCCTCCAGCATGGAGCGAGGAGAACCCGAAATGAACCTGAATTCGCTTTCCGGATAATGCTCCAGCACCGCACCGAAAAATCGCAGCATCTCCTCCGGCAGATACCAGGTGCCGAGGCTCCCCAGATAGACCAGGCGCACCCCGCGCCTTTCATCGAGCTGGCGGTCCGGTTTCCCGGCAGGACGGAAAAGGCTCAGGTCGGTGGAGGTCGGGATCACCCTGACCGGTATTTCTTTCCTCTCCGGCGGCAGCATCGCCCGCACAAGTGACGCGCCGCGCTCGCTCAAGGTCACCACCGCATCCGCCCGGCCCAGGAACACGCGTTCCAGCCGCTTGAACAGCCTGTACATCACACCGCCGGCCTTCCAGGCCCCGCCCTCTACTTTCTCATCCGCCCAGAAGCCGCGCATGTCGAACACGAAGCTGGCGCGGAGCAAAGCGCACACAGGCATGGCGATCAGCGAGGCAATGTAGCTGCGCGCATGAACGATCCGTATGCGGTGGCGAGCCGCCAGGCTCAGGCCAGAAACCATTCCCCGCAATATGTCCCAGGCCGTGGCAGGCGCTGCCGGGCGGCTGTGGTACACCAGCGCTGTCCAGCCCACTCCGCTTGCGGCAAGCCGCCGGCGCATGCGCTCGATTGCCGCCCGGTCAAGACGATCCGGTTTCTCGAAACTCAGCACCCATATCCGCACACCGGCCTGTCCCAGCCAGCACAGATAGGGCTGCACCTGGGACTGGCCCAGCGGGTCCAGCAAACCGTCATACGTTATATACAGCGCTCTTTTCATCGCCGCCCGTCGATAAAGGCCCGCAGCCACAACTCCAGCATCAGCAGGATCCAGAGATGGTGTCCCAGGTCCCGCTCCCCGCGCAGGTGGATAGCGACAAAGCGTTCAACCTCGGCCTGGTCGAAAAAGCCGCGTGACATGGCGGCCGGACCCAGAATATTGTCGCGCAGGAAATCCCGCATCTCGCCGCGGAACCATTCACCGATGGGCACGGCAAAACCCCATTTCGGCTTGTTCAGTATCTCCCGCGGCAGCCAGGGCGAGACCGCCTCTTTCAGAATCGATTTCAACTGGCGGCCCCGGACCTTGAAAGAGGAGGGCAGACCAGCGGCGTATTCCATCAGACGGTGGTCCAGGAATGGGCTGCGGCCCTCCAGGGACACGGCCATGGTGGCGATATCCACCTTGACCAGCAGGTCGTTGGGCAGGTAGAAATTCACATCCGTCAGCAGCGCTGCGTCAACTCCGTCCAGAGCGACCGCGCCGGCGAACAGGGCCTCCACCTGATGCGAGGAATCCAGCTCGCCGATGACCGATCTCAAAGCCGGACTCAGCAAAGCTCTTTTTTCCCGTTCGCTGAAAAAACCCGTCCAGTGAGTGTACCGCTTTGATGGAGCCAGGTTGGCCGCCTCGGCGAAACGGCGCATGCCGTTCAGACGGCTGTGGTAATTCGACCCGCCCGGCAGGGCGCGCACCGGCTGGATCAGACTGTCTCGCAGGAACGGCGGCAGCGAGTAAATCCGTCCGGCGATACGGTTCGCCCAGTGACGGCGGTAGCCCGAAAACGACTCGTCGCCCCCGTCGCCATTGAGCGCCACGGTCACGAATTCGCGGGTCATTTTGGACAGGTAGTAGGTCGGGATGGCGCTGCTGTCCGCATAAGGTTCGCCATAGTGCTCGACCAGCTCAGGAAGGACCTCGAGGGCATTCGGCCGCACGGTGAACTCGTGATGTTCCGTGCCGTAGCGCTCGGCCACAAGCCGGGCAAAGGGCAGTTCGTTGAATTTTTTTTCCTCGAACCCGATCGAAAATGTGCGCACCTTGCCGCCCCCGGCCAGGCTCATCGCCGCCACGGTCGCGCTTGAATCGATCCCCCCGGAAAGGAACGCCCCCAGCGGAACATCCGAAATCAGGCGCAGCCTGACTGCTTCGAGGAACAGCTCCCGTATCCGCTCGCAGGCCTCCGGGCGGGTCACTTTCAGCTTGGGGACGTATTCCAGGCTCCAGTAGCGGTGAATCTCGGTCTCTCCATTGCGGAACAGCAGATAATGCGCTGGCGGCAGCTTGCGCACTCCGCGGAATGCGGTAAGGGGCGCCGGGACGCACATGAAAGTCAGGTAGTGGTAGACCGCGTTCCAGTCAATTTCCCGCCGGATGCGGCTGTCCTGCAGAAGGGCGGCCAGCTCGGAGGCGAAACACAGGCGGCCGTCCTGCTCGTGGAACACCAGCGGTTTCTTGCCCACCCGGTCGCGGGCCAGGAAAGCCGTGCCGCTGCGCTCATCCCATAGGGCGAAAGCGAACATACCGCGCAGGCGTTCCAGCGCGCCACGCGGCCCGTAGCTTTCGTACAGGTGCATTATAGTCTCGCCGTCCGAGCGGGTGGCGAAACGATGCCCCAGGGCCTCAAGCTCTGTGCGCAGTTCCTGAAAGTTGTATATTTCGCCGTTGAACACCAGCCGCAGTGAGCCGTCCTCGTTGGCCATCGGCTGATGGCCGCCCTCCAGGTCAATGATGCTCAGGCGGCGGAAAGCCAGCCCGGCAGAGACCGGTGCGCCAGTATCCTGGCCCTCGGCGCGCGCGTTCCGGTAGAAACCCTCGTCATCCGGCCCGCGGTGCATCATCCGGTCGGCCATGGACTTGAGCAGGGCCTGCTCCACCGGCCGCCCGCGGCTGTCAATCACTCCGGCTATTCCGCACACAATCGCTCTCCGGCGTTTTTACGGCTCACTGCCAAGACAAATCTCAACGGAAAAAACGGTACAGGAACAGGTAATAGATCGCCCGCACCCCATCGCGCCAGCCGATTTTCTTGCCCTGTTCGGAGGTGCGCGGATTGTACGATACCGGGACTTCCTCTATCCGGAAACCGTTCTTCAGGAACTGGGCCGTAATCTCCGGCTCCACCTCGAAGCCGATGCAGCGCAGGCGCAGCCGGCCGGCCACCTCGCGCCGGAACATCTTGTAGGCGGTTTCCATGTCGGTCAGACGGCAGCCGTAGAGGACATTGGTCAGCAGGGTCAGGAAACGGTTGGCCAAACGGGTTATCCTGGGGATTCCGGGGTTGTCGCCCAGGAACCGCGAGCCATAGACCACATCCGCCCCGGCCTCGATTTTCTGGAGCAGACGGCTGTACTCGCGCGGATCAAGCTCGGTATCGGCATCCTGGATGATTATGACATCCCCGGTCACATAGGTCAGCCCGATCCGGATTGCCGCGCCCTTGCCGAAATTGACCGGCGAAAGGTGCACACGGGTCAGTTTGCCCTCCGCGCGCCTGATCGCCGCCACTGTTCCGTCAGTCGAGCCATCGTCCACCACGATGATCTCTTTTTCCAGCGGCACTGCGTTGACCTCGTCGATAACCTGTTCGATCGTGGTCTGCTCGTTGTACACCGGTATGATTACTGACAGTTTCATGTCTGCTCCGCGGCCGGGGCTTATCCCCGGCGTGATGCGGTCTCGGTGACAGTCCCTCGGTCAGGCGCTGCTGCGACTGGCCTCTGCCAGGACCTGCTGAAATAACCCACTTGTCGCTTTATAATCATACATTTTTTCCGCGCGCTCCCGTCCCGCCGCCCCCAGGCTGCCGCACAAACTCGGATCACCGGCCAGACGGTCCAGCAGCCCGAGCCAGTCCCCGCTTTCACGGGCGAAAAATCCGGTCCGCCCCTCCTCCACCACCTCCAGGTTCGCACCCACCGGACTGGCCAGGCAGGCCACGCCCGCAGCCATGTACTGAATCAGCTTATACCCGCCTTTGCCGCGGCACCAGGGATCATCGGGCAACGGCATCAGACCGGCGTCAAACAGCGCGGGCAGTTCCTTTTCGTTAACCTCGCTCCAGGGTTCGAAACGTACGCGGTCCGCAAACACCCCGGCGTCAAACTTTTTCGCCCCTACAAAAACGAACCGCGCGGCGGGGTTCTTTCCGGCGAAAGCGGCCAGCTCCGGCCAGATCGCCTTCAGATACGGCGTGGTGGGGGGGGAGCCGACCCAGCCGACCGTAAAGGAGCTTCTTGCTCCACCGGCCGGACGCACCCTGTAACCGGAACAATCCACCGGACTGGGGATCACGGCCACCCGGCTCTCCTCCGCCCCGAGACGGACAGCCTCCCGCGCCGCGGCCGAACTGACTGCTATCACGCGCGAGGCCGCGCGCATCATCTCGCGGAAACGCATCTCGCGTTCGGTCCCGCCCAGATAGACCGCATCGTCGAAATCATACACCAGGCGCTTTTTCAGCGCAGCCAGCCGTGCGGTTATCCCCGCGGGCGGAAGGACCCGCTGGATGAAAACGGCATCCGACCGGGCGGCCGCGGAACGCAGACCGGCCCAGATACGCATCTGGCGAAGCTGTCCGATGCCTCGCAGAAAAAGGCAGGGAGCTTTTCCCGACACCAGGGCGCGACAACAGGCCTCGCCGGTGAAACTGACCGTCTCCGCCTGAAAATCATCATTTCCGGCCAGACGGTCCAGATAATTATAGACCCGGATACGGCTGGCCGGGGAGGTGCGCGTGCCCTCTGTCAGGAAATAAACTTTCATCCGTCTTCCGGCCCCCGCTCCGAAAGCTTCCGGTAGATCGAGGCGTAACGCGCGGCAAAAACCTGCAACCCGTAGCTCTCGCGCGCCACCCGCAGGCAGGCCGCCCGCATGCTTTCCTGCCCGGAATCCAGACGGCGGCGCAGTTCCGAGCCCCCGGAGGAGGAATCCAGCACCTCGCCCACACCCAGCTCGCGGGTCAGATGAACAAGCTCTTCGTTGGCCGGGTGGGTCAGCACCGGCAGACCCAAAGCCAGGTATTCGGCGAACTTGAGCGGCTGCACCACGCCGTTCATCGAATCCGCCAGAGCCAGAAGCGACCAGTCCGCGGCATTCAGGTAGCGCGACACCGAGCCGGATTCCACACTATGGCACTCCCAGTCCCGCCCGCGTTCCAACCCGTCATGCAGAAGGGCCCCGGCAAGGGGCGCCAGCCTCTTTTCATCCGAGGGGCTGAGCAGCAGGAAAAAGCTTTCCGGCCCGAAAGCGGAGAAATAAATCCGCACGCACTCGGCGATCCTGTCCCCAGGGTACCGTCCTCCGAGAGTGCCGCAGAACACCAGCACGCGGCGCTCCTCTATCCCGAGCTCCCGGCGCAGCTCCCGCCGTGAATTTTCATCCGGCCTGAACCGTTCCAGGTCCACGAAATTCGGGATGGTCTCGACTCTCAGTCCGGGGTTCCCGTCGCTCACACGCCCGGTCATGGCCGGTGAGACCGAAACCACCCGGTCTGCATCCAGCAGCATTTTCCGTTCCAGAGCTTTCCAGTCCCGGAATGCCCGGCTGTCCTGGCTCCATTGCCCGTTGACCAGACCCTGTTCCGGCAGAAGCGAGCGCAGGTCGAAAATAACCCTGTATTTCGCGCCGGCCAGCCGCCGGGCGGCCAGGGCCAGCCGTGCGGCATAGTAGTAGCGGCAGTGCACGATATCCGGCCGAAAGCGGCGCACCTGGCTCAGCAACGCGGGCAGGCTGGAAAGGACAAACCAGCGCAGAAGGCCGGTGCGCATGTTGAAAAATGCCGAGGGCACGAACGCCCGTCTCACCACCAGCCCGATCCCCTGTTCTTTCAAACCGTTTCTAAGGTTGTTCAGGGCCTGGCGGTGACGGCTGAAATTGCTGTACACGCCGCGGCGGGTGACCTCGAGCCAGGGCAGAAGCACCAGAATCGTCACCTCGGCGGCATTCTCACCACGCACCGCCACCAGCATCCGCCGGACCTGGTTTTCGAATATGGCGTTGTCGAGCACATTTTCCAGGGCGATCAGGTACAGTACTCTCGGCATGCCGGAGCCTTTCCCCGCGCAGTGCACGCGGACGGGTTCAGGGCTTCCCGCTCACGGCGGCCAGGGTCACGGCGTGACCCTGACGCGAATATGAGCGCCCGCAGCCGGAGCAGACACAGGTCTCGCTGTCATCCTGGCCCAAGCCCAGGGGCAGCCGCACGCCGCACACGCACATCCAGCCCTGTAACCGCGCCGGGACCCCGAAAACCAGCGCGAAATCCGGCACGTCGTGCGTCACCAGCGAGGCCGCCCCCACGAAGGCATGGCGGCCGACCGTGTTGCCGCAGACCACCGTGGCGTTGGCCCCGATCGAGGCTCCCTCACGCACGAGAGTGGTCATGTACTCGTGTTTACGCGGTGTATGACTGCGCGGGTTGATTACGTTGGTGAACACCATGCTCGGCCCGCAGAAAACATAGTCATCGAGGATCACCCGGTCGTATACCGAGACATTGTTCTGGATACGTACGCCGTTGCCCACCACCGCGGTCGAGTGCACCACCACATTCTGTCCCAGGTTGCAGTTCTCGCCGATCCGCGCCCCCGGCATCACATGCGAGAAATGCCATATCTTTGTTCCCGCGCCGATCACCGCGCCCTCATCGACATATGCGCTCTCGTGGGCGAAGTATTTTTTTCCGTCCGCTGCATCGCTCATTGAACCGCTCCTTCTTTGTATAACAATCGTCCTGAACTCACTCAAAGCCGCGCGCCCGTGTCGACCAGCCGTTTTTCAGGCGGAGCGGTGATCCAGGCGCTGCGGCGCTCCAGTTCGTCAAGGATTCTCTCGGCCACCCGTCCGTCCCAGAATTCAAGTTCGCCGCCGGCTTTCCATTGCCCGTCCAGGATCATCCTGGCCTGGCTGTACAGCCTTTCCCCGTCGTGCCCGATCAGCAGGTTCGTCCCGTATTCCACGGTTTCGGGACGCTCCGTGTTCTCGCGCAGGGTCAGGCAGGGTATCTTCAGGTAGGTGGTTTCCTCCTGTATGCCGCCGGAATCCGAAATGACCAGGCGCGCCGAGCGCATAAGGCCGAGAAAATCGAGATATCCTTGCGGCTCGATAAGCAGGATTCCCGGCTCGCTCTCAAGCCGCTGGAACAGGCCGAACCGCGCCAGGGTCCCGCGCGTGCGCGGATGCACCGGGAAAACCACCCGCATCTCGCGCGAAAGACGGCAGAGGGCGTCGATTATCCCGGCGAGCTTCGCCGCATCATCCACGTTGCCCGGACGGTGCAGGGTGACCAGCGCGTACCGGCTGTCGTCCAGGCCAAAGCGTCCCGGTGTGTCGCGCCCGGTGGAAAGCTCCAGGAAATGTATCAGGGTGTCGATCATGATATTGCCGACCAGGCAGATACGCTCCGGCCTGACTCCCTCGGCCAGAAGGTTCCGGTCGGCCAGACGGCTGGTGGTGAACAGGATATCGCTCAGGCAGTCGGTGACCATGCGGTTGATTTCCTCGGGCATGCGGCGGTCGCGGCTGCGCAAGCCCGCCTCAACGTGCGCGGAGGGGATATGCAGCTTGGCGGCGGCCAGGGACGCCGCCAGGGTGGAGTTGACATCCCCAACCACCAGCACCAGGTCCACCGGGTCCTTGACCAGCGCTTTTTCCAGGCCGACCATGATCCGGGCTGTCTGTTCCGCATGGCTGCCGCTTCCCACCCCCAGGTGGAGGTCCGGCTCGCGTATCTGAAGTTCCTGGAAGAAAACCTCGTTCATGTTGTGGTCATAGTGCTGGCCGGTATGGACCAGGCGGAACTCGAACCGCTCGGGACGGCGCGCGGCGGCCCAGAGCAGAGGGGCGATCTTCATGAAATTCGGCCTCGCTCCCACCACCGCCATGATTTTAAGCCTCTGCATCTTCCATTCTCTCCTGTTATGTTTCAGTCACCGGGCATAATCATCCCGAGCGCCAAACTCCAGGCTTAAATCCATCCATCATCGCATCAGCACCCGCCGGTAAACCTCTTCTATCTTTTCGGTCACACGGCCGTACTCGTATTCTTTCACCGATACGCCAATATGCTCACGGTCCCACTGTCGGCCCAGGGCCTCGTCAATACGTCCGGCCAGGGCCTGCGGGTCGCGCGCCGGGCAGAGCAGCCCCAGGGTGCTGTCCGTAACCAGCTCGTTTATCCCGCCGATATCCGTCCCCACGACAGGCGCGCCGCAGGCCAGCGCCTCGACCACCACGCAGGGCCAGCCCTCGCGCCAGCTTGGCAGGCAGAAAACGTCGCATGCGCGCATCATAGATGCCACGCGTTGCGGCGAAACAAGACCGCAGAATTCGAAGCACTTATCCAGGCCAAGCTCCGCGAGCCTGGCTTTCAGCGATTCACCCCAGGGAGTGCCACGGCCCGCAACCAGGCAGCGGAAATCCTCCGGCAGCCTGCCTGAGTTCTGCAGCAAGCCCAGGGCCTCCACCAGGTCACCGAGACCCTTGGTCTCGAACAGGTTGCCCACGAACAGCAGCAACTTCCCCTCGCGCGGCCAGCCGAGTTTCTCCCGCTCCGCATGCGCCGTGCCGGGAAAAAACACGCTCCCGTCGAAACCGTTCGGTATCCAGAAAGTCCGTTCCCGGTCCACTCCAAGGGATTGCACCCTGGCGGCCAGGTCCCGGCTGACACAGATAACCGCATCAGCCCCGCGCAGCACCCGACGGGTGCTCGCGGCTATATAGTCATCCGGCCTGCGTTCGCCGGTTTCGAACAGCCAGTTGACATCGCTGCCGTAAACCGTGACCACCAGCGGTTTTCTGAAGTCGCGCGCCGCCCGCAGACCGGCCAGACCCAGATCGTACACCGTATGGCAGTGGATCAGGTCGAAACGGTTCAGGTCCAGAGCGCGCCGTAGCGCCCGGTATTTTGTCCATGGATACAGCCGCGGCAGAAACGGATACCGCACTGTCTTTTCGAGGATCGATTCAACCGCGCCGTCCCGCCCCGACGGGAAATGTATCTCCAGCCCCCGCCTACGGTAGAAACTGGCGGCCAGGCGTGCGCAGTAAGGAACAAAAAGCGGGTGCACCATAGCGTGCCGGAGCGCCAGCCGCTTCATCGCATCGAAAACGAAACTGTTCTTTATCCAGAAGATCGAGTCCCTGTCCTGCGGATTCGGCAGGGATTCCACCAGAAGAAGCACATTCAGCCTGTCGCTCATCCGTCTCGCTCCAGCGGTGAAACGCCAGTCAACCTCCACGCCGCCCGGATTTTCCCGGCTGCAATATAAAACGTTTATCAACTGAATGACAGGGGTGTAAGGATATTCTCCAAATCAAAGCTGTTCGGGGAAAATCCTGGTGATTCCGGCATTTGGTACATTATTGTAACTGCTTTATCTGCTTTCGTTTCGGCGAAAGCAGCAAAGCCAGCGGGGCCGCGCAACTCGTCCGGGCCACGCCTGTTTTACCGGCTTAAGTGTGTACGGAGTTTTGATTCCGCTCCTATTTCACCGGGCGGCGCTGACGCGCAATGCCGCCGGACTGTTGAGCTTCAACTGGCCCTGGAGTTTACAGTTCTTTTACACGCTGCCCATGTTGCAGGCTCGGACAGGCGCGGCCCCATCAGCAACCGCGGCCTTACAGCCGCTTAAAGGTATATAACCGGTCTTTCTCCCAAGCGGCCCAGCGGGCCGCTCCGGGGCCGTACTGTCCGAGCCGGGACGAAGTAGCGGAGCAGAAGCCCCGCGCACACCGAAAACTGAAAAAGATACAAGGCTGGGCGGGCCATTGCGCGTCAGCGCCGCCCCGCAACCAGGGCAGCGTGAAAAAGAGCCGCGCACACACAAGGCTTTCTGTTCCACCGTGGCCGATGCGAGTTTACGGCCCCCAGCGTCTTTTGGTCCTTTTCCACAAGACGGAAAAGGACATGAAATCCCTGTCCTGAAAAACTTGTTCTCTCTGATTGGCTGACAGGTCAAACATCTGTTCGTGTTTTCCGGTTTTTCCCCGGACAGTTATGTCTCCAAATAGATACACCCGTCATTTCCCGCGCTTGCGTCCGCCACTGTCTGACTTGCCCCGGCCGGTCTCTTTCCGCGTCTGATTTCTGCGCTGCTCCCGCGGCGGCCGGCTGCGCCCGGCGCTTTCTCCAGACATCCTTTCCCAGGGTTTGCCTTTGTGTCTTTTCGGGGTCAGCGGAATATCATTTTCGCCGCTCCCGCTTATCCCTTTACCCCGATTGCCCTTGTGTCTTTCCCGCGGCGGTCTGTCCTCATCGACATATCTTCCCGGTTCTTTCCGCGGCTTCGCCTTACGCCCCCCAGCCAGCGGACTGTCCTTATCTTTACCTCTGCCCGGGCCTTGCCGTGGCGCAGCCTCTGGTCCCCCGGATGTCTGTCTTTCTATTTCCTTCAGACGGCCTGATCTCTTACTCGGCTGAATCTTGCGCTCCTCCCGTGGCGGGGCCGGGCTTTCGCTGACGCTCCTGACGGCCGGGCCGGCCGGAGCGCCCAGTATCTGCTCGAAATACTCCGGCGCCGGTGTCTCGAAAGTCATCACTTTACCGTTAGACGGGTGCTGAAACGTCAGCGTGGCGGCATGCAGGGCCAGTCGCTTGTGCGACTTGTCCGGCATCCCGTATTTCGAATCCCCAACGACCGGATGGCCGATATCGGCAAGATGCACCCGTATCTGGTTTTTCCGTCCGGTCCGCGGGTCCACCTCCAGAAGGGAATGCCTGCGTCCCAGACGGAGCACCCGGTAGCCGGTGTGTGAGAGCTTTCCCTTCGACACATCCGGCGTGGAGTATACAACTCCGGCCGTATTCTCGGCCAGGTAGCTGGTGATCGTGTCCTCCGCCTTCTCGCAACGGCCATGGACAATGGCCAGATACTTCTTCCGCGTGTTTTTCCAGTCCCCCTGAAGGGCGGTCTTGGCCCGGATGTTACGGGCGAACACCAGTATCCCGGATGTGTCGCGATCCAGACGGTGCACGATAAACACGCGCTCGCGCGACCAGGCGATCCCGCGACGGACATAATCGGTCAGAGCGTGGTAGACGGTGCGGGTCTTTTCCTTCTCAGTCCCCATGGTCAAAAAACCAGCGGGCTTTTCCACCACCAGGATATCCTCATCCTCGTGCAGAATGATAAGTCCCCTGGGCAGAAACCTGCGGTTGGGCCTGGATTTCGCGGGCATGAGCATTCCCTGTTGTCAGTTTTCCAGTACAGAGTGAGAGAGAGTCATTTTTTAATCCACAGATAAACCGCCAGACCGGCAAGCACCAGGGCGAACATGCTTTTGAACGTCCCGGTCGAAATCCGCTCCACCAGGCGCGCTCCCACCTGCGCCCCGACAATCCCGCCCAGGCCCAGAAGAAGGCCGTAGCGGTAATCGACATTGGCCAGCTTGTTGTGCGCCACCAGGGCCGAAAGCGATATGATCAGAATCCCCAGGAACGAAGTACCCACCGCTTTCTGGGCGCTGAATCCCAGGTACAGCAGGATCGGCACCATCAGGAACCCGCCTCCCAGGCCGGTGAACGAGGCCGCCAGGCCCACCAGCGCACCGGCGGCCAGAATGGCCAGCGACATTGTGGTCATATGCATCCCCTCGATAATTGAACTCGAAAATCAAACCTGATTTCCAAGCTTAAAGATACTTCCTGAAGCCCCGGCATACAATGAAAGCGATAAAACCTGTTGACCGCGGGCCTTACACCTGTTAATTATAGCCCCTGTGAATCGAATTCCGCGATCCATGCGAATGCCCGCGCCGGAAAAACCAGGCGCTTTTCGATAAACCGCTCGAAGGGAGAACATGTTATGAACCAGAGTTACAGGGTGTCACCGCTCCTCCTGGCCCTCGCGGTCTCAGTATTCTGCGGGAGCCTGTCAGCCGGAGAAAAGGGCCATTACGTGCCCGGAGTCGAGGGGATCAAGGCCGGCAGCCTTCCCCCGCCCGGCGTGTACTGGCGCAGCTACAACATATTTTACAACTCGGGCTCGCTGCGCGCTGGAGACGGCAAGGAACTGCCGCTGAATTTCGATGTCAGCGTTTTCGCCACGGCCAACCGTTTTATCTGGATCACGGACAAGAAAGTCCTGGGCGGGTATTTCGGCATGGATGCGATCGTGCCGCTGGTTAATACGGACCTAAAAATCGGGGCGCTTGGAGTAAATGACAGCGAGTTTTCCCTGGGCGACATTTTCCTTGAGCCGGTCACGCTCTCCTGGCATGGTCCGCGCTACGACGCCGGTCTGGGTGTGGGTTTCTATGCCCCGACCGGAAGTTACGGCATCACCGAGCCGGCCAGCGCGGGGATGGATTTCTGGACCACCATGCTGACATTCGGCGGCACTGTCTACCTCGACCCGGCCCGTCTGTGGAGCCTGAGCGCCCTGGGCCGCTATGAGATCAACAGCGAAAAGGGTGAAACTGCGGTCAAGCCAGGCCAGGATTTCCTGTTCGAGTACGGACTGGCCCGCACGGTGGGCAAGTTCTGGGACCTCGGCCTGTCCGGCTACTGCCTGTGGCAGGTGACCGATGACGGCGGCGCGGACATGAACTGGGATGCCAGCGTGCATGACCGTGTGTTCGCTCTGGGGCCTGAGGTCAGTGTTTTCATCCCGAAAGCCAAGGCTTTCCTGTCTTTCAGGACTGTCTTCGAGACAGGCGCGCGGGATCGTTCGCAGGGCAACGCCACCACGGTGACATTCACCAAGATATTCTGAAGCCATTCATCTGTGGGCAATAAAACGGGCCGGAGAGAAAGCATATTCTTTCTCCGGCCCGTTCACTTCCGGCGGGGATTTAAAAAACATTTATCAGAAATTGCGCACCAGCCGGATGCCACAGTCCGGGTAGCGCAGCTTGGGCGCGCTGCGGTTGCGGTGGAAACCGCGCGAGAAAAGGGTCGAGCCGCGCCATGAGCCGCCGCGGATGACTTTCTCCGTGCCTGTCACACTGCCGGCCGGGTTGAAAGTCTGTTCCGGGTTGTAGTCCCCGTTCCAGTCGCTGATCCATTCCATCACGTTTCCAGACAGGTTGTTGACTCCTTCCGGGCTGTTGCCTGCCGGGAACTCTCCAATCGGTGCGCAGTAGCGGTAACCATCCGATTCATCGAAATACGGGCTGCGGCTCTGGCCGTGGTTGGTCAGGCTGCCGTCCCAGACATCGCCCCAGGGATAGATCCTTCCGATCTGGCCGCGTGTTGAATATTCCCACTGGGCCTCGGTGGGGAGGTATTTTCCGCGGTATCGGGCATAGGCCCAGGCCTCGTACCAGTTTATTCCGACCACCGGCGTGTTGGCCTGATTTGAGTATGCATCGCTCTGCCAGGGCGCATCTCCGCTGCCCCAGTTCATCGGCCGCGGATCGGCGGGGTTGAAATTCTGTTCGTTGCTGGTCTGACGCCACTGCCAGCCCTCATCGGTCCACAGTTCCTTGCGGTTGTAGCCTCCGGCGTCCATGAATTCCTTGTATTCCTGGTTAGTCACCTCGTAAGCATCCATATAGAAACTGCTCAGGGTGATACGCCGCACCGGCTCGACTTCTCCGGCCTTGCCCATCATGAAAACGCCGCCGGGGATAAATATTTCCCGGCTGGTTATTATTGTGGAGTCTACATTCATTCCCATGCCACTCACATTCAGCGAGTCAACCGGACGGAGAAGGTCATTGGAAAGTATCACCAGAGCGGCGGCCGCTTCGCCAGCAACCAGCGGAGTGAACGTAACTGTAACGCTCTGCTTTCCTCCAGGGGCCACATTCAAATGGTTCGGCTGAACTTTGAATTCGGAGCGGGTTGGACTGATCCCGGTCACTTTCAGCGTGTCCTTGCCCACATTGCCGATTTCGAAAAATCCGGTGGCGCTCAGTTGAACCAGTGAATTGCCCACATTGAGGTTCCGCGTGGAAAGTGTCATCAGGGCAACGCGGCTGGTGGTGTCCACTCCGGCCCCGGTAAGGTTGATTACCTTGCTGGGATTTGCCGGGTCGTTGCTGGAAATGGTCAGTGTCCCGCGGAAAAGCCCCACCTTGTCGGGTGAGAATACCAGAAGGACATCACCTGAGGACCCGGCCGAAATCTTCATTGAGTTTACACTGGATGTGAACACGGACTGGCTGGTGGAAAGCGAGAATATCGAAAGCTCTCCTACACCCCTGTTTGCGATGGTCAATCCGGCGGTCGCGGCCACCCCGGCCACCACAGAGCCGAAATCGAGCGAGTTCTGGCTGAGTTGCATGGCCGGACTGGGAGGCGCCGTCCCCTCACCCGAGAGAGACACGCTTACAGTGTCCTGCCCCAGCACGTTGGTTCGCATTGACAGCACGGCGCTGACCGCGCCGGTCGACTGCGGAGCGAATTCCACCTCCAGACGCGTGGAATCGAACGCCGCGACTGTCAGTGTATCGGTAAACACGCGGAACACGGTCTTGCTGACAGATATCTGACCCGCCGCTATGGGGATAGCGGTTGGATTCACCACATACAACCACTTGCGCAGGGTCTGGCCGCTCTGAACCTGACCGAAAGTCAGGCTGGAGGGATTCAGACGGATGCTTGTGGGAGGAGTGGCCGTGATGTTGGCTCTCAGAGGCACTTCCAGACGGGTCTGATACGGGTCGCTGTTGTAGATTGTCAGCACGGACTGGATCAGACCGGTGACTTTGGCCCCGCAGGACACCTGGTACGTACGGTTCGCGCCGGGGGGCAGCATCTCACCGCCGAAAACGGCGCTGAACTGGGAATTGGCGAACTGGAAAGCCGTAATCAGCAGGGTGTCCTTCCCCACATTGGTTACCTTGAACTGACGCTGAACAGTGCTGTCAAGGAAGACACGGCCGAAATCGAGGCTTACCGGATCGACCTGGATGCCCGAGAGCGCTGAAGTAAATCCGCTGCCTGTGAGCGGAACGGCGAACGCTTTCTGGTTGGAGGCGTCGCTCGTCACCGTGAGCGTGGCGTTATGCTGAAGAGTATCGGATGGCGAGAATGTCACCAGCAACTCGACATTCTGTCCCGCGGAAACGGTGGCTGCGGTCAGGCTCGGCCTGTACGAGGAGTCGCTCGAGGTTATGGCGGTGATATTCAGGTTGTCCGTGCCTGTGTTTTTCAAGCTCAGTTTCAGGCTGGAGCTGCTGCCCCTCCGGACAGGGCCGAAAGCGAGGCTTGACGGCTGGGCTTCGATTTTCGCGTTGCCCGCCTCCAGGGCCGAGCCGATCAGCGCAACCGTGACTTTCTTATTGGCTGAATCCGAGGTTGTGAGCGTGAGTGTGGCCTGGTAACCTCCCGCCACTGTTGGATTGAATTTGACCGGGATATAAGTCAGACTGTCCGGCGCAATGTTCAGACTTGTTACGGTCGAACTGAAAACCGTGCTGGAGAATTCCAGCTTGGAAATGTTCAGGGTGACCGAGCCCAGGTTGCTGATCCCCAGATTCAGGGACTTGTTATTCCCTGTGATAAGCAACCCGAAATCCAGGGTGTTCTTGATCAAGATCAGTTGCGCCCCGGCCGGACTCATCACGAAATCCTGGCCCGAAACAGCCGAGGACGTCAACTGAAGGTTATGCGCGCCTGGACTGAAACTGAAGCCGCTCTTGACCGGAGCCACGCGGTACAGCCCGTCGCCCAGATTCTGGAAACTGTACGCTCCGGTGCTGTCGGTGCTGACCGAGGCGCTGTCCTGTCCGCTGAGCTTCACATCGACATTGGCGACGCCGGAGCCGGAACGCGTAATCTGGCCGCTGATCGTCAGGTCTCCGATCGGCTGGACTGTCGGTGGATTCTCGCAGCGGGTGAAAAGGATCATCAGCGAGACGGCCAGCGAGATGAACCAGGCGATTCTTTGAACTTTAAGCTGCATGCAGAGCGGTGACTCCCCTCAACAGGGTTTTCTACCGGCAAATCCTTCCCACCCGTATCAGGGGCAGGCATATTTGCACCCTACTTCTGTTATCGGCCTGAAAACGATACAGTTTAGCTCCGCCACGGCAGTGGCCGCGTACTAAAACGCCAGCGCCTGCAAATTTTCACACCACAATCAAGCAATCTTCATGCCCGCAGCCCGGTGCGAGATAATCCACTCCAGATTATGGATCATTCCTGTTGCGCACTCAAAGGAGCGGCTGTAATATTCGTACATGCGTTACACCATGACACGGAGTGTGGAGAAAATCTCTAAAATCGTTACACGTGGAGGTCGCATGTCCAGGCGCCAGAACCGCAGAACTTTCCTCAAGTCCGCTGCCGCTGCCTCGGCTGCTTTCACTATCCTGAGGCCTGAGACTGTGTTCGGCAGCACGGCGAACTCCAGTGTCGGGCTGGGTGTGATCGGCTGCGGCAACCGGGGGACCAACGTGGGATACGGCCTGGTGACCAACGCCGGGGCGCGGATAACCGCAGTGGCCGACCTTTTTCGCGATAAGCTGGCCGGTGGGCAGGAAAATTTCAACAAGGCCAACCGCGAGAGAGGCTACGCCGACATCCCGGCTAAAAACCTGTTCTCAGGTTCCGAGGCCTACCTTCGCCTGATCGAGTGCAAGGATGTGGACGCCGTGCTGGTGACCACCCCGGCCGTGTTCCACCCCATGCACATGGAGGCCGCGGTGGAGGCGGGCAAGCACACCTACTGCGAGAAGCCGGTCGGGGTGGATGTCAAGGGCGTGAACCGTTTCCTGCGCGCCGCGGACCGGGCCAATGGGCGCTGCTCCCTGGCCGTGGGGTTTCAGATCCGCCACGCCACACCCTATGTCGAGCTGAAGCAGAAAATAAACGAGGGCCTTATCGGTGATATAGTGAGCGTGCAGGCCTACTATTTCTCGGGCGAGCCGCAGCTTGACTGGCGCGCCGACCGCTCCCGGGACGAGAACCGTCTGCGCTGCTGGTTCTGGTTCCGCGACCTGTCCGGCGATATCCTTGTCGAGCAGGGCATCCACGTGGTGGATATCTGCAACTGGATCCTGGGCCAGCACCCGGTGGCGGCCAGCGGCGTGGGCGGCCGCGCGGGACGCGAGGACCAGGGCGACGCCTGGAGCCATTACCAGGTGAATTTCGAATATCCCTGCGGTGCGCACGTGAATTTTCACTCCACCCAGCTCGATCCGGCCTACGGGGATGTCGCCGAGCGGTTCTTCGGCGACAAGGGCATCGCCGAGGCGCATTACAGCGGCGGGGTGTTCATAAAGGGGGCCCAGGAGTGGGACAGCGGGGCCAGCCGCGGCCGCGGCACGGAGAACGAGAAAGACCGCGCCGCCGGGCGTTTTACCTCGGCCCTTGAGGATGCCGACCCCAACAAGCAGAAAGCTTTCATCGGCAGCATCACCAGCGGAAAGATGATCAATGAGGGCCAGGCCGGGGCCGATACCGCCATGTCGGCCATCCTCGGCCGCACCGCCGCCTACTGGGGACGGCGTGTGACCTGGGACGAGGTCGCCTCCTCGGACGACTGCTTCGAGCCGGCCCTGGACCTGCGCCAGTTCGACAAGTAAAAATCTTAGGGAGAATGCAAATGAGCACGCTCAAAAGACGGGATTTTATCGGCGCGGCCTCGCTTGCCGCGGCGGCCTCGGCCGCAGGGATTGCAGTCGCGGCTGAAACAGGTGGAAAGCCGGCTGGCAAGCCGGGGCGGGATGCCTCGGCCGAGATGAAACTGGGGATTATTATCGGTGCGGATGAGCCGGAAAAGGGGCTGGAGAGGGTCACCAGCCTGGGATTCACTACTTGCGAGATGGGGGTCGAGAACTATTCGGCCGGGCATGCGGCGCGGGTGAAAAAGGCCCTGGCCGCGAGCAAAGTTTTCCCCACCGCTCTTATCTGCAACGGGCCGGGTAAGCTGGAATGGAATTTCTACGGCGGGCCGCGCACTATCGGACTGGTGCCGCCCGAGCACAGGGCCGCGCGTGTGGCGCGTCTCAAGCAGGGCGTGGATTTCTGCGCCGCGGCGGGCATCCCGGCGCTGAACTCGCATTTCGGGTTTATCCCCGAGGACCCCAACGATCCGCTTTACGAGGGGTTCATCGCCGCGGCCCGCGAGGCGGCGCTGTATGCGAAAGAGCGCGGGATACTGGTGCGCTTCGAGACCGGCCAGGAAACCCCGGTGGCGCTTCTGCGCGCGATAACAGATATCGGGACCGGCAACCTGGGAGTCAACTACGACACGGCCAACCTGATCCTTTACGGCAAGGCCAACCCGGTGGACGGCCTGGAGGTGCTGGGTAAATATGTCCAGTCGATGCACGCCAAGGACGGGACCTACCCGGCCGGGCCGCGCGAGCTGGGCAACGAGACCCCGATCGGCCAGGGCTGGGTCGATTTCCCGGCCGTGTTCCGCAAGCTCAAGAGCCTGAATTTCAAGGGCCATGTCACAATCGAGCGCGAGATCGAGGGCGAGCAGCAGACCCGCGACATAATGAAATCGAAGGATTACCTGCAGGAACTGATCCGCACGGCCTGATCAGGATGAATACACCCCGTGCCCGGTTGTACTCCGCCGGGCGCGGGATTATATTTTCAGGGATGGGCTCTGAAGGCATACGGATTGACTATGCGGGGGCACGGCCTGCCGAGCCCGAAAGGGAAAAGTATGTTCATCGGACATTTCGCCGTGGGACTGATCGCCAAGCGCGCCGCGCCAAGGGCCTCGCTCGGGACGCTGTTTTTCGCCGCGCAGTTCATGGACCTCCTCTGGCCGGTCCTTCTGCTCACCGGAGTCGAGGCCGTACGGATCGATCCGGGCAATACGATAGTAACGCCGCTCGATCTGTACAACTATCCCTGGAGCCACGGCCTCTACCCGGTGCTGATCTGGGCCGCGGTTCTGGCCCTGCTCTACTGGCTCCTGCGGCGCTCCCTGAGCACGGGCCTGGTCCTGGGCCTTGTGCTGGCCAGCCACTGGCTGCTGGACTATGTCACCCACCGTCCGGACCTGCCCCTGGCCCCCGGCGACCCGCGGCGTTTCGGCCTGGGCCTCTGGAACTCGCTGCCCGGCTCGATTGCGGTTGAGGCGGGGCTTTTTGTTCTGGGCATATGGATTTACACCGGCGCGACCCGCCCGGAGAACCGCCGCGGGGTCTGGGCGCTCTGGAGCCTGGCGCTGGTGCTTCTGGCCATCCAGGCGGCCAATTATTTCGGCCCGCCCCCTCCGGATGAGCAGACCCTAGCTTACAGCGCGCTGGGTATATGGCTGTTCGTTTTCTGGGGCGCCTGGGCGGATAGGAACAGGCGGGTGGTGAAAGGGGGAAGGTGATTTTAAATTAGATTACCACAACCCTATATACAGGATAAGTAAATGGTCCCCAAAAAGCAGGACGCATTAATCGCCAAAATAGAGGAGTTGCAAAACCTGACAACAGGGGAAAGAGATATTTATCCCTTGTTGCGGGACCTTTTTACGCAAAGTCAGTTCGGAATAGGACTCGCCGCCGCGCAGATACAGGTCGACACCTCGATCGGGAAGAAAGCCGGCTCCCCGGATTTAAGCATTTATTCCACGATACAGGGCAAGGCTGTCAAAAACCTGGAACACCTTGCCGCCGTGGTTGAGGCAAAAACCGGGAATGTGTTGAGTTCACAGGCGCTTCATATCTTTAACGATAAAAGTAAATACATCCAATCCGGCACACGGTTCTTTTTCCTGATAGATCAAAGACAGGTTTTACGTTACAACGTCGAGCACAGGCTTGAGGTTGATCCGGAAGCTTTCCCGTGGGACGATTTGAAGGACATCCATAAATTCAGGGAGTGCTTTGGAGTTATCAGTAAAAAGGAACTTTCGTTCGAAAATGAACTTGCAAAGTTTCAAAAAGGAGAAACCCATTCCGCTTACAGAGATATAGACCTTTTCGGGCGCAGCAAGTTTATCGCCACGATCCGGCTGGTGTCGGAAAAACTGCGCATGGCTGTCGAGGAGGTAGTTAAAGCAAGAGTTTCCAAGGATTTGAAAGAAGCTTACAGACTCATCGAGGGCATGGAAAAAGAATGGGGCGAAAGAGTCATCAACTGGAGTGATAACGGCAGGTTCCCGATAATTTTCTCTAAAATAACTATCAGCGATAAACAGACCAGCCTAACCGCGGCGGAGTACTTAAAATACACGGAAGAACACGATGCTTTCCGGATAGATATTGATCAACGCCTGTATGCGCTCCGGCTCGATGTTGACATACTCCAGAAGTACGCGGAGCGCGCGGGGATCGAGGAAAAAGTCTCGTTTCTGAAAAACGACAAACAATCAAAACGGGCCGCCGAGTCCTTTTTCTATGAAACCGCCTCCCTGATCCTCAGCCGGATGCTGATGATCCGGTTCTCGGAAGATCATGGTCTGATGAAAAGTTTTATCTCCAACGGCGGAGTCGCGGTCTTCGCAAAGTACGCGGAGCATTTCAAGACCGGGTATCAGGTCCTGCTAAGGCAGACATACGAAAGCGCTCGCGAGCTGTACCACGGATTGTTCGACCCCAACATCCTGGACTGGATTCTTAACGGAAACGACGAGGTGTTCAGCCAGGCCCTTCTGCATTCCATGTACCTGCTTTCCAGATGGGATTTTAAATCCGTCCGCGGCGACATCCTTTCCGGCGTGTACGACCATTATCTGGAAGAGAACAAGCGGCGGGAGCTGGGTGAGGTTTTCACCCGGCCCGAGATTGCGCGCTATATTCTGGACCGCTGCGGTTTCGGACCGGACAAGTCCGTGCTCGACCCGGCCTGCGGCTCCGGGACTTTCCTGGTCGAGGCCATGCAGATAGAGCTTTCGAGGATCAAGAAAAGCGGGATGCTCTCCTCGGAAACAGTCAAGAAAATGCTGCTAAAGCTTAACGGGATGGATATCAATCCTTTCTCGATAGCGCTCTCGCAGATACAGTTTCTCTGGCACCTGATGGACCTGTTCGCGCAGACAAGCCAGGAGGACATCAAGAGAGTCGCCAGGGAGATCATGCCCGGACGGAACCTGGTCGGGGGGAACAACTCGCTTGACCCGATGGGCCTGTCCATTGGCAGCGCAAACGGCGGTCAGATGGGTCTGGCGCCTGTCTCCGCAAACGACCTGGCGGAAAAACGGATAGCTCCCTCCCCGCTCCCTCCGCGTTTCAGACAGATCAACGGCAGCCAATACGACCTCGTGGTGGGCAACCCCCCCTATGTCCGGGCGCACAGACGGAAAGTGAACCAGGAAATAGAACTGGCCTATGGAGACGTGATCCATGGTCAGTATGACCTTTACCTGCTGTTCCTTTACCGCGCCCTCAAGGTCTGGCTCAAGCCCGGCGCGCGCATGGGATTCATCGTGCCGCTCGCCCTGCTGGACGCCGGTTACGCGGGACGCCTGCGGGCCGCCCTGCGCAATTACCGCATCGTCGAGATAGTTGACCTGGAGCTGCTGCGCAAAAAGACGTTCCACGGGATCAAGCGCCCGGTCATTATCCTGATCGTGGAGAATTCAAAGGGGGATGAGAGCGACCTGGTTGAGGTAGTCACCGCCAGCATGGACTGCTACGATCCGTCCGCTGACTGTATCGACCTGAATAAAGCCGCTCGCACCGCCCTGCCCCTGAAAAACCTGTTCCAGACCGCCTACCTGCCGGACAGCCTGGGCCGCTGGGAAGACCTGCTCGACTACGCCAGGGGCCGGGAAGCCCAGTGGACCACCAAGGTTGGCGACACGGACCTGCCGGTCCTGGAAAAACTGGCCCGCGGCCCGCGGCTGGCCGGCATTGTCCAGACCGCCTGGGCCAGACGCCAGCCGGACAAGGCCACCCTGGTTTCGCTCGAAGAGCCTAAAGAGGAAAGACTCAAATGGCAGGAAAACCTGCTGATAGGTGAAGGCTTGAAACTGGGTGGAGCTAAAGCATTATCAGAAAATGGATTCCCAGTCTACAAGGGCCAGAATATTTTTCCCGGCGGCATCCTGGGAGAACCCTTGGGCTTTTGTGACTTGAAAGCCTCCGCAGTGCAGTCCCGCAATCTTTACTTGTACGAAAGCCTGCTTGATTACGGAAAATTATTCGCGATGCGCGAAATATCCCAAGTCCCCACGGCGGTTAAGATTCCAGAATCCACTCTGTTCCAAAACACGGCTTATCTCGTGCAGTTTAACCGGGAATTCCCCTTGAACTACTATGTTCTGTCCCGTGTAATTCAATACTATTCAGGAACGGTGCTGCGCGCCTCGGTCATCGAAGACCTTGGAGCGCATTGGTATAAAAAACAGATTGGCCTTCTGCCGGTCCCGGAAGAAATCACTCCGGAATGGATAGAAGGACTGACCGCCAGGGGCGAGGCGCTGGTAGCCGCGGACCGCGATATCGCCGACAAGTACCGTCACCTGGACGCCCTGCTGGAAAAAAGCGCTTGCCGCTCCCTGGAAGCGCGTTTTATAACTGGAGAACCTCTGGCCGCCGGGATAAACATTTCCGCAATACCGGACGAGCCGGTCCCGCTACGGGGATTTTGTCAATCGGGAGAATTGCTCCTGGGAGAAGACCTTCTGCTCAGGATAACAATACCTAACCAGGAGTTGCGGAATTTTATCTACTACACGCTGCTGCGCTGGCTGGCGGAAAACCCCTCCGCCACGGTTTCCAGGTCCGAGATAATGGGCCTGCAAATACCGGAGGGACTGGAGACGGTGAACGCGGAATGCAAATCCCTGCTGTCTCAGGATGCGCGGCGGAATTTCGAGGCGGCGCTGCGGGAACTGGACTATTTCGTGGGTCATTCCCTGGGCCTGACGCACCCGGACTGTAATTATATCATCAAGGCCATGGAAAACGATCCGTTCCTGCGGGAAATCCGTCCGATGTACGAGTATCGAGGGCTGCGCATCCAGCCGTATGCCGACCACAGCGGCGAGGACCGCTACAACTGATCAGTTTTGCCCGCGTTTCCCCACCATCACCGCCAGATACACCCCCCCGGCCAGCATGATCGTGGTAGCTCCGGGGGGCAGGCCGGGGCCGTAGCTCAGGGCCAGCCCGCCAGTAGTGAACAGCATCGAAAGCCCCGCCGCGGCCAGCATCATGCCCCACAGGCTTTTCGTGAACCGACCGGCCACGGCCGCGGGCAATGTCACCAGGGCTAACACCAGCACCACCCCCACCACCGGGATCAGCAGCACCACGGTCAGCGCCACCAGGCAGAGCAGCAGAAGGTAGAACGCCTCCACCGGCACGCCGCGCAGGCGGGCGAACTCAGGGTCGAAACACACGGCTAAGAACTGACGGTAGTACAGCGCCACCAGGGCCAGCACCACGCAGTCCAGGGCCGCGATCAGCCAGAGGTCGCGCGCGCCCACCAACAGCACGTTGCCGAACAGGTAGCTCATCAGGTCCGCGTTGTAGCCCGGAGTCTGTGAAATGAACAGCACTCCGGCCGCCATCCCCACGGCCCAGAGCGCCCCGATCACCGTGTCCTCGCGCTCGCGCGCCCTCAGACCAGCCCAGCCGATAATCAGCGCCGAGGCCAGGGCCGCGGCCACCGCCCCAAGCATCGGACTCAGCCAACTCCAGCCGTGCACTGTCTGGAAATAGCGCGCCGCCCCGATCCCGCCTAACACGCTGTGCGAGATGCCCCCGGCGATATAGCTGATCCGCCGCGTTACCACATAGGTCCCCACCACGCCGCAGGCGACGCTGGCCAGAAGGCCCGCGGCCAGGGCAAAGAGCAGGAAATCGTAGCGCGGAAGGTCGGCCAGGAACGCTCCCATCAGAGGGCCTCCTCGCCGGTGTGGCGCACCAGGCGCATGTCCGCCCCGTACAGCGAGCGGATCATCCCGTCCGTGATCTCCCCGGTCTGGTGCACGTGCACGTGGCCTTTCACGCAGATCACCCGGTTGACGAATTTCGAGACGAAAAACAGGTCGTGCGAGACCATCAGGATAGTCAGCCGCTCGTTGAGTGAGCGCAGAAGGTCATAAATATCGTGCTCGGCCTGAATGTCCAGGTTCGCGGTCGGCTCGTCCAGCACCAACAGCTCGGGCTGGCAGGCCAGGGCGCGGGCTATCAGGGCGCGCTGGCGCTGTCCGCCGGAAAGCTCGGCGAACGGGCTTTGACGGCGCTCGTAGAGGCCCACCTCGCGCAGAGCGTCCTCCGCGGCCCGGCGCTCAGCCTGTCCCCCCAGCCCCGGACGCGCGCCGCGGACCAGACGGCCCAGGCGCACCACATCCAGCAGGCTGGCCGGGAATCGCGGGTCGAAACGCGGATTCTGCGGAAGGTAGCCCAGGCGGTGACTGGAGGAGTCCGGCGAGCCGCCGAACACCCGCACCACACCCCGGACGGGACGCAGCAGCCCAAGGATCAGGCGCGCGAGCGTGGTCTTGCCCCCGCCGTTCGGTCCCACCACGCAGGCGAAATCCCTCGGCTGGATCGCGAAATCCACCCCGCTCAGAACCGGCGCGCCGTTGTACGCGAAATCCACCCCGCGCAGTTCTATGACCGGACTGTCCATCAGAAAACCCCACCCCCAAAGCAGTTTTATCCACTAAGGACACTAAAGGGCACTAAGAAAAATAGTTATAAAGGTGCGTTGATTTGTTGGATAAATCCCCCTCGGTCCCCCCTTGCCAAGGGGAGAGGCAAAACCCTGGCTGCCAGTTATATGCAACCGATTGGCAGCGGAGAAATTAAGTCCCCCTAAGAAAGGGGGAAACTGGGGGTTGTGTTTTTTAAGCATTTTTCGACACGCTTTTAAACTTCGTGATTCTTCGTGTCCTTCGTGGATAAACATTTTTATTTGTCTTTTCTTCGTGTTCCTTCGTGGATTACTGTCTTATTTCATCCCCGAGGCGGCCTCGAACGACGCTGCAATCTTCTGTCCGGTCTTCTCCAGGGCGGTCAGGTAATCCGCGGGCTGCGGGTCCAGCTCCACCAGACTGACACCCAGGGAGCGCTGAAGGCTGGCCGCGGCGCTTACCGCGAACTGGCTCTGGATGAACACCGTCCCGGCCCGGTCGGCGCGCAGACGGTCGGTGAGGCGGGCCAGCTCCCGCGCCGAGGGTTCCCGTCCCCCGGCCTCTATCGCCGCCTGGACCAGGCCGTACCGCGCGGCGAAATAGCCGAACGCCGGATGGAACACGTAGATCGTCCGCCCGCGGTACGGGGCCAGGAGCGCCCCGAGACGGCTGTCCAGGGCGTCCAGGTCCGACTGCGCGCGGGCCAGGTTCTCACGGAAATATGCCGCGCTCTCGGGACGCGCCCGGCAGAGCGCCTCGCACACTGTGGCGGCCGCTGTTTTCATCATAACGGGATCGAGCCAGAAATGCGGGTCCGGCTCGCCCGCCGCATGGCCGTGATTTTCATGTCCCCCGGACGATTCATCCTCGTACAAAGGCTCCTGCATCGGCAAAAGGGCCAGGCCGCGGCGGAGGTCCACCACTTCCAGGCCGGGGAATGACTGGCTTGCCCGCGCGGACAGGGTCTCCTCGAACGGCATGCCGCTCGACAGGTACAGCCTGGCGCGCGCCAGAGCGGCCGCCTGACGGGGCGTGGGTTCGAACGAATGCGCGCTCTGGCCCTGGTCCACCAGCACGGTGACGCTCACCTGCTCCCCCCCGACCCGCTCAGCCAGCCAGCCCGCGGGCGGCAGGCCGGCGAACACCCCGATCCGTCCGCCCGCGCCGCGGTCACCGCCGCACCCGCAGAGCGCGGCGACCGGCAGCAGCGAAAAAACCAGCGCGGCGAGTTTCTTTTTATTCATGCACATCCCCATCCGTTTCATGTTCACAGACCAGGCGCACCTCATGGCACTCCTCGCAGGTGCGCAGGCTGTGCGCCCCGGCTAATTGCTCCCAGTGACGGCGCTGGTTGGGCGAGAGCGTCCCGGCCCCGCCGCACAGCGGGCAGACCTGGCCCAGCGCGTCCAGCACCGCCCGACGGATAAACTCCGAGCGGTTGGGCAGGGCGCTCAGACGGGCCAGAAGGCCGTCATCCGCCTTGAACGTTATAATCTCCGGTTTTGTTCTGGACATTTTTCACCTGACTCCCGAGGTTGAAAGCACATTCTCTGGATGAATATTATTACCCGGTAATACCAAAGTCAAGCCGGGGCATGGCCTTTCCGCCAGCGATCCGTAGCGGTCCGAGAAAACAATTGAGGAACATGCCGGCAAATATTATAGTATATAGTAGCGAAACGGTTTATCTCCTCTCACCGTTTTCTGGAGTCTGGGATGCCAGTCCCCCGGCTGGGTCGAGCGAGACGCTCCGGATATTGCCGCGCTTACATATCAAGGCTATGTGATACCCCCTGCCCGCACCGCTGGAAACCTGCCATAACAAGGACCTTATCATACTGCGCATGCGTTCTGCTTATCCTTGCTGCCAGTGTTTCCGGCGCTTCCGGGTCACTGCCCTCGGAGCGGGCGGTTCAGATCCTGGCCGCGGGCGACAGCGCCGGAGCGCTTTCCTTCCTTGAAGGCTCACTGGGTAATGATTCTAAAGACTACGCGGCTTTTCTGCTGCGCGGGAGACTGCATCTGGCGGCGGGACGGCTCGATGAGTCGGAGAGGGATTTCCGGATGGTGACTTATTCGGAATCTGACAGCCTCCGCGCTCTGGCGCACCTGGGTCTGGGGGATATCAGGCTAAAGTTGCTCAACCGCAGGGGGTGGGCGGTGCGCGAATACCGCCGAGCGATCGAGGCCGACTCGCTCTGCTTGGAGGCTTATTACCGGATTGCCGAGACGGCTTTCGAACTGGGTTGGACCAGTGGTTACCGGGCCGCGGACAACATTCTGGCGCGCCTGTTCCGGCTGAACCCGAACTATCGCGATGCCCTGGAAATCTGGTGGAACCGGATCTATTCTCAGAGTGAAAAGAGACTGCGCGAGGTCGGCGAAAGCCTCGAACAGTATCTGGCAACCAACCCCGGTGACTGCCGGATATGTCTGTACGCCGCCCGGATCCGTCAGCGTCTGTGGGAGGCCGGGCCGGCCCTGGCCCTGTTAGACAGCCTGGCTTTGCACTGCCCGGAATACAGATGCACCGAAAGCTCGCTGATCCGGGCGAACTGTCTGCTGATCCTGGGAGACACGCTCTGTTTCGAGAATGCCTATGCTCAAACCTTACAGTGGGCGGCGAAGGAGGACGATTTCGACCTGCTGTTTCGCGAAGCCGAGCCGATTTTCAGTCCAACGGAGGCGAAGCGTTGGAACACCCTGAATACGCCAGCGGAGAAAGCGGCATTTTTCCGCGCATTCTGGAAGCGGCGCGACCCGGACCCATTTACTCCGTTCAACGAGCGACTGGTCACTCACTATTGCCGTCTGCAATATGCAAAAAAGAACTATTTCGAGTACACCCCGCACAGTTTCTACAACACTTCCGAGAAATACAACCGCCTCATCTCGATTACAGAACATGCTGGAATGGACATATCCAAATCGACACAGCCAGAGGAGCCGGAAGATTCATACGACCCAAGACATCCTGATTTCGATCCCAAATACGATCCCTCCATGTGGTGGGACCGCTGTAGCGCGTTGGCTCTTCAGCCGCGCGGGTTGTTCTATATCCGCCACGGCGAGCCGGATTTCCTCTACAGGTTCGGCCTGCCTTGGGAAGCCGATTTCAATGCCCCTGACTACGAGGCCTGGCGCTATGGCTCGGCTTACTACCTGTTCAATCGAGTGATTTCGCCGACAGGCTCCGCAGGTAGGTATATTTACAAGAATTTTCGCGGGCGCGGCAATATCACTATAGCTATGAAGACCGAGTCGTTCAAAGATCCATTGCCTCAGTTTGTACAGGAAGGTTTCGGGGTGGATTTCCGGGGAAAGAACGGCCGGGTGGAACTGTGGCTGTTTCAGAGCGCACCGCAAGATTCGGTAGCTTCGCCCAATGCTCCGTTCTCCGACCTGGCCCTGTACGACAGCACGTGGAAAGAGGTGGCGCGGGATTCCTCGATCGCCTGGCAGGTAGCCGCCGGAGTGGACAGTCTCTGGCTGGCCTCCAACCGGCTGCTGCTTGCCCCCGGCAGCTATAATTACGCTCTGCGTCTGGATATTCCCGGGCGGCGCGCCGTGCGCCGTCAACCTCTCACTCTGCGGCCCTACCCTGAAAAGAAACTCGACCTGAGCGGCATCCTGCTGGGTTCGCACCCGGAACGCGGCCAGGGCCTGTTCAGCCGTAACGGCGTGGAAATCCACCCCCGCCCCAGCCTGCGTTTCGCCGCCGGAGAGAAAATCGCGGTCTACCTGGAGGTCTACAACCTCAAACGGCAACCGGGCGGGAGCCAGGAGTTCCGGGAGCGCGTGACCGTGACAATGGACGAGAAAAAGAATACTTTGGAGAAACTGATTCCTTTCGGGCGCCGCAAGGGTGAAAAAAGCCTGAGCCTGGCTTTCGAGCGCGCGCCGGAAAAGGCCGCCTCCAGCCTGCCGGAGACGTTTGACATCGACACCTCACCCCTCTTGCCGGGAGTGTACAACCTGACAGTGGAGATCACAGACCGGGCGGGCGGCGCGCGCCGCACCCGCGGCTGCACGTTCGAGATTATTGACCAGCGATGAAACAGGAAACTCGGATGATTTTATTAATCAGAAGTGCTTTGATCTCCGGGCTTATGATTACAACCCTGCTGATCCCGGTTTGCCCTGCCCTGGGCGCATCCGGACCGCCACCCTCGCAGCAGGCCGCCGCCCTTCTTGCCGAGGGCGACAGCGCCGGGGCAAGCCAGTTTCTGGAGCGCAGCCTTGACCGGGACAAGCGGGATTTTCCCGGTTATATCCTGCGCGGGAACTTCCGCCTGCAGCGCCGGGCTTGGGAGCGGGCGGAGTCGGATTTCCGGCGGGCGCTTCACTCCGCTGATCCCATAGTACGCTCGAACGCTCACCTTGGCCTGGGGCATGTCATCCGCTTCGGCAGCGAGGGCCACCTGACGCAGGCGACTGATGAGTACAAGCTGGCAGTGCAGGTGGATTCAACCAACCGGGAAGCCCTGTACAATCTGGGACAGGCAGGCTTCGAGCTGGATGACAGCAAGGGCTACGACATGGCCTCCTCCAGCCTGACGAGTCTGGTCTGCCTTGATCCCGAGTATCGCGGGGCGCTGGAGATATGGCTCACCCGTTTTGTCCGTCACACCGGGGATGAGATGCGGCGGGTCTGCGCCGCTCTGGAAGCCCGGGCGGATACGGGCAGCCGGACTGCGAGCTTTCTGCTGCTTATCGGACGAATCCGTTATCAGTTGAAGGAATATGAACCCGCCCTGGCGGCCTTCACAAGAGCTGAACTGGAAACTGCGGCATACAAACCTGCCGAACGCGAGCTTCTGCGCGCCCGCTGCCGGCTTGCCCTGGCAGACACCACCGGTTTCGAGGAATTCTACGAGCGGGCGCTGGAGGAAGCGGCGGGGGACGGCGATTTTGAGGCCCTCATGGTGGATGCCGAGTCGATATTCACCCCGGAAGAGGCTGAAAAATGGGAACGGATGAAATCCCCGGAACAGGGAGCGGCGTTTTTCCGCACGTTCTGGACACGGCGCGACCCTGACCCACTGACACCGTTCAACGAGCGGAGAGTCACGCACTACGCGCGCCTGGCCGAGGCACAGGATTATTTCTACCTCAGCAATCCGCACAGCAGGTTCCAGAAATCAAAGAGCTACAACCGTCTGATCAACCTGATGCAAGGCGGGGCCGGTTCCAGTATCTACGAGTACGACCCGGACCTTTTTTTCCAGCGCGGCAGCCGCCTGGATCTCGACCCGCGAGGGCTGCTCTACGTAAGGCACGGCCAGCCGGACGAGGTGCGCCGGCCGGCAGCTCCGATGAAACTTCAGTTTACACAAATGCCAACTGACGAGACAACACGCTGGATCCTGCAGTCCCACGGGTTCAGCCTCCCGCCAAGCATTTTCGAGGCGCCGCAGGCGGAGGGCATCCCGAGCCAGGAGGTCTGGCGCTATGGCTCGACTTTCTTTCCTTTCGAGAAAGCGGCCGGCGCCGGGGATTTCATTTTCATCCCGGTGTATGCCAGGGGAATGGGATTGATCGATAAGGCTATGGCGAGCGAATCCTTCTCCGACCCTCTGCCGGTGTTTAAACAGGAATACCTGGGGGCGGATTTCCGTGCGCCGGGCGGTGACGTGGAACTTCTGTTCTTCCAGAGCGCAGCGCAGGACTCGATTGAAATGTTCAACGCCCCGTTTTCCGACCTGGCCATGTTCGACAGCACCTGGAGCCTCGTGGCCCGCGATTCCTCGATCGCCTGGTCCGTGGCGGACCGGCTGGAAACCTGCTGGCTTGCCTCCAACCGCCTGCGGCTCGCTCCAGGCAGATACAACCTGGCCCTTCGGCTGGATATTCCCGGCCGCCGCGCCGTGCGCCGTCAGCCAATGGTTCTGCGTTCCTACAATGAAAACAGCCTCGACCTGAGCGGCATCCTGCTCGGTTCGCACCCGGAACGCGGCCAGGGCCTGTTCCGCAGGCGCGGGGCGGAGCTTAATCCGCGTCCCAGCCTGCGCTTTGCCGGGGGCGAGAAAATCGCGGTCTATCTGGAGGTGTACAACCTTACCCAGGACAGCACCGGGCTCGGTCAGTTCCAGGAACGGGTGACTGTCTCGCGGGATGAGGAAAAGAGCGAACTGGCCCGTCTGCTGGGTTTTTCTGCCCAAAAAAGCGAGAAGAGCCTGAGCATGGTTTTCGAGCGCGCGCCTGAGAAAAACCAGTCCAGCGTGGCTGAAACTTTCGACATCGACACCTCGCCCCTTTTACCGGGAGTGTACAACCTGAAAGTGGAGATCACCGACCGGGCGAGCGGCGAGCGCCGCACCCGAGGTTGCACGTTCGAGGTAATAGAGCCGTCCGGGCATTCCCGCTGAACGTTGATTGACAGTAACACGGCCGCGTGCTATTATTCCGTTCACTGAAACGTTATTCTCAAATATCAGCGCCTTCACTCATGGATGTCCGGTCAGGATATTGCCGGGAGGATCGAAAAAAGCTTTTCGGTCACGTTGCAACATGACCCTACGCCGAATGTCCCAGGAAAAGACAGACTTTTTTCGGCTCTCCGGCCTTATGTTTGCTGGCTTTGTTTTAAAGCGGCCCGCTCAGGGCCGTCCGGGGCCGTATGTCCGAGCCGAGTAGAAGAAGCGGAGTAATGGCCGCGGGCACACTCAAGCATATAAAAGCTTCCGCGGCCGGGCGGGCAATCAGCGCCAGCGTCGCCCGGTGACAAAGGCAGCGTGAGGATACTCCATGCACACCGCTGGCTGAAAAAGAGTTATGGCCAGTGCGAGTTTACGGCCCCAAAGCGTCTTTTGGTCCTTTTCCACAAGCCGGAAAAGGACATGAAAACCATAACCTTTCAACCCCGTGATGCAAGCTCCTGAACGGACATAGCAAACCTCCACTCCTTTACACCTGGAATCGCACATGAGCGACCTGGCAGTCATGACTCACAACCTCAGCCGCAGTTTCGGCAGCATCGTTGCCCTGGAAAATCTCTGCCTTTCTGTCCCACGCGGCACGATCTTCGGCTTCCTCGGCCCCAACGGGGCGGGCAAGACCACCACTATCAGGCTTTTGTTAGGCCTTCTCGAACCCTCCGCCGGCACGGCGCGCGTGCTGGGCTATGACACTGTGGCCGAGGCGGACAGCGTGCGCGGGCGCTGCGGCGCGCTGCTCGAGCACCCTGGCCTGTACGAGCGCCTGAGCGCCCAGGACAACCTGGAGTTCTACGGACGGGTCTACCGTCTGAGCCCAGCCGAGCGCCAGTCCAGGATAAAGGAGCTGCTGACCCACGCCGGGCTGTGGGAACGGCGGGGCGAGCGGGTCAAGGACTGGAGCCGCGGGATGCGCCAGAAACTGGCCCTGGCGCGAATCCTTCTGCACCGCCCCCAGCTCATTTTCCTGGATGAGCCGACCGCGGGCCTGGATGCCGTGGCCGCCTCAACCCTGCGCGAGGACCTTCTGGCCATGAAACAGCGCGAGGGGGTGAGTATCTTCCTCACCACCCATTACCTGGCCGAGGCGGAAAAGCTCTGCGACCGGGTGGCGGTGATCAACAAAGGCCGTCTGGTGGCCGAGGGCGCGCCGGGCGAGCTGCTGGCCGACAAGTCCGGGCAGCTTGTGCGCGTCGAAGGCGCGGGTTTCGAGCAGGAGGGCCTTCTTGACGCTGTCCGCGCCCTGCCCGGAGTGCGGGAGGCAGCGCTCGTGGAATCGTCCCTGGAGGTGCGTCTGGATAACGGCGACTCGAGCGCGCCGCTGGTCAGCCTGCTGGTGAAGCGTGGCGTGGCGGTCGAGGAGGTGCGCAAGGTCAGGGCCAGCCTGGAGGAGAGTTTCCTGACGCTGCTGAAGGAGGAAAAATGAACCTGAACGATATCCTGACCCTGATGTGGAAAGACCTGCGCGAGCTGCCCAGAATCTACGGCGACTCGAAAATGGGAGTTGTCGGTTTCCTCTTTCCCGTGCTGATCATCGGTGTGCTTCTGCCGCTTCAGATGGGCGAGGAGTGGCTCAAGCCGGGCCTGACCCTGATCTTCGCCGGCTGGTTTCCGATCATCATGGTTTTCACCATCGTGGCCGACTCGTTCGCCGGGGAGCGCGAGCGCAAGACCCTCGAAGCCCTTCTTGCCACCCGCCTGAGCGACCGCGACATCCTGGCCGCCAAACTGCTCACCTCGATCCTCTTCGCCCTTAGCTTTGTCGCGCTACTGGAGGTCACCGGCCTGATCACGCTGAACCTGAGACACCTGGGCGAGGGCAGACTGCTGTTTTTCGAGCCGCGCCTGTTCCTGGCCCTGCTCGTGCTGCCGCCCCTGGCCGCTTTCGCCGCCTCTGGCGTGGGCGTGCTGATCTCCCTGCGCGCGTCCTCGGTCCGTCAGGCCCAGCAGACCCTGGTCATGAGCGGGATGCTGATCTTTTTCGTCCCGACCATGATCCTGCCCATGCTGCCGAAAGAGATGCGCGAGGCAGTGTTCGGCTTTTTCATGGCCGGAGGTGTGGAACTCCTTGTCGCCGCGATTTCGTTTTTCATGTTGCTGATCGGGGTGGTCACGGTGCTGGCGGCCTCGCGACTGTTCCGCCGCGCGCGGCTGATATTGGACTGAGAGGACAGTGATGTTGGAAGATATCCGCACCGTGATGTGGAAAGAGCTGCGGGAAATCCTGCGTCAGGACGGTGAGCTCAAGAACGGACTGAGCATATTTATCATGCCTGTCGCTCTAGGAGTCTTGTCTGCATTCTGCGGCCGGATGCATTGGCCGCACCCTGTAATGGCGCTGATATTCGCACTTTTCATACCGGTTTTATGCATATCGGCAGTGGTGGCCGACTCGTTCGCCGGGGAGCGCGAACGCCAAACTCTGGAAGCCCTGCTGGCCACCCGCCTGAGTGACCGGGCCATTCTGCTGGGCATACTGCTCAGCATGGTACTCTGGGCCTGGGCTGTGACGCTGGTGTTCTTTTTAACGGGAGTGATTACGGTCAATGTCGTAGTGCGGGAACCGGGTGTGGTCTTTTTCGGTGTTCCGGGGCTGTTGGCCGCTTTTCTGGTCCCGCCGCTGGCGGCCCTGGCCGCCGGATCATTCGGCATGCACTATTCTTTGCGGGCCGGATCGGTCCGCCAGGCGCAGATGCTTCTGGGTTATTCCGCCATGGGACTGCTCTTTATCCCTGGTTTCGCTCTGAGGCTCATGCCGGTGGACATGCGCAATGCTATCATCGGTTTCTTCACCGGCCTCGACCCGCTGGCCCTGGTGCTCTCGACCGCGCTGTTCCTTCTGGCGGAATCGTACGTCGCGGTGCAGGCGGCGCAGGCCCGTTTCCGCCGGGCAAGGCTGATAATGGATTAAGCACCCCCCTGGCTGTCCCCCAAAAAAACGGCAGGCACAGGGGCCTGCCGCTACATGTATAACACGCTTTTCAACTATTCGGTCAGAAGCTTCGAAATACATATACCAAAGGCAATAAACTCATGTTTTTATCCCGAACGCCAGTGTCATCACGCCCAGAAACAGGGTGATTATACCGATAACCCAATGCAGTGTCTTGCCGGGCAGGTATTTGACCGTATACGCCGCCACCGGCACGCTGAGGATCGCCCCGGCGGTCATCGACCCGGCCAGCGGCCAGTAGAGACCGCCTTTCATGGTGATATACAGGATCAATCCCACCAGGCAGACCACGCCTTCCACGAACGAGGTTATTCCGATCGCGTTCTTCTCCGGCACGCCGGACATGATCTGCCCGCCGGTGACCAGCGGCCCGTAGCCCCCGCCCGAGATGCCCTTGTTGAACGCCGCCACGGTCCCCAGGGCCACGATCCTTGCGGCGGAATAACGGATGTTCCGCCCCGTCCCGGCGATCAGGAACAGTCCCACCGCCGTGATCATCACCCCGATATAGAATTTGACCGCGCTGGCGGGCAGCTTGACTGCCAGTATCACCGCCGCCAGGGTCCCGGCCACGGACAGGGCCAGCAGAAGGTACATCACGCGCCGGTCCTGGGTGCCGCGCGATAGGTCCACGTTGCCCACGCTGTGGTGCGCCAGGCCGGCCGAGATGCCGGTGACAAACTCGGACAGCAGGACCGCCGGGACAATCTGCAGCGGATTAAAACCGGCTAACATGAGAATAGGCGTAAGTGTGGTGCCGTAGCCCATGCCCAGGGAGGAGTCTATGTATTCAGCCATGAATGCCAGTCCGGCTATGAGCAGAAGGGTCAGCCACGAATCGCCGTGCAGCATCTGGCCCGCGATTCCGTCCCCGTGGAAAGTGAACACGATCAGAACGGAAAAAAGAAAGACAATAACCACCACCCACATTCCGGTCAGAGCTTTGCGCAAGTTGCCCACGTGCGCCCCCGGTCGAGATTTGGTTTACCCTGAAATCAAGGTTGCTCATCGAATCGATCAGATACCCGAAGGTGAATTTTACGATTGAGCTGCTCTGATTACAAGGATTTCATTCGTTTTTCGTGGCTGATGTCCATTGCGCGTCCAGCCACGGGCTTTTATGTTAGCGAACGGAATAAGCCTTTTGAGGCATTTCTGCAATAATCAAGGCACAATCAACCGCCGGGTGACCTGATGCTTTCTTACCTGTGTTCCGGAGTCGCAAGATATTGTGCGACTTTATGCTCCACTCTCGCCATTCTGCTCCTGATAGCCTGCCCGGGAAAGACCGGGCCGCAACGGCTGACTTTCATCGCCCTTTCCGACACGCATATCGCCTCCGGCGGCGACCTGTCCCGCCTGCGGCAGTTCCTCCATACGGTGCGGGAACGCGGGCAGTTCGTGCTGATCACCGGAGATATCTGCGCCCACGCCCCGGAGTATCTGGAGAACGTGCGCGAGATATGCCGCCTGGCCCCCCTGCCGGTGTATGTCCTGCCCGGCAACCACGATGACAACTATTCCCGCAGCCCGGAATGGTGGAGCGGCGTTTTCGGGCCGCTGGCCCGGACTTTCGAGGCACAGGGCTATCAGTTCCTCCTCAACTGGAGCCAGGACAGCCTGCGCTGCAGCCAGTGGCTGGACAGTGTCCTGGCCGTGACTCCGGCGGGAAAGCGCCTGGTGTACGCCCAGCATTTTCCGCCCGGGCGGTTCGGCGACGCCGCCATGCCGCTGCTGGCGGGCCGCGCGAATGATTTTGTCCTCAGCCTCAGCGGCCACACCCACACGCACAACCTCGACACCCTGGACTGCGGGCTTATCTCGCTGACCCTCGAGGCTTGCGGCATGGACAGTTCGCGCGAGGGGCTGTTCTACGAGATCGAGCTTATGGATGGACGCCTTGCGGCGGTCCGCTCATTCGCTTTCGACAGCCTGGCCCTGGAAAATCCGCCGGACTCCCCGCCCGCGCTGTCCCTGGACGACACCTCCGCCTGCGTGACTGTTTCCGGACCTCTGCGTCTCACCGGCCGGGCCTTGGATGACCGGGGAGTCGCCGGCGTGGAATACAGCCTGGATAATGGCCCCTGGCTGGCAGCCTCCGGCGCCGACAGTTTCAGCCTTGCGCTGGAGCCGGGGGAGCTGGGTGGCGGGAATCATCTCCTGAGGGCCAGGGCGCGCGACAATACGGGCAATCTGAGCGACTTTTTCGCCAGCAAGGCGCTCTATGTCCCGGAAAAACCGCTCGAAGAGGGCGGGTTCGAGTTGTGCAACGGAGTGGACGGTTACTCCGGCTGCCGCGATATCACCGTACGCGGACACCAGCCCGCGGTCTGCGCGGAGGGAGAAGACCTCGAATGCTGGACCTCCGGCCGCAAAGGTCAGGAGGAATTCTCGGAGTTCTACATTTCTTTCGACCTTGGCGGACTCAAAACGCGGCCCGGAGCGAAGGTCAAGTCCCTGGAGCTGATTCTTTTCTGCTGCCGTCAGAATTCGCTCTCGCCCGGTGTGGGAGACGATATATACCGTGTAGGCCTGCCCGGCGCGGAATGGAACGAGAGTATCACGTTCGAAAGCCGCCCGGCCTCACCAGGCTGGAGCGCGGTGGACTCCGGTGAGGTCAATGCCCCGCAGAGCGGCGAGTGGGAGGAGCAGCTCGACGGCCGCCAGGAAGTGCGGCCCGGGACGCCGGTCCGGATCGACCTTTCCGCGTTCATGCCGCAGTTCGAGCGCTGGCTCGAACGTCCCGCGGAAAACCACGGCTGGGTGATATCGCCGGTCCGGAATAACTACAACATTTCTTTCCGCTGTAGCGAGTGTGAAGTTGTCACTCTGCGGCCGCGCCTCAGAGTTCGTTTCAATTGAATGCGGCGCCGGGGCGCCGCGCCGGGATGAGGGAACCGTTCAACCGATGGGGACAGTGCAATGATCCAGTATTCCTCTTTCAACAACTATGGCCTGAACCTTCCGTATGACAATTCTGTCCGCGACAGCGCGGGCCGCCGGGTGGATAACGCCACTCTGACCGATATCCGCGCCCAGGCCCTGCGGCTGACGCCGCAGCAGCGGGTGGAAATGCTGCGCAAACCTTTCAGGCCGGTCTATTCGGCGGGCATCTGGTTCTTCGGCGAGGGTGGCTCGCGTTTCCACGGCAGCTACAAGGCCCCGCTCGACCTGAATGGCCGTCTGGCGGTGGCCGCCGAACTGAGCGGTATCGGCCTCAAGGCCCTGGAGGCCCACGAGCCCTGGGAAATCAACGCCGAGAACTACGCAAGATATCGCAAGCTGCGCCAGGAATGCGGGATCCTTGTCTCTGTGGTGGCCGGGATCGGCGGCGATTTCCGCATGGTCGACTCACAGTTCGGCACAACCAGCAGCCCGCTGGGACAGGTGCGCGAGAAATACGCCGCGCGGACTGTCGAGCAACTCAAGCTGGTCAAGATGATCTCCGAGGACCAGGGCTATCCCGTGACAGCGGTCTGCTGGCCGGGGATCGACGGCTACACCTACTCCCTGGGCACGGACTTTTACGACATGTGGGACCGCTTCGAGGGCGCGCTGGCCGAGGCGATGGACGAGGTCCCCGGCGTGCGCGTGGCGATTGAGCCCAAGCCCTACGAACCGGCGATCAACAACATCTGGCGCAACACGGCGGATGGTATAATCATGGCCCGCAACGTCGAGGCGCGCCTGAAAAACCCGCTCAACCGCAGGCTTATCGAGGCCGGGCATTGCCTGGTGGGACTCAATCCCGAGATCGGCCATGTGCGCATGGGTTTCGAGGACGTGGCGTTCTCGTACAGCGCGGTTCTGCGCGAGGCGCGCCTGGCCCACACCCACTGGAACAGCCAGCCGCTGGGGAATTTCGACCAGGACCTCAATCCCGGAGTCGTAGGCGTCGAAACTCTCGAGGCCCTGATGTTCGTGCTGCGGCTTTACGGCTACCAGGGGATGTTCGGCCTGGACATCAACCCCGAGCGGATGCCGGTCGAGGCCGCGGTCGCCAAGAGTATCAACGCCATCGAGCTGGCCAACGGAATCGTGGACAACATGGACCCGGAGGAGATACTCTCCGCTTACCACGACCCGGCCGGTTCCCGCGGCCGGATCGAGGACATTGTGACCCGCGCGCGGGCAAAAGGGATCGACCTGTCCCGCCTGATCCCGCGCGAGACCGTGGCCAGGTTCGAGCAGCGGCCCATGCCGCTCGATTTTTAAGAGCGGAGGTCAGGGAGAATGCGACGCCTTTCACTGGGACTCGACTCCAGCACCCAGGGCCTGGCCGCCGTGGCCGTGGACCTGGACA
>CAYYNT010000018.1:0-65449 GCA_964473155.1 uncultured Gemmatimonadales bacterium | reverse complement strand
CCATCCTAACACTATCACTCTAATATACAAGGGGCACGGCGCGCCGTGCCCCTACGGAAATGCTTTTAATGCAAATAGTTAGAGAGTGATATAATTTGCAAAGAGCAAAAACGGGGACTTTTGGGACAGCCCCTACGGGATTTCATCGGTCTCGGATTTCGACTTAGCTCCGCTTCCGATTCACGGCGGCGCTTTTCTACTCCAGCGCCTTACGCAGCATCTCGTTGACCAGTTGCGGATTGGCCTTGCCGCGGGTTTCTTTCATCACCGCGCCCACGAAATAGCCGAACACCTTGTCCTTGCCGCTTCTGAATTGCGCTGCCTGCTCAGGGTTGGCCGCCACCACGCGGTCAACAACCTCCTGCAGGGCGCTGGTGTCCGTGATCTGGACCAAGCCTTTCGCTTTCACCACCGCCTGGGCCTCAGCGCCACTGGCCACCATCTCCTCGAAAACGGTCTTGGCGATCTTGCCGCTGATCACGCCGCCGGTCATCAGGTCGAACAGACCGGCGAGCTGAGGCGGACGGACTTTCAGGCCTTCGATCCCGATATTCTGGCTGCTGAGTACGGCCAGCACCTCGCCCATCACCCAGTTGCTCACTTTTTTCGGGTCGGCGTCCTTTGCCAGCCGAAGGGTCTCCTCGTAATAATCTGCCACCTCGCGCTCGGCGGTAAGCACTGCGGCGTCATACTCCGGCAGGCCGTACTGCTCGCCGAACCGTTTCTCGCGAGCGTGCGGCAGCTCGGGCAGCACCCGGCGTTGCTCCTCGATCCAGGGTCGTTCAAGGACCAGGGGCAGAAGGTCGGGGTCCGGGAAATAACGGTAGTCCTGGGCCTCCTCCTTGCTGCGCATCGGACGGACCACCTGTTTGTCCGTGTCCCAGAGAAGGGTTTCCTGCACCACCCGGCCGCCTGATTCGAGCACGCTGATCTGGCGCTCCATCTCGAACCCGATCGCCTTCTCCACGCCGCGGAACGAGTTCATGTTCTTGACCTCGGTGCGCGTGCCGTATTTCGTCTCACCCGCGCGGCGCACAGAGATATTGGCGTCGCAACGAAGGCTTCCCTCTTCCATGTTCCCGTCGCACACCCCCAGATACAGGAGCATCTGGCGCAGACGGGTCAGATAGGCGTAAGCCTCGGCCGCGCTGCGGAGGTCCGGCTCGGAGACTATCTCCATCAGCGGGGTGCCGCAACGGTTGAGGTCCACCGCCGTGCCGGCCGCGCTCTGCGTGTGGATACTCTTGCCCGCGTCCTCCTCAAGGTGAATGCGGTTGAGCCGCCAGCTTTTGTGCGTGCCGTCCTCAAGGCGGGCCTCAACCTGCCCGCCGGTTGAGAAAGGCTTTTCGTACTGGCTGATCTGGTAGCCCTTGGGCAGGTCCGGGTAGAAATAGTTCTTCCGGGCGAATATCGATTCCTCATTTATCGTGCAGCCGAACGCCAGGGCCGTGCGCACCGCCATCGAGACCGCCTCCGCGTTCAGCACCGGCAGCGCGCCCGGCAAGCCCAGGCAGACCGGGCAGACATTGGTGTTCGGCTCATCGCCGAAATGCGTGCTGCAGCGGCAGAATGTCTTGGTGCGGGTCTTGAGCTGCGCGTGCACCTCCAGCCCGATTACAACTTCCCATCCGTGGTCTGTCATACGGCCTGCCCCCCTTCCAGCTTGCCCGCCGCTCTCAGTATGGCCGCCTCCTCGAACGGCCGCCCGATCAGTTGCAGCCCCACCGGCAGGCCCTCCACCGTTCCCGCGGGCACGGAAACCGCCGGGACTCCAGCCAGGTTGACCGTGACCGTGTAGATGTCCTGAAGGTAAGTCTCGACCGGGTCATCGCTCATCGCCCCGATTTTCCAGGGAAGGCCCGGCGCGGTGGGCGTGACAATGGCGTCCACCTGCTCGAAAGCCCGGTTGAAATCCTGCGTGATCAGGCCGCGCACTTTCATCGCCTTGAGGTAGTAGGCGTCATAATAGCCCGCGCTCAGCACGTAGGTCCCTAACATGATCCGGCGCTTGACCTCGGGGCCGAACCCCTCGCTGCGGCTGCGGCGGTACATTTCCAGCAGGTTGCCGCTCTGTGCGGTGCGATGCCCGTACCGGACGCCGTCGAACCGGGCCAGGTTGGCGCTGGCCTCGGCCGTGGCGATGATGTAATAAGCCGCTATGGCGTAGGGCGTGTGCGGGAGGTTTATTTTGCGCACCTGCGCCCCGAGGGCTTCCAGTTTGCTGACGCTCTCCATCACTTTGTCGCGGATACGGCTGTCCAGGGCGCTGGTGAAATATTCCTCCGGCAGGCCCAGGCGCAGGCCGCGGATGTCGCCGTTCAGGGCAGCGCGGTAATCTGTCACCGGCTGGTCCGCGCTGGTGGAGTCGCGCCTGTCGTGCCCGGCGATTACTCCGAGCAGGAACGCGGCGTCCTCGACCGTGCGGGTGAGCGGGCCGATCTGGTCCAGGCTGGAGCCGTAGGCCACCAGTCCGTAGCGGCTGACCCGCCCGTAGGTGGGCTTGAGACCCACCACGCCGCAGAAAGCGGCGGGCTGGCGGATGGAGCCGCCGGTGTCGGAGCCCAGGGCCAGGGGGGCAAGGTTCAGGGCCACGGCAGCAGCCGAGCCGCCGGAGCTTCCGCCTGGCACGCGCTCCGGGTCCAGGGGATTGTTCACCGGGCCGAAAGCGCTGTTCTCGTTAGAGGACCCCATGGCGAACTCATCCATGTTGGCCTTGCCAAGCACCACCAGGCCGTGCTCGCGGAGGCGCTCCACCACGTGGGCGTCGTACGGGCTGACAAAGTTTTCCAGGATTTTCGAGCCGCAGGTGGTTGGAGCGGCCCCGCGCATCACGATATTGTCTTTTACGATCAGCGGCACGCCCGCCCCGAAAGGAAGCTTCTCGCCCGCGGCGCGGCGGCGGTCCAGTTCGTCCGCCTCGGCCAGGGCCTCCTCGCGACGGACCGAGAGCAGGCAGTGATGCGTGTCCGCCTCTATCGCGGCCAGGTGCTCGCGCGCGGCCTGGACCGCGCTCACCTTGCCGGATTCAAGCTCCGCGGCCAGGGCCACTGCGCTTAAGTTTCTGATTTCACTCAATGCATTGCTCCATTTATGTGGTTACGGTTCTATTCGATCACGCGCGGCACGATAAAAAAGCGGCCCTCGGGCAGCGGGGCGTTGTCCAGCACGGCGCCCACATTGTCGAAGCGGCGGACCTGGTCCGGCTCGGCCGGGGTTTTCTTGCCCTCCAGCCAGGCCAGGGGGCTGACATTTTCGGTGTCCACGCGGCCAAGCTGCTCCACGTATTCGAGGATCGAGTTCATGTCGCGGGTCATGCGCCCGGCGGCCTGCTCATCCAGCTCCAGGCGGGCTAACAGGGCGATTTTTTTTACATCATCCAGGGTTACGGACAAGGGATGGCTCCTTTGGGCATAGCTTTATTATGTTGATCAAGATGTATTTCCAACTGAATTGTTTCAAAGAGGTTTCTCGATTCCTGAGACAGATTTTCTTCGATCATGGCGCAATAGTATGGATCTATTTCAACGCCGATGCTGTTTCTTCCATTACGAATTGCTGCTATCATACTGGTTCCAGTTCCGCAAAACGGATCAAGGACTGTGTCACCACAGAATGAAAACATCCTGATCAAACGGGTCGCTAATTCCAAAGGGAAGGGCGCAGGGTGAAGTTTGGTTGACGCACCCGGCAGATTCCAAATTTGCCTGAACCATTCCTCATATTGTTTTTTCCCTATTCGGGACAACTCTCTTTGTTTTTCGGTTGGTTTTCTATAACCACCTGGTTTTCTTTGCATGAGAATGAATTCTATATCGTTTTTTATAATTGCATTAGGCTCATACGGTTTCCCTAAGAATCCTCCTCCGCCATTTTCGACTTCGTAGTTAGCATTCGAAATTTTATGCCAGATTATAGGATTAAGATTATCAAATCCAATTTTTCTACAAATTACCGATATATCAGAATGAAGCGGCATAACAACGTGCCTTCCGTTGCTCCGGCGAGAAAGACAGACATCTCCAACCACGCATACCAATCTTCCTCCAGGGATTAACACCCTGTAACACTCACTCCATACTTTGGCCAATTCTGAAATAAATGCTTCGTAATTATCTATATGGCCCATTTGTTTCGGGTGTTCGCGGTACTTTTTCAGGTTCCAGTAAGGTGGTGAAGTCAGCACCAGATGCACGCTCTGATCATCAAGGAAAGAGAGGTCGCGTGCATCACCCTGAATGAGTTTATGATTGAAGTCTGCTGTCACTTTTGCCTTCCGCATAGTTTTGATAATAAGAATTGTACAGCGCTGTCTATGGATTCTTTTGAACCACCAGCGAATTGCACACTGTCTATTTTGTCGCTTGATAATCTGTTGCTTATATTAATATGTTCACTGGGGAATGGGAAATAGATGACAACACCAAAAAATGAGCTTGGAAAAGCTCGTTTCAATTTTTCTGCTTTATTAACGATCTCATCGCACCTTTTATGTAGATCTCGCCGTGCTTCGATTCGTTTTACATCGACAGCAACTGCAATATCGCCATCGGCTGGATTGGCTGCATCGATCTCGAATAATTCTCCTTCACACTCAAATTTTCTTTTCTTGTATTTTCTCTTACTAAGCTTATTAAGAGATTGTAGAATTTCTTTCTCCCAATTGCCTTTTGTTTTTCTAATTTCCTTATCGACAAAATAAATCTTGTCTAAGTGGCTGATAGCGTTAAGTTCAAGGCTTTCAGGAAGAAATGGCTTTATATAACCTGCAAGAATCAGAGCCGTATTCTGATCTATATGCGGTTCATAGGTGTTTAGATTTTTAATTCCCAAGTCGCGTTCCACGGCGCGTCCAGCTAAATTACATGTCGCCAGTATAGGTTTGAGCACTGTCGGGTGCTCATAAAGAACCTGTCCAAGGCTATTGGAATCAATTTCCGAGAATAGAATAACCTCAACCTTTCTGTACTCTATATATTTTTTAAAGGCAGTTCGCAATTCATTTTCTACACTCTTGCTCCGTTGTACTGCATCGTTTTCAACCCAACGCAGATAGTCTTTATGACAACCGTAATCATCGCTCATCAGTCCTCCTTCTAATCCTTCCAGTTCCACCACTTCAGCTTTTCCGGGTCGTGGCGTTTCTCGCTGGCGAAATACACCGCGCAGCGGAACACGTACAGCAGGCAACGGTCCACGTTGCGGCCCTCGATCATGCAGAACCGGTCATAGAGCGCCTGCGGGTCCTGCCCGTGCAGTTCCGTCACCCGTTTTATCCCCAGGCGCAGAAGGTCCTGCTCTATGCTCGGCCCCACGCCGGGGATGGTGCGAAGGTCTGTTTTTACGGTTTGCTTCCGCTTAATCATCCGCGCCATCCGTATTTTATCCGTGGCATCCGTGATTCCGGACTTACACACCCCGTCGGCTGACGCCGCCACCTCTCTCGAGAGGGGATTTTTAATGCCCAACTCAACCAGTTTGGCGGGGCACGGCATGCCGTGCCCGAAAGTTTTTCCGGTCGAGGCGGGCCTCGACCCTACGAATGGCGATTTCCCTTTTGTATATTTCGAACTATGCGTTTTATCCGTGGCATCCGTGATTCCGGATTTACACACCCCGTCGGCTGACGCCGCCACCCCTCTCGAGAGGGGAATTTTGATGCCCGACTCAAACAGTTTTGCGTAAAGTTGTCGGACTCAACTGTATAAGCAAACTTTTAAACCTTTTCAGGTACGACAGCACCATGCTGCGAAAGCAGCGCCCGTATCCCATCCAGCGGGACCTCCAGGGGAGAAATCCCCGCTCTGGCGGCCAGGGCCGCCGCGGCTCCGGCTGCCTGTCCCATGGCCATGCAGCTTGCCTGCACACGCAGGGAGGAGTTCGCCAGGCGGTCGCTGCTGACCGAACGGCCCGCCACCAGGAAATTGCGCCGTCCTTTTGGCGTCAGCGCCCGCAACGGCACGGTGGGCACAACACCTGGCTGCAACTGCACGGGGTTCACTCCCTGTTCGGTGTGCAGATCTATGGGGTAGAACGAGTAACAGACCGCATCCTCGAAGGACTGTCCGCCCGCGATATCGTCCCTGGTTATCCGGTATTCGCCCTCGATCCGCCAGCTTTCACGCACTGCGGTTTCGTGACGCAGATCGACCAGTTGCAGGTTTTCTCCTCCGGGTTGCGCGCGGCGGGCAAGCAGTTCCCGCAGCACTTTTTGCCGTCCCTCGATGATCGCCTTTGTCCGCGTGTCCGCGTTTGAGGAATCCGCTCCAGGCACATAGAGCTGGTCCGGGTGATCGTGTCCCCAGCGGAATTCCCCGCCGATCTGGAACAGAATGGACCCCGGCTGAGTCTCGGCCTCGCGCAGACGGGGCATTCCGGCCAGGGCGGCCGTGTCCGCTCCTCCCGTGCAGTCAATTATCTGTTTGCACTGTAGCCTGCGCGTATGCCGGGTCCGGCGGTCTCCACCAGCCAGCCCCGTTCGTTTTCCTCCACGCTGAGCGCGAACTCGTTGTAATGGATCGAGACTCCCGCCTCCAGGCAGGCCTGCTCGGCTATCATGGTGTACAGCGGGGCATTGATCAGCACCTGGTGCTCCCAGTGCCCCTCCACATAAGGTTTGTTGAAATCCGGCAGCGCGCCGCCGTGCAGTTCGACTGTCCTTTTCACCAGGTCCCAGCCGATCCCGGCGATTATCTGTCTGCCCCAGGCATGAAAAAGGCCCGGAAAACAGACCCCGCCCGTAGTCATGGTCCCGCCGAGCTGCGTGCCCAGTTCTATCAGCCGGGTCGAGGCTCCCGCCCGGGCGGCCTGGATTGCAGCTATCACTCCCGCCGTGCCGCCGCCGGTCACCAGAACATCCACGCTTATCGGTTCCGGGGCGGAGGTTTCCGGCGCGTTGCCTTTCCCTTTTCCGGCGCAGCCGGAAGCGAACCCTCCCAGCAGGAAACCGCCGATGGATTTCAGTATATCTCTGCGGATCATCCGTTTCTACTCCCGTTCCAGGCGGGCGAATCGCGCCACCAGCTTCTTGGTCGCCCCGCTGTCGAAGCGCACAGTCACTTTAAGGTCATCCATGTAACCGTCCACCTCCACGATTGTCCCGCCGCCGAAAGCGTGGTGACGGACCCGTGCGCCCTTGCGCCAGGATGGTTCATCAGCGCCGGGATCGCGCACGAACACCGGCCCGCGCGGGTTCGCCGTGGAGGCTGCCGCAGCGGCGGGACGAGGCATGGCAGAACGGTTGGAGACAATCGGCGGCGCTGCGCCGAGCGGCCCGCGCCGGTTTTCCGCACCGGCGCCGAAACCGGCGAACGATGGTTTGCGGTAACCGCCCCACTCCCGGCTTTTCAGGCTTTCTTCGTGTTCGAGCAGGCTATCCGGGATGTCGCGCAGGAACGAGGAGGGTCCGCTGTCCAACAGCTCGGAATAACGCCGTCGGCTGGCGGCCCAGCTCAGGAACACCCGCTTTTTTGCGCGCGTGATTCCCACGTACAGAAGGCGGCGCTCCTCCTCGACCGCATCATCATTACCGGAGTCATCCCAGGCGCGGGCGATTGGCAGAAGGTTTTCCTCCACACCGGCGATGAACACCACCGGGAACTCCAGCCCCTTGGCGTTGTGCAGGGTCATCAGGGTGACATAGTCCTGCTCCGGGTCCATAAGGTCGATCTCGCTGATCAGCGAGGTCTCGGCCAGAAACGCCTCCAGACAGGTGGAGCCGCTGTCCGGCTCGTAGCGCTGGCTGAATTCCTCGGCCGCGCTGACCAGCTCGGCCACGTTGTCCAGACGGCCCTGGGCCTCAAGGGTCTCCATCTCGTTGAATTCGCGCTCGTACTGCGTGCGCGAAAGTATCTCGGTCAGGATCACGGAGGCGCTTTCGGTGCGGCTCCGCGCGCGCAACTCCTCGAACAGGGTATGAAGGTCCATCACGACCGAGGCGGTTTTCTGGCCCAGGCCCGCGGCCTGGTCGGCCTCGGCCAGTATGTGGTAGAGCGCCTCGCCGCGGCTCACGGCCAGTTCGGTCAGACGGGTCAGGCTGGTCGCCCCGATGCCGCGCGCCGGGACATTGATTATCCGGTACAGGCTCGTGCTGTCCAGCGGATTGGCGATCACCTTCAGGTACGCCATCAGGTCCTTGATTTCCTTGCGCTCGTAAAAGCGCAGCCCGCCTATTATCCGGTAGGGGATAAGCGCGCGGCGAAGGGCCTCTTCAAGGGCCCGGCTCTGGGCGTTGGTGCGGTAGAGCACGGCGAAATCTCGCCAGGCCAGGCTGTCCTCGATGCGCACCGAGCGCAGCCTGTCGGCCAGGTGCGCGGCCTCATCCAACTCATCACGGGTTTCCAGCACAACGGGAGAGGCCCCGCCTTTTAGTTCGGTCCAGAGCTTCTTGGGCTTGCGCCCCACGTTCCGGCTGACCACGGCGTGGGCCAGCTCCAGGATGGCGGAGGTGGAACGGTAGTTCTGCTCCAGGCGCACGGTGACCACGTTATGAAAATCGCGCTCGAACTCCAGGATGTTGCGGATATCGGCCCCGCGCCAGCCGTAGATCGACTGGTCGTCATCGCCCACCACGCAGAGATTGCCGTGCCCGGCGGCCAGCTCGCGCACCAGGTTGTACTGCACCCGGTTGGTGTCCTGATACTCGTCGATCAGGACGTAGCGGAAAAGCTGACGGTATTTCTCCAGCACCTCGGGCGCGGCCCTGAACAGCTCCATCGGTTTGAGGATCAGGTCGTCGAAATCCATGCTGTTGGCGGCCTTCAGCTCTCTGGCATAGACCTTGTACACCTCGGCCAGCTTGCGCTCCAGGATATGCCGCGGACTGGCCAGTATCTCCTCGGGGGTGCGAAGGTCGTTCTTGAAACGGCTGATCGCGTGCTGCACCCGTCCGGGTGTGAGGTTGCCCAGGTCCATGGGGCTGCTTTTCAGGATTTTCTTTATCAGGCGCTCGCTGTCATCCGAATCGTAGATGCTGTAGGAGCGGTTATAGCCCAGGACCTCGGCGTGCTGCCGCAGGATGCGGGCGAAAATGCCGTGGAACGTGCCGATCCACAGGCGGGTCTCGCCACCCAGAAGGCGCTCCACCCTGGATTTCATCTCCCCGGCGGCCTTGTTGGTGAAAGTAAGCGCCAGGATACGCCCCGGCGCCACTCCTTTTTCCCGCACCAGGTAGGCGATGCGGTGGGTGAGGACGCGGGTCTTGCCGCTGCCGGCCCCGGCCAGCACAAGCAGCGGTCCCTCGGTAGTGGTGACTGCCTTGCGCTGCGGCTCGTTCAAGTGCTCAAGCAGGTCTGTCATCTGCCTCTCTTATCGTGCGATCAGTTTCTGTTGTCCAGTTCCATTTTCAATGCGGGGCCGCTGGCAGGCAGACCAGAAAAGTGGCGCCTTTGTCCGTGCCGGTGTGGGTAAGAATTAGCCGTCCGCCGTGGTTCTCCTCGATAATCCGCCGTGTCAGGGCCAGGCCCACGCCCCAGCCCTTGGCTTTTGTGGTGACGCCGGTCTCGAATATATGCCGCCGCACATCACGCGCTATCCCCGGCCCGTTGTCGCTGAAAGTGATGTCCACCTCATTTCGATCCCGGTCATAGGAGGCCTTGATCTCGATTACTCCGCCACGTCCGGTGAGCGCATCGATGCTGTTCTTTATCAGGTTCTCGAAAGCCCATTCCAGCAGGGTTGCGTTGCCGCGCACCGGGGAAAGGTCCTCGATATGCACTTTAAGCTGGATTCGCGTGCCGCGCTTGGGAAGGCGGGCCTGGAAATAGCGCTCCGTGTCGAGCAGGACCGTCTCGAGCTGAAGCTCCTGGTAACTGCTGCGGCGGCCGATCAGCTCGAAGCGGTTGGCCACTTTCGACAGGCGCACTATGTCCTGGGCCATGCCGTTCAGGATATCCCGGTTTTCCGGCGCGCCGTGTCCGGACTGGGCGTGCGCCTTGTTCTGCATCTCAGAACAATTCTCCAGGTTGATCTTGAGCAGCTCCAGCCAGCCGTGCAGGCTGGTGAGCGGCGTGCCAAGCTGATGGGCGCTCTCGCGGGCCATGCCGGCCCAGATCAGGCCGCGCTCCGTGCGCGCCTGACGGCGCAGGAGCCAGAAAGCGGTGATTACAAAGATAGCCAGCAGGATGCCCAGATAGAGAGGCATCGCGCGCAACCTGACCAGGGCCGGGGGGTCGCCGTAATGGATCACGTATTTGACATCCAGCGAGGATGCGTCGTAGATCGGGAACGGGCGGTTATCGCGGTCCATGCGCTTGATGGTTTTTTCGATATGCGCCAGATACTCGGGGCTGTCCGGCGCGATATTGTCCGGCAGGTCCACTGACTGCACGATTTTCGGCGCGCCGATTGAGTCGACCACGATGATCGGATTGTTGATCTCACTGAGGCACTCGCGCAAGACCTCGGTGTCCTGCCCGCTCTGGATGAAAGCCTGGATGCGGTCCGGGTCTTCCAGTCCGGTCTGGGGATTCATGGCGTTGACCATGAACCTTGCGTAAGCCTTGCTCAGGGCGTCCTCATCCCGCTCAAGCTCGCGCACCAGCCTGCGCGTGTAAAGAAAATAGCCTGCCAGCAGAAGGCATAGCACCACGGTGAGAGAGAACAGCGCCCGAGAGCTGAACCGGCTGGGCAGCATGAACACCGGCCGGTGCTTGATCGTGACATTCTGCTGTTGCTGCTGCTGTTCCGCGCGGGCCATGCACAATCACCTGTAAAAGATGGATTTCATAGCGGTTGCATAACCTTTAAAACTATCGCCGGGTGTCTGTTTGAGCAAGCAAAAAGACCGAACCGCGCGTGAGGTGCAATCCGCTCGTGATTAAATGCAACGAAAAAGTCGTATTTAGAAAAACTTGGCACGCGCATTGCAATAATATATATTGATTAAAAAGATGGTTATTGACTTGATTTGAATGAAACTGTAAAGGCAAAGACCTTTGTTTAACACATCCGGGCCGCCACGGATTAATAAGGATTAATCCGATAGATGTGTTTCCTGTTTCGTTGCAGTGTTGCTTGAGTAGAGACATATTTTTTCAACCGGTATATCGATAAACGTTTACCCGGAGAAATAATATGGAAAGAAGAAATCCGATTAACGGCCGCATAATGCTGAATCTGCTGGTGGTTCTGGCGTCGTTGTCGCTTGATTCCGGTTCGGCCCGCGGCTCGGTCAGCGCGGTTTTCTGGCCGGACTCGCTCGGTTTCGGCGATATACCGGTGGGGGCGACTGTCACCAGGTCATTCTGGGTTAAGAACACAGGGACGGACAGCTTGATTAAAACCTTTTTCAACAGCCGGATGGAATTACTGCCACATGTTTTTTCCCCGTCATCAATACAGTTAGGACCCGGTGACAGTATCGAAGTCAATCTGAGCATCACTCCGATGGCCCCTGGTTTGGGAGTAAGAGCCCATGTTGTTTTCAGCCGCCTGATAGATGGAATTGAGTTTGGTTCAGTTGACTTCATCGGGCCGGAGTTCTCATACCGGTCGGTTTCCTCCGGTCTGAATTGGTCTTCTCCTCAGTTTCATCGCAGTTTGCACTCGCAGTGGTTCGTTGTTTCGGGCAGCCGGGTGACCGCGCTTAAAGATGCGCAGTTGAGGATCGAGCCGGACAGCGTTACGGTGAGAAAAATCTACGCGGACCCGGATTCTTTCATGGTAGGGCTGGATGCCGGGCCGGGGACGCCGGAGGGATTGTATAAGCTTCTGTTTACGGATGGGATTAACACTCTGGACAGCCTTCATTTTCAGGTGGTTGAGAGTTGGCCAAGAGTCTATCCGCCTTATGATGATCTGCATTTCGATTATCAAAAGGACCTGGATACCCTGGTCATACGCGGCCAGGATTTTTGGCCCAATTGCTCATTTACCTTCGCGTCCGGCAATCTGACCGTGGTGTCAGCCGATTTTTCCGCTGATACATTGGTTCACCTGACGGTGCGGCTCAACCGTCGTCCGTTTACATCGATCGATACTCTCAGAATTAAAAATCCGGACAATACCTATTTGGCGCCCATAATCCCAATTAACATTTATGCCGATGCCCTGCCGCTTACCCCGGAAAGCGGCAGCCCCGGCGCGCAGCTTCCGCGGGCGTTCTCCCTGGGGGCGAACTGTCCCAACCCGTTCAACCCCTCGACCACGATCAGCTACAGCGTAGCCGGTAATGCGCCCGTGCGGGTTTTCCTGCGCGTGTTCAACCTGCGCGGGCAGACAGTGGCGACCCTGGTTGATCGCGTGACCGCACCGGGCGAGTACAGCGTGGAGTGGGACGGCTCGGACCACAGCGGGGCGATACTCTCCAGCGGCATCTATTTCTACCGTATGACAGCCGGGGAATTCAGTTTCACCCGCAAGATGGTGCTGCTGAAGTGAGATGGTCAATAAGCTGAGAGCAGTTATTTAGAAACATGGCTGTGCTTCTGCAAAGGGGAAAACAATGTGGTGCAGAATGCGTAACACTTGTCGAAATAATCCATTGGATCAACTCTGCATCAGATTCTTTGTAATATTGAGTCTGTATTCGTTTTTCTTTACCCCCGATACAAATGCGTCTTCACTTGTTTTCTCAACCCCGAGGATTGCCCGACATGACGTGCCGGTTGGAGTGGCGGATTCCATACAGTTCCATATTATCAACACCAGCGATGACACCCTGCGGGTTGTTTCCATCGGCATCTCAGGCTCATCGCCATATGATACGATCAGTTTCAATCCCAAGGCTGCAATAATAGCGCCTGCAGATAGTTGTCGTGTCAACATGCGTATAGTCGCCACCGTGCGAATGATGATGCAGGATTATATCGGAGTGGAGCTTGCCGACGGCCAGTTTTTTTATCTACCGCTTGTTCTGCAATCTGTCGGTTATCTCGACTGTTACCCGCAGGCATTGAATCGAAGTCATCACGAACAGGGAATTATGATTACCGGGACGAGACTCAAGGATGTATGGGATGCCGACAAACGGATCGTCCCTGATGCCGGGATTGTTTTCCGCGCGGTTATCGCCTGCCGTGATTCTCTCCAGTTGGGTGTCCGGAGCAATATTAACACGCCGGTCGGGTTTTATTGGATATTATTCGAGAAGGATGGTGTCCGGCTGGACAGCTTGTTGCTGGAAATCGCTCCGAGCAGTCCACATATCTGGTCGCCGTTTGATAAATTAAGTTTCGGCCCGCAGAAGATTCTCGACACGCTGGAGGTGCGCGGTCGGGATTTTTGGCCCGGCTGCCGGTTCGAGTTCCTGCTGGACGGCTTGAGCGTTGTATCCACCGAGCTTTCCTCGGATACACTGGCCACTCTGTTGGTTCGGCTTGATGGGAACATAATTTCTACTAACTCCGTCATCCGGGTGGTCAATCCGGACAGCGGAAGGTCAATAGATGACGCATCTGTCTATGTTTATTTCGAGGAGCCGCCGCTGGGCCTTGAGAATGACAACACTGGCCCCGGCGCGCAACTCCCGCGGGCGTTCTCCCTGGGGTCGAACTGCCCCAATCCGTTCAATCCATCGACCACGATCAGTTACAGCGTAGCCGGTAATGCGCCCGTGCGGGTAGTCCTGCGTGTGTTCAACCTCCGCGGGCAGAACGTGGCGACATTGGCGGACCGGCTAACCGCGCCGGGCGAGTACAGCGTGGAGTGGGACGGCACGGACAGCGGCGGAGCGAAGCTTTCCAGCGGAGTCTATTTCTATCGCATGACAGCCGGGGAATTCAGTTTCACCCGCAAGATGGTGCTGCTTAAGTAACAAGGTGATTTCTGGTTAGAAATACTCCAACAGCATGAGTAAGAATGCATAATTTCCCTAATTATCAGCATCGCCGCCGCCCGGCCCGTCTGCGGGAGTACGATTATTCCGCTCCGGGCGCGTATTTCGTGACCGTGTGCACAGAGGGGAAGCGTCGCATATTCGGCGAGATAACGGACGGCCAGATGCGATTGAACGAGGCCGGGAGGATGGTTCAGGAGGTGTGGGAACAATTACCGCGACGTTATCCGAATGTGGAATTGGATTCTTTCGTCGTTATGCCCAACCATGTGCATGGGATATTGTGCATTACGGTAGGGGCAATTCATGAATTGCCCCTACGGGAATTGCCCACGCATGAACAATTGGAAACACATCTGAATATAAAACGTCGAAATATGCTCCTCCCAAAGGTGATCGGGTTTTTCAAAATGAATTCGGCGAAAATGGTCAATCGTATGCGACAAACCCCAGGCCAGCCTGTCTGGCAACGCGGCTACTATGAACACATTGTCCGCCGCACGGACAGAATGAGCCGCATCCGCGAATACATTCTGAACAACCCACTGCGCTGGGAATTGGACCGGGAGAACCAACAGAGACTTTTGCCTTAAAAAACGTAGGGGAGGGTTTCAAACCCTCCCCTGCATTCATCATCGCCTTGCTGCCTTTGCCTCATTCCGCCGGGAAATACGACGGGAAGGTGCGCGGCCTTTTCTTGCGCGCCTTGTAGGTGCGGGCCAGTTCGATAAAAATCCCCACATCGCGGTCCAGGTCGCTCTGTGTCCCGTCGAAATAGAAGTTGCGTATCGGGATGTTGTCATGGTCGCGGCTGATCACCGGGTAAACGGCTTCGACCACGATACCGTTCATGCAGGTGAACGGCGAGATGTCGATAACCCCGTCGCAGCCCTCGCTCCAATGGAACACGGTCTTGCCCGCGCTCAGGGCCATTTCGCCCAGCGCCCCGGTGTAGGGAAGGTAGGGCAGACTGTAGTCCTGGATGCGGGTTATCGGCGGCTCCTCGTAACCAACAAAGTCCTCCTTGAACGGCGCGTACAGGTGGTGCTCATCGCTCTGCTGGATGCGGTTCTTGATCTTGGCCACCAGCATCGCCAGGGACCATGTTTTTCCCTGGTGGCGCAGACGTTTCTGCTGCTCGAGGTTCGTGTACCAGATCCATTCGACGATATGGGCCAGCGTGCACTCGCCGCCGTGCTCTTCAACCTTTCGGATAAGGTCGCTGTTGGTGAATTCGGTCAGGCGGCAGAATATTTCGCCCACCACTCCGATCAGCGGGCGCTTGCGGGTGTAACGCGCCGGTATGGCGCGGAAACGGTCGCGAGTGACAGTAAGGACCTCAACAAGCTGCCGCATGCGGAGCCTGTTGTCCACGTTGCGCGCTTCCATCACCTTCTCGACCGCCTGCAGGCCGCGCATGTGTTCGGCATCCGTGTCGCCGGGCGAGGTTTCGTAGGGGCGCGTCTTGTGCAGCATCTTACGAAGGATGTCGGCGCAGATAAGCCCGCGCAGGGCGTTGCGCATCAGTATATTCACCTGGTCGCCCATGCCCTCGTACCCGTCGCGGCTGGACGGGCTGAACACAAGCACGTCCTGCAGCCCGATATCCTGCATCACCTTGCGGATATAGGGCGCGTACTGGCCGAAACGGCAGGGCCCCTCGGCCGTGGGCATGAAAAAGGCGGTCTTCTCGGGTTGGAAATCCGGCATCTCAGTCACTTTGAGAAAATTGCCGAGAGTCACCCGCGCGGGCAGACATTCCTCGCCCGAGGTGTATTTTCCGCCGAGTTCCAGGGTATGGTGGTCCGAGGCCGGGCTGACCACGGCATCGATCCCGACGCTGCGGAAAGCCGCGGCAAAGGCCATCGACCCGCCATAACTCATTTCCGGTATGTAAAGACGCCGCCCGGTTATCGACTGCTTGGGCCGGCCGCCATTTCCTCCTGGGTCGTTCCCCATCTCCTCAAGACTCCTTTGCTGTCGAGATAAGCCTCGCAGCGGGTAAGCATACCAGCGTCATTGTTGTGCCCGTCGAACTGCAATGTCAGGTACGGACGGCCGCTGGCCTCGGCGATGAAATGCTTGATATAGCTGTCCGGTCCGCACTTGAAATTGGTTATGTATATGATATGCAGTTTCGGCTTGTTCCTGACAAATGTAGCCGCGGCAAGAATCTTTTTGCCGTAGCCCCAGAACATGTTTGAATGGACCGCCCGCTGGGCCTCGGCATACGGCTCCAGGTTCAGGAAATCCAGCGGAATTACATTCGCTCCGTAGTAGGTGCGCAGCTTGTGCGCCACGTCCAGGTTGATCCCGCGGTCATAGATGTTGTAAGGCCGTCCGAGCAGAACAATCCCGTGCTCGTGGTGGCTGGCGAGTGTGGCCAGGGCGCGCCCGCCCTCCTCCTGGATCGCGTCGCGAAACGCCTGCTGCGCGTTATATCCATTCATCACCGCCTCGCGCACCGCGGTCAGATTGCGGTTGAGACCCACTTTTTTCAGGGACTCGTGTATCGAGCGCACTATTTCCTCATCCCCGTGATTGAACCAGAGCGAGGGGCAGATTATGCGGTCGCGGTAATGGCTGATAAACGGCGCCGCCTGGGCCACGTAGGGCAGGGTCATGTTCCAGGGGCAGTAGAAATCCACCACTGCCGGGTCGTCGCCTGGCGCAGCGATGTAGTTGGGAATGAGAATGTAATCCACATTGCGGTCGATCAGCCAGCGCAGGTGCCCATGGGCGGCCTGGATCGGGAAACAGGGCTCCGAGACCACGGATTCGAGGCCCTGGTTGACCAGGCTCGATGTGGTCTGTTCGGAGAGCAGCACCTTGAGTTTAAGCTCGCGGAAAATACGGAACCAGAAAGGCGCCCACTCGTAGGTGGATATACTCCAGGGTATGCCCACCACCGGGCCATCGCCGGATTCAGGATCGTAACCGGCCAGTAGCTGCTTGCGGCGGAACTCGATCAGGTTGTCTATCACCGGTTCGCGTTCCACTTTGACAGCCTTGCGGTAACGCTCCGAGCACTTGTCGCCCCAGTAGGTGCGCTCGCTCTCGACCGTGAACTCCTGCATCTGGCAGAAATTGGTGCAGCCCTTGCAGGTGAACTCGCGCATCTTGTAGTCGACTTTTTCCAGATCAAACCCGCGGAACATCGAGCGCTTGCTGCCTAACATCTTCTCGCGGGCCAGCAGCGCCACGCCCAGGGCGCCCATCACGCCATTGAACGGCGGGACGATTATCCGGGTGTCGAGGATCGAACTGAAAGCCGCGGCCACTGAGTCGTTGTAGGCCGTACCGCCCTGGAAGAAAATCACCTTGCCGATCTTGCGGCCGCGCACCACGCGGTTGATGTAGTTGGTGGCGATGGAGTAGGCCAGCCCGGCGACTATGTCGTTGAGCGGGGCGCCTTGCTGAAGGTACGCGTTGACATCCTGCTCCATGAACACCGTGCAGCGCTCGCCCAGACGGATCGGGGTGCGGCTGGAAAGGGCCGTGCGCGAGAACTCGTCTTTGATCTGAATCCCAAGCTCCTTGGCCCGCTCCTCCAGAAAGCTGCCTGTTCCGGCGGCGCAGGCCTCGTTCATCGCGAAATCCACCACTACGCCCTGTTCCAGGCTGATAAATTTCGAATCCTGTCCGCCGATCTCAAAAATAGTCTCCGGCTGCATATCGAGGATCGTCCGGCCGATAAACGCCGCTCCGGTCTTGTGCGCGGTGATTTCATCGTGCACGGTGTCCGCGCCGACAAGTTCGCCGATAAGCTCGCGGCCCGAGCCTGTGGTGCCCACGCCACGGATCACGATCTTCTCGCCCAGATCGGCCTCGATCTCTTTCAGGCCTTTCGAAACCGCCTCTATCGGGCGCGCCTCGGTGCGAAGGTATATTTCCTTGAGGACATTCATCTCCTCATCGATCACCACCAGGTTGGTGCTGACCGAGCCGATATCGATTCCCAGAAAGGCGTCGCGGGTCTCGATAATATCCGCGGCTGAGACCACGGGCATCCGGTCGCGCAGGAGGACCACGTTCTCCATGTTGAGCGGCTGGGAGTGCGGGAACTGCTGCTTTTCGACTGCAAGACCGTCCAGGCTGTAGGCCTTTTCCGGCTTGCCTTTCTCCGCGTAGTTGTCCGCGGCCAGGACCGCCGCCCCGACAGCAATGAAAGAGGCATAAAGCTCCGGTATGATCAGGGTGCCGGAGGGCCATTCGAACACGGTTTCGAGCGCCTGCACCACACCGCCGTTGGCCGCCACGCCGCCGATAAACGCCACGCGAGGCTCCACTTTCTTGCCGCGGGTGATCGAGCTTTTGAAATTACGGGCCACGGCCTCGCACAGGCCTTTGAGTATCTCGGGCGGGGTGAAGCCTTTCTGCTGGGCATGGATCATGTCGCTCTTGGCGAACACCGAGCAGCGCCCGGCGATCTTGGCCGCACGCGGGGTGCCGAGAACGATCTCTCCGATCTGCTCGACCGTGAACCGCAGACGCCCGGCCTGCTGGTCCAGGAACCCGCCCGTGCCGGCCGCGCAGTCACCGTTGGTGCTGTAGTCGGCGATTCCGATCCGTCCGCAGGCCTGGTCCTGTTCCAACAGAAGGTATTTCGAGTTCTCGCCGCCCATCTCGAAAACGGTGCGAACGTCCGGGGTAAGCAGCTCGACCGCCCTGGCGATGGCGCGGAACTCGTTCTGCGGGGGGAGCTGGAACTGACGGGACAGGAACGGCGCACCGGAGCCGGTCCCCGCCACCGTCCCGATCCGTCCCCCGACAGCCTGAAGGATGTTTTCGAGCAGGGCTTGGGTCTCGCTCTGCGGATTGCCGGATACCCGCCGGTAGGGAGTGACCGCCAGCCAGCATTCCGCTCCGTCCGATGTCCGCCGGACCTGCATCACCCGCTCAAACAGCGGTCCTCCTCGCAGGCTCTCGAAAAACTCACGGTCCTCCTGATCGGTCGATAAAAGGGCGGCCTTGACACTGACCGACCCGAGGTCTACTCCGATATGTACAGCCATAATACCTGCATCCCGTATCTGTTATGATAAAAACGGCCCGGAGAGTGTATCCAGAATGGTCCGGGCAGGATTCGAAAAGCCGGTCCACACCGGCTTTCATCCGCACCGGCTGCCCACATGGGACAGCCTGATTTAAGGAATTTCAGAAAAACTCAGCCGCGCTATCCACCACGCGCCTGATCACCGTATCGATATCTCCGGAGATCATCGCTCCGGAGGCCCGCTTATGACCACCGCCGCTGAACTTCCCGGCCAGCAGGTTCACATCCACTTTTGGTGTTTTGCTGCGGAAACTGGTCCGCACCTTGCCGTCATCCGTCTCCCGGAAGAAGATACAGGCCTGCACCGGGTCAATCGAGCGGATGATGTTGATGAAATTCTCGGTTTCCTCCATCGGCACGCCGGTTTCCATGCGCATGGCGCGGGTCATCCGAATCCAGGCCAGGCTGTTGCCGTAGGCGAATTCGAGCGTTCCGAGCACCCGTCCCAGCAGCACCACGCTGTTTTTTGACCAGCGCTCGAAAAGATAATCGTAGATGTGGTGCGGTCCAATATCAAAACGCGTAAGGCGCGCGGCTATCTCGAACACACGGTGAGTGGTGTTCTCGAACCGGAAACAGCCAGTGTCCTTGGTGATCGCGCTGTAAAGGCAGAACGCAATCCGTTCGTCTAACTGAAAGCCAAGGAGTTCGAGCAGGTCGAATATCAATTCTCCGCTCGAACTGGCCGATTCGCGCTGCACCGACCCGGCGGGAGCGCCTCCCTCCGGCGGGTGATGATCGATAATCAGCACCTTGTGCGCGCGGGCCTCGACCGCCTGGCCCATCGGTCCCAGACGGCGCCAGATGCCGGCGTCGATCACGAATATCCGTTCCGCTTCATCCAGCAGACGCGCCGATTCTTCCGCGCTCAGGCTGTCATAGCCTTTAACCACGCCTTGCGGATCAAGGAAACGAAGCACTCCGGGCAGTGTGTCCGGGTTCAGGACAGTCACCTGCTTGCCCATTTTCAGCAGGGCATGGTGGAGCGCGAGCTGCGCTCCCACTCCGTCCGCATCCGGATCGCGGTGGGTGCAGAGAACGAAGCGGTTCTCAGTCTCGATTGCCTTCCTGACCGCATCCCACAAATGAGTGCTCGTTTCAGAAAGCGTGGCTGTTTCGTATTGGATCCTGAACAGGGCCTTTCACAAGGCCCTGTTCACATGGTATTCAAACATTTACTGCTGTTCGTGCTGACGCCGTATTTCAGCGCGATGGGCCTTGTACTCATCCATGTTCATGGAGTACTGCCCCTCGATAACTTCTCGCTGATAGTGCCCGCCGTTGTAGCTGCAGAACGGGATAATCCGCCCGGCCGGTGTGGCGTAATGGATGACGCAACGGCGGATGCGCTCGAAATCGTAGTTGTAGTTGTCCATGAAATGCATGCCTGCCACAAGCAGGGTTTTGTTCGTATACGTGCCGTCCTTGGCGCCGCGCCCGGCTTCCTTGTCGAAGAAACCGTCCAGGGTCTGGAGAAACTTGGTGAAATCCATCCCCTTGGGAGCCTTGGATTTGTCAAAGAACTTCTGAATCTTGTAGAACGCGTTCATCTGGGCGAAACGCTTGAACCGGCTGGCCGTAGTCTTGGCCGCCTGAATCTCCAGTTCCTTGAACATCCCCTCCACGTCCACGAAACGCGTGATCGGTATCGGCCGTTTCGTGCCGTGCTCGATGAACAGATAAGTTCCCAGCGAGCAGTGCGGGTGGCAGGAGATGTTGATCGTCTCAGCCCCGCGCAGCGCGCTGATGATCTTGGAAATGGGCGAAACGAAACTGAGCGGATACCAGTCGTTTTTATTGCAGATTCCGGTCTGGGCTTCAATCTCGCGAGCCAGGTCGGGCAGGGTGAAACGCATCCGCTCCCGCTCCTCGCGGCTGATCCGGCCGGTGATCGAAACCGGCTGGTAGCTTATGCCGCTGGAGACATCGATGTTATCGAGGGCGAACTGAAGGATCTTGCCCACCTGGTCCACGTTCACTCCGCCAACGATGGTCGGCACGTACACGATTTTCAGACCGAGCTTGCGCATGTTTTCCACCACGCGAAGCTTATATTCCATCAAGGCCTTGCCGCGGGTCTGGATGTAGACCTCGTCATCCACGCCGTCGAACTGGAGGTACACCGTGTGCAGACCGGCCTCGGCGGCGCGCTCGGCGAACTCGTAATCCGCCAGCTTGATGCCGTTGGAGGCGATCTGGATATGGCTGAAACCATAGTCCCTGGCCGCGGCCACTATCTCCAGGAAATCCGGGTGGATTGTCGGCTCTCCGCCGGAGAACTGCACCATGCGCCCGGCCACCGGCTCTTCCTTGCGGTAAAGGCTGAGCATCTGGAGCACCTGCTCCTTGGTCGGTTCATAGACCTTGCCGGTGACATTGGCGTTGGCGAAACATATCGGGCAGGTCAGGTTGCAGCGGTTGGTCAGGTCGATATTGCCCAGCGCGGTGTGGCTTGTGTGATGATCACAGATGCCGCAACTGTCAGGACACTGCGTATGCTTGCTGTTCGGGTTTGACAGCCCGCGCCCGTCGCCGAACTCCCATTTCTCGGCTTTGAGATACAGTTCGACATCGGCCCAGTACAGATCCTTGCAGTAGCCGTGCTCCGGGCAGGTTTTGTCCATGTAGACCTTTCCATTTTCCTCGAACAGACGGGCCTCTATAGCTTTGCCGCATTCCGGGCAGAGCGAGGTTGTAAAGCGGGGAAGGCCTTTGACCATATTGTTGATCGGCGCGCCACAGTATGTGGTGTCCAGCGGATTGACCGGAATATCTTTTGGAGCTGTAGCCATTGTGTTCCTTACCTCCGTTCGACTCCCCCGACCGGGGGAGGTTTTTAAGTACGCCGCGGCGCTCGGCCATCGGCCTGATTGCATGTTGTTTTTCCGCACCGCCGTCAGTTGCGGAGACTGATTACTGAGCGGCGGCCATATCGATAGCGGGGCTGAAAGGCTGCGGCGCGGAAGAAAGAACGAGGCCGGCCGGTTCAAGTGACAGATGCAACTGAAAAACGCAAATAATTGAAAAAAGATACAAAAAAATCTTGCAAAGTCAAGAAATATAAACCTTAAGCCTCAATTGCCGAGACCCGCGCCACTGCTCCCCTGAGAGCGCCGCCGAGGATTTTCTCCGCGCTTGCGCCGCTTGCGGCAATCTCAAGACGGCCATGGCTGCTTGCCAGGGCGACCAGCTCGCCCGCGGGTGACTGCGAATAATATTCCGAAAGGCCATGGACCTCTCGGCCGGCAATTCGGACCCTGATCTTTGCCAGGTCTGTGAAAAAACCTCTCAGTTCTGCGACTGTGATATCAGTCACCAGGTTGCCGAAATGGTCAACATGGATGATCTTGCCCGCAATACAGCCGGAGCTGCAATCAGCCCGTTTTTTCCGCTCCGGGCGCACCGGATACATGACCGGCGGTCCCAGCTCGCTCCAGTCACCGCCAGAGGCCAGAAAAGCCGCGGCCGGAGCGAAAATGTCCCGGCCGTGAAAAACGGCGCTGATCTCGTTACGGCGGTGCGCCGGACTGGTCAGTTCCCGGCAGACAAATCCGACGGGAGAGTTGTACACCGCTACGAACACGCCATTGTCCGGGCCGACATACCAGCGCCCGCCGGAACTCACCGCCAGGGCGCGGCGCGGGCCGCCGACACCGGGGTCGACCACCACGAGGTGTACGGTCCCGGCCGGGAAGAAATCATGATATGTTTCGAGAACGAACGCCGCCTCGGCGATGTCGCCCGCGCCGATATCGTGAGTGATATCCACCAGCGCGGCCGAGGGACAGAGTGAAAGGATGACGCCTTTGACCGCGCCGGCGTACCCGTCGCGCGTCCCGAAATCAGTCATCAGGGTTACAACCGGGCGTTCCATGGCATCTGCCCTGTTACGGCTCAATTCAAGCTGTCGTCCGGCCCGGACTTGTCCCGTCCTTTTCGCCGCCAGTTGATCAGGCCGCGCAGCAGGAAAAGGAAGGCCAGCAGGCCGAGGAACACGACCCAACCGTGGCTCTTTTCGAGCCAGGCCACCCAGATCGTGAACAGGACCAGAGCCGAGCCTACGAACAGGTCGACTTTATAATAGTTCCCCTCGATACGCTCAAGCTCATCGAGGGATTCCGCTTTCGGTTTCTCTTCCATCAATGCACCTGTCATGGCCGGAGGCTCTGCTTTCTCACCCGGCGGCATTCAATTCCGGAATTAACACATCCTAAACTTGAAAGATTATGCCACAAAAAGTCCGGCAGTGTCAAGTTATCAGGCAATGCCGTCTTTTTTTCTTTTACGCCGGCGTTGAGGTGCGATGACAGCGGTTTACAGCGCCGGATCAAAACAGGGGTCAGATTCCACCCAGGACGGCGCGGTTCAGGCAATAGCGGACCTGCTGGCCGCTCAGCACCTCGACCATATTGCGGGCGGCTTTCTCTTTCAGTTCCTCGAACGACTCGTTGGAGAAGAACGAGGTATGCGGGGTGATAATGACATTTTTCAGTCCGATCAGCGGATTGCCCTTCTCCGGCGGCTCGTTTGTGAGCACGTCCAGCCCCGCGGCGGCTATCTTGCCGCTTTTCAGCGCCGCGGCCAGGGCGGCCTCATCCACCAGCTTGCCGCGGCTGGTGTTCACGATGAACGCTCCGGTTTTCATTTTCGCCAGGTTCGCGGCGTTGATGATTTTTTCCGTATCTTTGGTGGCCGGGGCATGAAGGCTGAGAAAGTCGCTTTCCGCCAGAAGGGTGTCCAGATCAACCAGCTTGACGTCCATGTCGGTGTTCTTGACAAACGGGTCATAGGCCAGAATGCGCATATTGAACCCCAGGGCCTTGCGCGCGGTTATCCTGGCGATAGCTCCGAATCCGAGCAGTCCGAGCGTCTTGCCCCCGGTGCGGGGAACCGGCCCGGCCACCCGGAAATCCCAGCCGCCGGCGGCGACATCGTTGTGGAGCGCCGTAACCTTGCGCACCAGGTCGAGCAGAAGGGCCATCGCGTGGGTGGAAACATCGTCCTGGCAGTAATCCGGGACGTTGCAGACCGCCACCCCCTTGCGTGTGGCCGCCTCGACATCCAGATTGTCCACGCCTACTCCATAACGCGAAAGAACCTTGAGGCTTTCGAGCTTCTCGACGGCTTTGGCCTTGATCGGCGCATACTGGCTGAGGATGCCATCCGCGCCGGCGCATTTCGCTATGACTTCATCCTCGTTCTTGCAGTCGAACAGCTCCCACTCGAAACCGGCTTCCTCGAAAACCTTGCGTTCCACCTCAACCGTGCCGTGATCGCAATCGGATATGGCAACCTTGAATCGGGACATCGCGCGCTCCTCTAAATCTGCTGTAACCGGATATGCTTGCATGGAATGAACAAACAATAAAACTAAAACCTGTTTCCTGTTTTTTCAAGGATAAGGGCTTGCCGGGCTGCCGGATTATCCGGCACGGAGCAGCTTATCTGGCGGGTGAGATTCAGGGATTTCCGCCGGTGGCGTAATTTTCGGCCATCCTGATCCGCTCCTCGGGCAGCGGATGGCTGCCGTAGATATCATGAAGGAGGCGCGGAGAAAGAAGGTCGGCCTTGGCGTGACGGACAAGTTTCTGCTCCACCGAGATAAATGCCCCGATGTCGCCGGTCAGAACCAGGGAGATCATGTCCGCCTGGCGCTCGAATCTCCGCGAGACCGCGCTGATCAGCGGAGCTGTCAGAACGCCGGACAGGCTGATCAGGAATGGCAGCAGCACCAGCAGGACCAGGCTCGTCTGGCCGGGCAGACCGAAGAATTCTCGCACAGGCGGGCTGGCCAGGAGAAGCCAGAATAACCACAATCCCACTATCACTCCGGCCGCCTCCAGAATGAATCCTTTCATGATATGGTCCGATTTCCAGTGCCCCAGCTCGTGCGCCACCACCGAAAGCACCTCCTCCCGGCTGCATTCCTTGACCAGCGTATCGTACAGCACCACGCGCCGGCTGTTGCCCATACCCGTGAAATAGGCGTTCAGATAGGTGCTCCGCCGGCTCGCATCCATCACGAAGACATTTTTCACCGGGACCCCGGCATTCTGGGCCAGCGCGCGTATCTGTCCGGCCAGCTCGGTGTCATCGAGAGGCTTGAACTTGTTGAACAGCGGGTCGATAAGCCAGGGACTGATCCAGATGCCGAAAGCCGAAATCGCCAGGATCACGCCTGCGGCAGGCAGGGGCCATATTCCGGGCAGAGTGCGGATCAGCCAGATAACCGGCAGTCCCGCCAGGCTCAGGATCACAGTGTTGAGCAGGATCGATTTGACGATATCGAGCAGCCAGGTTCCGGCAGTTATTGTCGACAATCCGGCCTGGCGTTGGATTACGAACTCGCTGTAAGCCGCCACCGGGGCGTACAGAAAAGTCCGCAGAAGCAAAACGGCCAGAACAAAAAGCGGAAGTGCAAGCCACCAGCGGCCGCCGGTCAGGGGAAGAAGAGCCGATTCCAGGCGCGCGCCCAGACCGGCGAACAGAAGGGCGTAATAAAGGGCATAGAATATGATTCTGTAGATTGGAAACAGCGTGTTCCGGCGTGTCACCAGCTCGCGCCCGGTGAGGATGTCTTTCTCGCTGAAATGACGCAACACCTGTTCCCGCCGCGACTGGCTCTGGTCTCCGCGAGCGCGCATGATGTACACGGCGGCGTCCCACGCCACGAACGGGGCCAGAAGAACAGCGATCAGCAGAAGTCTGGTCATAAGGCAGTTTCACGGTTATAGTTTGAAAGCGTGCGCTTGATGTTATTATACACGAGCCGTCAGGGTTCAGTCAACGCTGAAATTCCTGTTTTCAGTTTTCAGCATCTGATTGACAGCCCGGACGGTAAGAGCTTATTATTCCTCTGTATTTCATTGCCGGTTACTGCCGTCTTTTGCGGATTGATCATTTTACAGCCCGCGACTCACTGAAGCTGGAGAGAAAAATGAAACATCACCTCGTGCTGTCCGGGATCGGGCCGGACAAGCCCGGGATCGCCCGGGAGATAAGCGCCGCGGCATTCGAGTCCGGATTGAGCCTGGAGGACAGCCGCATGGCCGTGCTGGGCGGCGAGTTCGCGATCCTGGTGCTTCTGGCTGGAGACAAGCGCGGCCTGGACGGTTTCAGCGGAAGGCTGGCCTCGCTGGAGAAAGCCACCGGGTTGAGCCTGACTGTAAAATCGACTGTCTCACGGCCCGAGCAGCGGGTGGAAAAGGGCGCGCCCGTGAAAATAAGCGTGGTGGGCATGGACCGCACCGGGATCGTGTTCCGCGTGACCAACCTGCTGATCCATCATGGCATCAATATAGATAACCTGGAGACAACGGCCCGCAACGCCCCGGCCACCGGAAGCCCGATGTTCCACCTGGAGCTGACAGCGGTGGTCCCGGCGGCGGTTTCGCTGCGCGGCCTGCGCGAGGAACTGGCCAATCTGTGCGATGAGCTTAACCTGGATTTTTCGCTCGAAGCGCTGGGATAAAGCGGCGACGGTTCAAAAACGTGTTGAAAAATGCTTTAAGACAAAATCCCTTGTTTCACTTTTCTATGGCGGGCTTAAATTCTACGCTGTCAATCGGTTGCATATGTCTGGCGGTTGAGGTTTTTCCTAACCGCTTTGTAAGGGGAGACCGAGGCAGCAATTTCAGGGTATTGCTGGGAGGATCGAAGAAAGCTTTACGGTCACGATGCACCGTGATTCTACGCCGAAAGCCTCAGGGAAAGACAGGCTTTTTAAGGGTCTCCGGCCTTATGTTTGCGGTCCTTGTTTTTAAAGCGGCCCGCTGAGGGCCGCCCGGGGCCGTATGTCCGAGCCGCGTAGAAGAAGCGGAGTAATGGCAATGGACACACTAAAGCCTGGAAAAGCTTCCGCGGTGGGGCGGGCAATCAGCGCCAGCGTCGCCCTGCAACGCGGGCAGCGTGCAGAGGCTGCGTGCACACCGCTTGTTGAAAAAGAGTTATAGTCAGTGCGAGGTTACGGCCCCAAAGCGTCTTTTGGTCCTTTTCCACAAGCCGGAAAAGGACATGAAAAGCCTGACCTTTCAATCCCGTAATACAAGTTCCTGACTGCACAATTCTTGGACCGAGGGGATTTGATCCGATAAATAAACATACCTTGGATCACACTATGTCTTTACATCGGAGTCGTTATACAACGTACGACTAAAATAGATTAAGGAGCCTGTGATGCCGCGCTGGATGGTTCTCTGCCTGTTGTTAATTATTTTCGTCCCGGTCGACGAATGCCGCTCCGGCGCCATTGTCTGGCAAGCCCTGCCTGTGGACAGCATGGCCGGGCGGTTCGGCGAACTGCAGGAGGGTTACCGCTATCGTAAACTGGGCTACCTGACCCTGATCAGCGACGGAGCGGATGTGTATTCCATCTCGATGGGACGGAATCTGCACCTGGGCCGTCCCAATCTGCCGCGGGAATACCGATACAGCGAGAGTTTCAACTGGACAGAGGCCAGGCGTTCCTGGCGCTGGTCCTCTGATGACGGGCAGGCGGACAGCCTGGTGGTCCGGGAGTCGATTCTCGCGCCGGGGTTCCTGTATGAAACAACCTCCAGTCAGTTCCGCTGGTCCTGGGAAGAAAAAAGCAAGGCGCGCGGGTTTATCCTTCCGCTCCAGGGGGGAGCGCGGTTTTTCGGCGAGGGTGAGCCTTATCAGGCCTCGATCCATGGCCCGCTGGCGGCCCGCTGGATACTGATGACCTACAGCGGCTCCGGACAGCCAGTGGACTGTCCGCTGCTGTTCGTGTTCGAGAACGCCCCCTCGGACATGCGGATTGTCACGCACGAATTCTGCGACCTGAGTTTCACCGGACCGGCGGGTAAGGTGGTGATAGTGCCGCTTTACGGCGTGCGAAAGTTTGATCCGACCCTCAGCTCCGGCTGGAGTAAGTCCATACCTGAGGATGTCGTCCGCGCCTGTAACGAACTGGCCCGGCGCAGCGGGCATTACCCGGTGGGCTGCCGGTTGGAGTATGCTCTGGATGGCGACAGCCTGCTGGTGCGCGAGACTTTCGAGTACGTTTCGTTCAAGGGTGTGTCCTCTCCACCCCTGGCCCCGATAGCCCCTTTCCTCCGCCTGGCGCAGCTTGACGGCTACCCGGTGAATATCGCCGGAAAACTGGCTGGAGATAGTTACCCCACGCATTACGGCCCGCTGGACTGGGTCGAGGGGGAAAGACTCGAATACTGTATCCCGCTCTGCCCGTACGTGGACCGGACTGTGCTGCCCGTGGCCCTGAAAGGCGTGCCCGGCCAGGAAAGGCTCGAAAAGCGCCTCAGCTCGTACCTGGACAGTCCTGACATGGTCTGGCCCGGAGATGAGGATTACCGTCCGGATGACCTGATGGACACCATGCACAACCTGCGCCTTCTGGCCCGCGCCGCCTGGTGCCTGCCGGAGTCTCAACGCCGCAGGGCTTTGGAGTCAATGGCCCGGCCGGGCCTGGAGAGGATCGATCAGACTCCTTTCAGCCGTTTTCTCGATCCCGTGGCCGGGCGGGCTTACCTTCGCGACAGCACGGTGTTCGCAGTGCGCGGGCCGGTCTCGTACGATGCCGACTGGTACAACGGTTTCGAACTGGCCGGATTGTGGGCCTGGCGTTATTTCGGCGACCGCCGCGAGGGCCTGGCCCTGGCGCGCAAACACTGGAACCTTTGGACCGGCCTGCGCGATTATTACGAGATATATCACGACTGGGCGGTCTGCACCTCGCTCAGCGACCCGCGCGGCAACCTGCTGGATTTCGACTGTATGCGCAACGGCTGGGCCGGTCTGTTAGCCTATGCGCGGCTGGCCCGCGAGCTTGGCGAGACTGAGATGTACGAGCGCACCATGTTCCTGGCCAGCCGCATGATGGTGTCGCATTATGCCCAGTGGTCCCTGGCTGGCTATCTTTACGATCAGGCCGCGGCGTTTGCACCGGACTCAGGAAAGGATTTTCTGGCTTGGCCGCGCGGCGAGATTTTGAGCGTGAATGCCCTGGATACGTACGGTCCGCACAAAATCATGCCGCCGGATAGTGATTCCCCATACTGCGTGAGCGCCAACATCCCGGAGCACGCCCTGTTCCTGGAGGATTTCGGCCTGGCCGGACGGCTGCATCATCTCGTTTACGACCTGGTCCCGCGCCATCACCCGGACTGGAGCGCGTTCGATCCAGGTAAGTTCAAGACCTTGTACGAGGGGGACACGGAGGCCTGGTGGCAGGCCAATGCCGCGGCGGGACGGTATTTCTATTTCCTCGATCCGCTTCTGTTCAGCCGGGCGCTCAATTTCCACGAGCTGCTGGAAACGCTCCTCAGCCATCGCCGCCTGGACTGGCTGAGCGGCCAGTCGATAGAGGCCATGCTCGCTGGCAGCCGCCCGATGCTGGTTGCGCCGGTGGATTTCGAGTTCCGGGGAAATATCTGGGATGAAGCCTCGCGGAGCCTTCAGTTCACCCTGGAGGGCCGGGGCCAGGCGCGCCTGGAGATACGCAACTGCGACAGGCCAAGCCGTATCCAGCCGGAAACCGCGGTGGACTATGATTCCGAGAGGCGTATCGCGCGGTTTACGCTTGAAATGGACGGGAAAAAGAGCGTGCGGGTGTGGTTCTGACGGCGTTTTGAATCACGGATGGCATGGATAAATGCGGGGGATGTAAATTTCCGGTAGGGGCTATTCATGAATCGCTACGCCGGCTATTGATGATGCAACGTGGAGTCTGGATCTCGGAGGGGCGAGGCATGCCTCACCCCTCCGATTTGCCGAAAAGATGACTGTTTCCCGTCGCGGATTCAGCCTGATAAGACCAGCCATTTTCATAATGATCAATACATAATAAACGTCTGCGGCAAATTAACTCTGACAAAAAATATGTGGTACAGATACATTGACATTGTTTTGTCCATCGAATGCCATCTGTCAGGATTTTGAACGGCTTAATTCACGCCGCAGTTTTTTCTCCAGGCCGAAATTCTCGATTGCGTTATTCCTGAAAATTCCCGCGGCGACTGTCCGGGCGAACATCTCTGTCATAAGTCCGGCCTCGACTTTTTCAGCCAGGACCTGCGCTACAACTGATCTTCCATATTCAAGCGACCCGGCGGCGCCCTCGATGCTCCAGCAGTCACCACCCCAGAAAAACTTGTTGTACGGCGCCGCATCCAGCCACTCGTGCAGCGCTTCAACAGAGGCGCTGCGCGATATCTGCGGCAGCCAGACAAGGTCGATGAAAACATTCGGATAAGATTTGGCGAGCGCTCCGATATCATCCCGCCAGGGGTACCCGCCGTGGAAAAGATCGAATTTTGTGCCGGGATAAGCCTTGAACATATCAATCAGTTGTATGGCACGACCGTTTTCCAGTTGCCCCATGTTGCCGGCCAGATACCCTGTGTGCACCTGGAGAATCAGATCGTATTCACCGCACTTTGCGACACACCAGTGCATCATGAAATCCTCGAGCTTTTTCTTCTGTTCCGCGGTAAGTCTGTCCGGATCAAGGCTGTACAGCAGTTTGGCCTCTCCCAGGCTCACCGGCTCAAAGCTCAAGGTCCTGTGATAAGCAAGTGCGCACTTGGCGCATACCGCCCCAGCGCCGGTAAACCTCTCAAACCATTTTTCCGCATATGCAAGGTAATCATCCAGGGTATTCAGCTTTAAATCCTCTTTATTGGCAAAATAGTATGCGCTGTTGACCGAATCGCCCTCTGCATCAGTCAGTTTACCCCTTCGAGCCGCGCCTCTTACCAACTCGTCGATACGGAACACCAGCAGAAATTTCTCGTGGTCCGTATTTGTCTTGAACATGGACCAGTACTGATCGTTGAACATCATCTCTATGCGTGTTTTCCCCAAAGCTTCATCGTACCATTGGTCGAAGCGGCTGTAATTTTTTGAAATATCCTGAGAGAGTTTGACTGTATTCTCCCTCGTGAAATAAGGATCGCTGAAGCCGTAAAGCAGGGATAGCCCATCCCGGAAATGACCGTAATAACTTGTGTTACGGCAGAAATCAAGGTAACGCCCGCTTTCTTCCCAGAGGCTGTCGGTTGCTCCATTTTCAATCAGTTCCTGCCGCATCCCCGGCATACCGGCGCTTACCAGGTCGGCATGAATGTATTCACGCTGCAGCAGGCTGAAAAAATTGGTTTTATCCTTGTCGAACGCAGGCGGTAAGCGCTGATGCTCATGAGTGTCTATCACATCGATGCTGTCGATGAACGCTTCCAGCCTCTGATGGACAGTGGCGGTCAGCGGCCCTTTCTTCGAACAGTCCGCACATCCAGAGAGAATGACGGAAAGGGCAGCAATCAGGATTGCTCCCGCTATCAGGTTCTTCATACAGGCGCCTCCTCGATGTAGTCAGTCTCCAGAAATTTTCGAACTGTGCGAAATATTCAGTTTCAAGGTTTAAGTGTAAGATTCAGAACACTGTTTCCCTGTATCTCATTATCGGCAGAGCAATATTGGGATCAGCTTGAAAGACATTAATATTTACTCGCTTCAAAATATTACCGGCCCATACTTTTGCATGATAATAAGTTCAGCAGGGGCACGTTGAGCGTACCCCTGCTGATTCGAGTCGATAACATTTATATTTCAGATCCTCACACCTTGAAATACTTCCTCACGTACTCGATGTTCTTGCGGGTGTCCGCGGTCAGGTCGCCGCTGGGGGCATCGGTCTCCAGCACGAACCAGCCCTTGAACCCATTCTTGTAGATCAGCTCCGCTATCTCCGGCCACTTGAACTTGTGCTCGCAGGGCTGCTCCATCAGGAACTTGCCGTTCTTCACGTGCACCTGGTGGATATGGTCCTTTAGCTGCGGTATGTCCACATACGGGTCGTGGCCGTAATAGGCGCAGTTCCAGGGGTCCATGTACACGCCGATAGCGGGCGAGCCTACCGCGTCGATAATGCGAAGGTGGTCCGCCGCGGACATGGAGCTTTCGAGCGAGACAGTCACGCCTAACTTCTCGGCCAGGGGGGCCATTTCCTTGAACGAGTTGATAATCCGCGCGAACTCGGCGTCATCCTGCGGCGTGTTCTTCCGGAAAATGGGCAGAAGGATATCATCCGCGCCGATAGCCGCGGCCACGGTGATCGCGTCCTTGACCCGCATCACTCCCATCGGCTCGCTCTTGAACGGCTCGCCCGGCCCCAGGTTGCCGATCGCCAGTGAGCAGATCTGCACGCGGTTGGCAAGCGCCGCTTTGCGGTACTCGGCCTGGAGCTTCTCGCACCTCAGGTGCGGGGTCCCGTCCTCCGGATACAGCACACTCACCTGGATTCCATCCAGCCCGATCTCGCGGGCCAGGGTCACTTTTTCGGTCAGGCCGCGCTGGCCCAGGTTCCAGTCGGTCATCCCGATCCGCACGGGCATGGGCTTTGGTCCGCTGCCGCTCTGCTGGGCCTGCGCCGCGCCCGTGGCCGCGGTAAGTGCGGCGGCGGCCCCGGCGGCCAGGAAATCGCGTCTCGATACCGGCATGAGTTTGCCTCCCTGATTGTGTTGTGGTGAGGATATGACGAGGGAACAGCTTGAGCTGCCTTATGTTAACCTTGACATCGAAAGCGTGACGCTCCTGGCGTAATAATAGCACCGGCGCTTCCGGCGGGCAACAGTATTCGCCGTGTCTTTACTTGATAACAGACCGGGTCAGGATTATCTTAAGTCCCGCGGGCCGCGGAGATGGATGCCCCCGAGCGGACCGCTGTCCCGATGATTATTGACCGTAATACAACCCGTTCAATCAATTCAACCTGGAGGCTTTGATGCGCAAGCTGCGTGGAGCGCTTATCCTGGCCGGGCTTCTGGCCCTGGCGCTGTACCTGATCCCCGGTTGCAGTCCATCCGGAAAGCCCGCCGGCGGCGGCGCAACAGCCGGGGCCGCGCACCGTTTCGTGGTGCTCGATCCGGGACATTTCCATGCCGGGCTGGTGTTCAAGAGCGCCGGGTACGAGGGCGTGGACCCGCTGGTGGCGGTCTATGCGCCGGTGGGACAGGACTACGCCGACCACATGGCCCGCGTGGCCCCGTTCAACACCCGCGCGGACAACCCGGCCGCCTGGCGCTACAAGTCCTATCTGGGGCCGGATTTTGAGGATGTGATGCTGCGCGAGGCCTATGGCGACATCGCGGTGCTGAGCGGCAAGAACCAGCCCAAGATCGACCGCATCCTGGCCTGCGTGCGCGGCGGGATGAACGTGCTGGCGGACAAGCCCTGGGTGATTGAGCCGTCGAAACTGGCCGTGCTGGACACGGTGCTGGCCGTGGCCGACAGTCTGGGCCTGGTGGCCTATGACATAATGACCGAGCGCCACGAGATCACCTCGATCCTTCAGCGCGAGCTGATCCAGGACAAGGCGCTGTTCGGCGACCCGGTGCCCGGAAGCCCGGAGGAGCCGGGAGTGGTCAAGAAAAGCGTGCACCACCTGTTCAAGAGCGTGGCCGGGCGGCCGCTGATCCGTCCCTGGTGGTTCTTCGACACGGCGGTGCAGGGCGAGGGCCTGGTGGATGTGACCACGCACCTGGTGGACATCACGTTCTGGTGCCTGTTCCCGGAGCAGCCGATTGATTACAGGACCGACATCCAGATGATCTCGGCCTCGCGCTGGCCCACGCTGATCGACAAGGAGCAGTTCGCGCGCGTGACCGGCCTGGCCGATTTCCCGCCGCAGCTCGGGCTGGACAGTGACGGCAAGCTGCCGTATTCCTGCAACGGGACGATGAATTTCAGCCTGCGCGGTATCAACGTGCTGCTGAGCGTGGAATGGAACTTCGAGGCCCCGCAGGGCGGCGGCGACACGCATTACTCGGTGGTCCGCGGCAGCCTGGCCTCGGTGACAATCGAGCAGGGCGCGGCCCAGGGCTACCGTCCCGAGCTGTATGTGAGCGCGGCCCCGGGGATCGCCCCGGAGGCGGTGGGACAGACCCTGGAAAGCACTGTCAGCCGCCTGACCGGCGGGGCGTATCCCGGCCTGGAGCTGAAACAGGAGGGCGAGCGCTGGCATGTGATCATCCCGGACAGCTACCGTATCGGGCATGAGGCGCATTTCGGCCAGGTGACCGCCAATTTCCTAAGCTACCTGAACGACAAGAAGTTGCCGTCCTGGGAGCGCCCGAACATGTTAGCCAAGTACTATGTCACCACGAGCGCCCTGGAACTGGCGCGGGCTAAATGAACGGACCGGAACCGGTTGTAAGTTTCCTGGTCCCGGTGTACAACGCGGCGGCTACTCTGGAGCGGTCTGTTCGCTCGGCCCTGGCGCAGCGGGACGCGCCGGAACTGGAAGTGGTGGCGGTGGATGACGGGTCAACGGACAGGTCGGGGGAGGTTCTGGAACGCCTGGCCCGCCGGGACAGCCGTCTGCGGGTGGAGCATCCCGGACGGGTGGGCCTGGTCCCTGCGTTAGCACTTGGGCAGGCGCTCTGCCGGGGGGAGTTTATCGCCCGGCTGGATGCGGATGACATCGCCCATCCTGCCCGCCTGAGCGTCCAACTCGGCCTTCTGGCGCGCTGGGAGCGGCTGGGGCTTGTGGGCGCGCAGGTGCGCTATTTCCCGGCGCGGGACACCGGCCCAGGAGCGCGCCATTACGAGCGCTGGCTGAATGGTCTTCTTGAGGGCTGCCTGCCGGATTCGCCCGAAGCGGGAATCCGGGCGGCGGCGGAGCGTATCGAACGCGAGATGTTCATCGAGTGTCCGCTGGCGCACCCGGCATTCCTGATGCGCCGGCGGGCGCTGGAGGAGGCGGGCGGGTACCGCGAGTTCCAGGGACTGCCCGAGGACTACGACCTGATATTCAGGATAGTGGAGGCGGGCTGGAAAGTCGCCGGGGCAGGACGGGTGCTGCACGCCTGGCGCGAGCACCCGGCGCGGGCCTCGCGCAATGACCCGCGCTACTCCGAGGAGAGTTTTATTCGGCTCAAGCTGCACCACCTTCTAAAAATGCACCTGGAGGATGGTAAGCGGCCGGTGTCTGTATGCGGGGCCGGACCAGTGGGTAAGGCCTGGCTCAAGGCGCTTCTTTCCGACGGGGTGGAGGTGCGCTACCTGATCGAGGTCAACCCGCGCAAGATCGGCAAGCGGATACACGGCGTGCCGGTGGTGCGTGCCGCGGAGCTTCCCGGACCGTCCGGCAGCGGGCTGATATTGGGCGCGGTGGGCCAGAGAGGCGGCCGCGCGCGGGTGCGAGCAGACCTCGACCCGCTGGGATTCGTGGAGGGAAGGGATTATATACTGGTGAGTTAAATAGATTTTATTGTACTTTTCGTTCTTGGCGAAAAGTACCAAAAGCCGCTTTGGGGCCGTAAACTCGCACAAGCCATTTCTCATCTTAAGGCTACGGTGTGCCTGGAGCATTTTCACGCTGCCTTCGTTGCGGGGCGGCGCTGCCGCGCAATGCCCGCCGAGCGCTGAAGCTGTTTCTTTCTTCAGTGTGCCCGGAGCATTTACTCCGCTCTATGGGTGTGGCTCAGACAGTACGGCCCCGGACGGCCCTGCGGACCGCTTAAGGAAAAAGCAACTGGATACCGGAAAACTTTTAAGCGGCCATCAGGCCGCAGGCTTTTTCTGGGGGCCGCGCCTGTCTGAGCCTGCAACATGGGCAGCGTGAAGACGCACAGGAAACGGTATTGTTAGAAATTGTTTCGCGGTTCGGAGGCAATTGCGCGGCAGCGCCGCCCTGCAACGTGGTAGCGGAATCAAAACTTCAAGCACATAAAAGGCTGAAAAAGTCGCGTGGTTCGGACGAGTTGTGCGGCCCCCGCGCCCTTTGGTCCTTTCGGGCAAGACCGAAAGGACGAAAAGAGTTTTTGAGGTTCCCTTGGTTATGGTCAATACGGTTTGATAGTTAAGAAAAAAAAGAGCGCCGGGGGAAATCCCCCGGCGCTCACCCATCCCATCCACCCGCAAAAGCTTACTTCGTCTTGACCTGGATCTGACGGCCCCTGGTTTCCTCGCGCTTGGGCAGGGTTACGCTCAGGACGCCGTCCTTGTATTCGGCATCCACCTTGTCGGCGTTGACCAGGCCGTTGAGCTGAAAGCTGCGGCTGAACTTGCCGTAGCTGCGCTCACGGCGGTAGAGGCCCTTGTCCCGGCTCTCGTACTCGTCCTTCTTCTCCGCGCTGATCGTGAGGACATCGTTCTCCACGTTCAGGCTCAGGTCCTCGTTTTTCACGCCCGGCAGTTCGGCTTTCAGGACATAGCGGTCATCCTCCTCGGCCAAATCCACCGGGAAACCGGCCAGCGTTTCATCCGTGGTTAACATGCGGTCGAACATGTCGGCGAACGGAGAGGCCCAGAAACTCTTTTCCCGCAACTGCGGCCAGGTATTGCGGTTCGACTGCCATCTGGTCAGGGTAGACATAAACACCTCCTGCATACGGTTGTTGTGTTGTTTTTATGGGGCCCCCGGCCCCCTGCTGTCGTATTCACTTTCGACCAGTAGAAAATGCAACCCGCGTGCCATGAAAGCGTAAAACCTATAATACCTTGAAAAATAAAAATATAAAATGGACGGACGCTTACGGGGAACGGACTGTTTGTGTAAAAGAACGCCATAATGGCAGCATGTGAGACAAAATGATTGCGAGGCTGCAATTGTGGCAGAAATGTGGTTCGGTGCGTCGATGAACAATAATCCGGAGACCGGCGACTCACGCGTTGACAGGCAGTGACCGGCTTGCCTATATTCCCGCATCCGGAAAAACCCCCAATCCGCAAAGGAGAGAATGCCATGGGCGGAATGTTCCTGGGCCTGATACTCGTGCTGCTGGTGATTGTGCTGATGTTAGCGGTAGGACGCTGGCGGACGGATGCCTTTCTGACGTTGCTGACCTGTGCATTTGTTTTCGGGCTGGCCGCCGGGATGGGTGTCGAGGGCAGCCTCGAGGCGATCAAGGCCGGTTTCGGCAGCACGCTGGGCGGAATCGGGATAGTGGTGATCCTGGGAGCGGTGATCGGGGTGTTCCTCGAACGGAGCGGGGCCAGCGGATCAATCGCCGCCTCGATGCTGCGCCTGGTGGGCCAGAAACGTTCCGGGCTGTCGCTCAACCTGACCGGGTACATTGTCTCGATCCCGGTGTTCTGCGATTCGGGGTTCATCATCCTCGTGCCACTGGTCAAGGCGATGGCCCGCCGCACGGGAATCAGCCGCCTGGCCCTGGCCGTGGCCCTGGCCGCCGGTCTCTATTCCACCCACTGTCTCGTTCCGCCGACCCCCGGGCCGATAGGCGCGGCCCAGATACTGGGCGCTGACCTGGGCAAGGTGATCATGCTGGGCCTGCCGGTGGCGCTCGTGCTCTCGCTGGCAGGCTGGTGGTGGTCGCGGCGTTTCGAGTCGGTAAGCCTGCCGGAGATGGACGATGCAGCCGCGGTGGCGCAGCAGACCGGGATCGAAGACCGCGCGCCAGGCACTTTCCTTTCCTCCCTGCCGATTGTGCTGCCTCTTCTTCTGATCACAATCGGCTCCGTGGCCGTGGCGGGCAAGCCGGCAGCCGCGCTGAGCCGTTCCGAGGCGCTCCTGAAGGGGTTCGGCCACCCGGTGTTCGCCCTGGCTATAGGTGTAATCCTGAGCATCTTTCTGTCACGCAAAGGCGATAACCGCGGCGGCTGGATAATCGAGGGGATCAAATCGACCGCAATCGTGCTGGCTGTAACCGCGGCGGGGGGAGCGTTCGGCCAGGTGATCCGCACCAGCGAGCTGGGGAAGACCCTTCAGGACCTTATCGGAGGCTGGCAGGCCGGTGTGCTGGTGCCGTTCCTTCTGGCCGCGGCTCTCAAGAGCGCTCAGGGCAGCAGCACGGTGGCGATGATCACCACCGCGGCGATTATCCAGCCCCTGCTGGGTGTGCTCGGCCTCGGCACGGCCTGGGGTTCCGCGCTGGCCGTGATGGCAGTCGGCTGCGGGGCCATGACAGTCAGCCATGCCAACGACAGCTTTTTCTGGGTGGTGTCGCAGATGGCCGGGATACCGGTCCCGACCGCTTACCGGGTCTATACCGTGGCCACCGGTATAATGGGATTCAGCGGCGCGCTGATCCTGTACCTTCTGTCGCTGTTCATTGCGGCCTGATAGAAATGAAAAGTCCCCCGGCGCTGCAACACCGGGGGACAGGCACAAATCACGTTTCCGCGAAGAAGCGTCTGTGTGTAAATCCGGGGTAAGGCGGAACGTCGATTTGTGGTCAAAACCGACCATCACCGGAAGCTGGGGGATTGTTCTGGCCTGGCCTGGCTTGAAATCCCGTTTTCTTCCGTACCCGTTTTCCAAATCGGCCTTTTTTCATAAAACTTTAATTTTTCAAGGCATTCCGAAGAAAAAGGGGTGAAAATAATAAACAAAATCGTCTCCAGGAGGATTGCCTGCCCCCTCCCGAAGACGGTTTATCATAATTGTCACAATCCGGTCCTTGCCGCTCAGAAACCGGCGGCGGCGCGGCTCGGTTGTGTCTTGTTGCTGAACAGGTAAACCAGCCGCTCAAACTTGCCGATATTGTCCAGCAGAGTCTCGCGGTGTTTGGATTCCGGTTCCTCGAAATACTGACGGTACATGTCAACGATGGTCGCCACCGCATTGCGGAACTCCTGGTGGCTCAATTGCATCCGCGATTCGAAATGCTCGACGCAGGCCAGGTAATGCTTGTAATATGGATCGAACCGCTCATCCGCGGCGCGCATCATCCGGAAATGCATGCCCAGAAAAAGACGGTAACTGTCCTCGACTGTCGAGAACCGCGGAGTATCGTCCGGTATTTCCCACTCATTGAACCGCTGTGCGGCCATTCCACTGAAATAAATCATGCTCCCCATCCTGCCTGGTTCTATCTTTTTGACTCCTAACTCATTAAAGAAAATAATGCCGATTTGCCGCTTGGCAAGAAAAAACTCCTCTTTTCGGATACGAATTTAAGTCCGGAATGTGTGAATACAGTTTGCTGTCTGCCTGAACTCGCGCAGTTGACTTTGGCGGCCGCGGCTGATAGTATTCGGATGCCGGACGGAAATAATCCTGAACCGTTGGAGAGAGCGTGACTGAGAAAGCGCGGATCCAGACCGAGGTCGAGCTGAAATTCCCGCTGACTGACCGGGAAGCGGTGCGCTCACGGCTAATAGAGCTTGGTTTTACAAGCTCCGGCCGGGTGTTTGAATATAACCTTGTGCTCGACACACCGGACGGGGCGCTGACCGCTGAAGGCAAACTGCTGCGTCTGCGGGGAGACCGGAAAGTCAGGCTGACTTTCAAGGAGCGCAACGCCGTGCCCGGGGCGCTCGACGAGCGCTACAAGGTGCGCTCGGAAAGTGAGATTGAGCTGTCCGACCTCGAAACGATGCGTCATATTCTTCACCGTCTGGGCTACACAAGGGAGCGGGTGTACGAGAAATACCGCGAGCATTTCGGCCGCGGGCCGGGAGTGAGCGCAGAGCTCGACACCCTGCCCGGTCTGGGAGAGTTCCTGGAACTCGAGGCCCCGCCGGAGGTTATCGACTCACTGGCCGTGGAACTGGGGCTGGATGTGACGCGCGGACTGAGAGAGAATTATTTTCAGCTTTACAACGCTCATTGCCTCGCCGCGGGAATCGAGCCGGGGGATATGCGTTTTGACAGTAGTTCGGTTTCGGGGTCTCAGCCCGGTTGAAACCGGCCGCCACCGGCTTCTACGCGCTGTGTCCAGTGTGGAGAGATAAGTCATGCTCAAGGTGTTCGGTATAATCCTGGTGCTGGCGATAGCGTTCGGGTATATCCGGATGATGCTGTACATCCATCGAAAGTTGAAGCATGAGTCACGCGCAGCGCGGTTCAAGGTGGGAGGGCAGAAATTCGGCGACATCGCGCAGAAAGAGGAAAGCACGGAGGACCGCCAGCAGAGAAAACAGGTGAGCCTGCGCGATGGGCCGCGGCTGGGACGGCGGTTTCGCGGCCGGTGAATCTGCTGGAAACACATTTGAAGCGGTGTGATTATTTCAGGCGGAGAAACAAACAGTGGCGACCGGAAGGCCGCCCCTGCACGTAAGCGACAAATTTAAATCCATCCAGCGGTTCAACCGTGGGCGTATGTCACGCCGAAACCGCCCTGCGGATTATCCCATTTGACATAATCGCGTGCCGAGACCTGGCAGGTCCCGCATTCCAGGCAGTTTTCAAAGTTGACGATACACTCGCCGGTTTCCTCGTTCTGCTCGTAGACCTTCGCCGGGCAGATAAACAACACCGCCTTGTCAGGATCAGCCTTGAACAGGTTCTGGTCAACGCTGATATGGCTGGTCTTGGCTATTTTGCGCTTGACCAGGGCCAGCTTGTCGTTCAACGATACAACCGGAGTCGGTTTGATCGAATCGGCGCCTGTCATACCATCGCTCCCCGGGCCGCCCACAGGTCGCGCAGCAGCGGGACGGCTTTCAGCCGCGCCCGCGCCTTGCGCACGATGTCCTTGCGGACCTGCAGTTTCGGCGTCTCGTTTACCGTGAAATAATCTTTCGCCAGCTCAAGCATCAGTTCCGGATAATCGTTCAGGAACTGCGGATGGCTTTTCAGGAAATGGATCATGTTCCGGAAATGGAACATGTCCTTAAGAACGAACGAGGCTTCCAGTTTGTTACGATACGCGGAAAGCGAAGCCTTGGAGAAATCTCCCTTTTCCTTTGCCGCGATCACCGTTTCTCCGGCGAACACGCCGCTGGCCATGGCCAGGTTTGTGACCTCGTGATAGATCGAGGCGTTGATCAGCCCGGCCGAGTCTCCCGCCAGAAGAACCCCGTCACCGGCCATCTGCGGGAGATCGTTGTAGCTTTCCTCCGGCAGCATGTGGGTGGAATACTCGACAACCTCGCCGCCGCGGACCAGGTTTTTGACACGCGGGTGGGCCTTGAAATACTCCAGCAGATCGTTGGGATTGAGCTTCCGGGCCAGGAAATCCTCTATCGTGCAGCCCACGCCGACCGAGATGCTGTCGCGGTTGGTGTAGATGAATCCCGACCCGAGCATGCCCTTGACCGCCCCGCCGAAAAACTCATAGGCCGCACCCTGGTCGCCCTCCAGATGAAACCTGTCCTCGACCGTTTCGCGCGAGAGCTTGATTATTTCTTTCACCGCCACCAGGCGGTTGCCCGGAACCATGGGCTTGTGCAGGCCGGATTTTTCGGCCAGAAGGCTGTTGGCGCCCTCGGCGCAGATCACGACATCGGCCAGCAGTTCATCGTGCTCGCCGCCCTCGCCGCGGGCCAGGATGCCCGCAATTTTCCCGTCACGCCGGACGAAATCGTCCACCACTATTTCCGGGAATATCTCGGCGCCCGCAGCCTCGGCCTGTTCGGCGAACCAGCGGTCGAAGCGGCTGCGCAGCACAATGAAAGAGTTGTTGAACGGCGGCTGGTCGTAAGCTCCACAGGTCAGGTCCATCGCGATCTCGCTGTCCTGATTCAGGAAGCTGAACCGGCGGTTGATCACATGTCGCTCGACCGGGGCCTCTTTCCAGAACTCAGGAACCAGACGGTTAAGGATCGTGGTGAACAGGATGCCGCCGAACAGGTTTTTCGATCCCGGATATTCACCGCGCTCCAGGACAACAACTTTCAGGCCGGCGCGGGCCATGGTGATCGCCGCGCTGATGCCGGAGGGCCCGGCGCCGACCACTATTGCATCATATTTATCCTCGGACAATCTTTCCCCCTGTTGTCAGAAAGGCTGACCCGGAAGGCCGGTCACTCCGTTTTTACATTAACATATTCGATTGCTAAGATGCGAAATGTCATACCGGCAAGTCGATCGATCAGGCGTGTTTCCTGATCTCATCTATCAGGGCCGGGACAACATCGAAAGCGTCGCCCACTATTCCGTAATTCGCCACCTTGAATATCGGAGCGTCCACATCCTTATTTATCGCCACGATCACTTTGGAATCTATCATCCCCGCCAGGTGCTGGACCGCCCCGCTGATCCCGACCGCCACATAGAGCGAGGGGCTGACAAACTTGCCGGTCTGGCCGACCTGGTCGCCGTGCGGACGCCATCCGGAATCGACCGCCGCGCGGCTTGCACCGACTCCGCCGCCCAGGGTGCTGGCGAGTTCCTCCAGCATCTTGAATCCACCGCTCTCGCGCAGGCCGCGGCCTCCGGACACCACGATGTTGGCTTCCGCCACATCCGGGGTTTCGCTCTGTTTCCGCTCGACGCCCGTAATTTTCATTGCCCTGTCCTTCTCAGTCAGGGAGACATTCAGCGCCTCGACTTTCGCAGAGCGCGCGGGGTCAGCCTGACGGGCCTGGAAAACGTTGGGACGCAGGCAGAGGATTGCCGGGGATTTGGCGAAGGCGACCCGCATCTGGATCTTGCCGCCGTACGATGGGCGCAGGGCGCTGACCGCACCGCCATTCACCTCCACCTGGATACAGTCTGTGGCTGCCGGTGCGTCCAGGCGTGCGCTGAGCCGGGGAGCGAAATCGCGCCCCAGGGCGCTGCCGGGAACCAGGACGACCGTAGCCTGGCAGGCCTCAACCGCGGCCTTTCCGGCTGCCGCAAACACGCCGGGCTGGTATAGCGCGCATTCAGCCGTCTCCACTACAAACACCCTGTCCGCGCCGAAAGCAGCCAGACGCTGTGGCATCTCACCCGCCGAGGCTGTCACCAGCAGGGCGGAAACCTCGCCGCCGCCGTTTTTTTCCACCAGCGTGCGGGCCAGTCCCAGAGCCTCGCGGCTCGATTTCTTCAGTTCGCCGCCATCCGCCTGTTCCGCGATGACCAGTACGTTCAAAGCCATTTATCCTGCTCCTTGTTCGATTTCAGATTCACATCCGGGCCATATTGCGGCCCGGGAGTCAGATGATTTTGGCCTCTTCTTTCAGGCAGCGCACCAGCTCTCCAACAACGCCTACACCCTCGCCCAGGACCCGGCCACGCTCACGCTGCGGCGGATAGGCCATGGACTGGACTGTCAGAAGGGGGGCGGCCAGATTGACCGGCTTTACATCCAGAGGTTTCTTTTTGGCAGCCATACGGCCTTTGAGCGAGGGATAACGCGGTTCGTTCAGGCCTTTCTGCGTGCAGATAACAGCCGGGAGGGCGCATTCGAAAAGCTCCAGGCCGCCCTCGACCTCGCGGGCGCCTTTTGCTGCGCCGGCGGAAAGCTCCAGACGGACGACGCCAGAGATGCCGGGCAGTCCGATCAGTTCAGCCACAGCCGGGCCAACCTGACCATGCTCGTTGCCCACACCCTGCTTGCCGAAAAACACGATATCGAACTCACCGCTCGCGATCTCCGCCGCCAGGGCGCGAGCCACCTGGAGAGGATCATCCGGCGAGCCGGAGGTTTTGAGCAGGATCCCTTTGTCCACGCCCATGGCCATGGCCGTGCGAATCGCGTTCTCGGCCGATTCATCGCCCACCGTGACAGCGGTCACCTCGCCGCCCAGTTTCTCCTGAGTGCGCAGGGCCTCCTCCACGGCGTATTCATCGAACGGATTGAGGACGAAATTGATCTCTCCGCTCTCGATCGAATTGCCATTCTCGCTGATCTGCACCCGGGCTTCCGTGTCCGGCACCTGTTTAATGCAGACTATGATATTCACCAGTCCTCCCATCGAATGATTCAGGCGTTGCCGGGCGGCGGGTCTGGCCGCACCACCTCGAATAATTGACACAAATTTAAATATTCAAAAAATATACAATTTTTTTTCGATAATACAAGAATTTCCAACTCATCGACCTGATCAGGAGTTGAAACATCCATAACGGCAGTATATTCCTCAGGTTCACAGTGTGAATCGATAAATCTTGACAGATTCGGTGCTAAAGTAATACAATGGAACAGCAGGTTGTTCCTAACTTACGATGATACAATCAATTGTCTGGCGGAGGCCGCTTTGGCCGATCAGGCTGGCGTTCCATCCCGTCCTCCTCGATTCAAGCGCAGCGTCCTGGATGTGCGCGGAGCTTTCCGCGACTGGTTCGCCGCCCTGGTGGTCGATGGCCGGATTGCGGACAAGGAAAAGCTGGAACAGGACAAGCTTAAAATCACGGCAAGGATGATCAACCTGGTCGTGGCCGGAGGCATGCTGTTGTTCCGGGAGGACAAGGGAGAGGAGGGAGGGGAGTCTGCCGGAGTACCGGAAATGCTGGACGAGGCCACTTTCTTCCGCATGCTGCGCGGGACAATCGTAACCATGCTGGCGGAACTGAACGCTCCGGATGTCAATATTCTTAAAGTCAGCCTTTCAGAGCGTTTCCGCGAGCGCCTTCAGGACGTGTTCACCGGAGCGCATGGGCGGGACGGGCGGTTTCCGGTGAAGATCGTGCAGGACGTTCATCCGGGATATGGCGTCTATGTAGGGATAAACCTGCGAGACAACCGCAGCCTTGGTGAGGATATAAGCCGTATCGAGCGTGATCCGGATCTTCGCGCCGAGATAGTTTCCCTTTCACGGCCGTTCCGCAGGACCGACCGGGACTTTCAGCGCCTGTTCGAAGTCACGGAAAAACGTTGATCCTCCATTCCTGTTTTCCCGCTCCAGTCTATTCCCTTGTTGTAACCTTGCTGATTGACTCGAATACGCCAGCCTCGAACCCTCTCAGCCGGGCGATAGCGGCCAGAAGGTGCCCCTGCGCCAGAGACAGGCAGAGCGGGAACAGGTGCTCATCCCCATGATACGGGAAACGCAGCTTGAAAAGATTGGCCCCGGAGGGCGTTTTGTCGCAGTCGGTCAGCAGAAGCACCCGGCTGCCTTTACCGGCCAGTTCCTCTGCCAGGTTCAGGCATAAATCGCCGGTTCTGCCCCTCGCCGCCAGCACGATTGCAAGATGCCCTGGCCCCGAAACCTCGAACGGGCCATGGCGGAACGCTCCGGCGGCGAATGCCGAGGCCTTGCAGCGCGCTCCCTCCATCAGCGTGAGGGCGATCTGCCGCGCGGCGGCCAGGGCAGGGCCGCGGGCCGTCACATTGATGCAGTCGGCCGGCTGGATGAACTCCGCAGCGGCGTTCACGCAGACCGGATCAAAACTTCGCTCCAGACTCTCAGCAACTTCATGCAGTTTGTTCAATTCTCCGCCGGCCATCAGATACAGCAGCGCCAGCGTGTTCAGGTAAGTCTGGTTGGTGATTGATTTTTCTGGTTCCGCCATCAGCGGCAGGCACAGGTCGGCGGCGCGTCCCATGCTGCTTTCTTCGCTGTTTGTCAGCACAACTTTCCGCGCGCCTTCAAGGGCGAGAGTGACTTTTTTTGTTTCCACGCTCTCGCCGCTCTGGGACAGAAGAACGAAAAGGCCCTGCCTGGGAAATGAATCAAGAAGATAATGCAGGAATTCACCCGCGTCATAGACCACCGGGCGGTGTCCGGAGGCTGTAAGGATATCGTGGATCAGCCAGGCGGAATGCTCGCTTGTTCCCATACCGGCGAAAGTGATGTCCCGGTTTTCGGCTGCCAGGTTGCGCCAGGTTTCGAGCCGCGAAGCTCCCTTCTCCGAGTAAAATTCCACCAGACGCCTCAGCGCCCTGGGCTGACCGTTGACCTCATCGATGAAGGCTGTCATTTGTCAGTATATCTCCGGTGAGTTTTTAATGCCGGCAGGTGTATTCCCTGACTTAATACCATCCATTCGTTTTTGCGTGGCCGCTTTAATGTGGCGGCTGAGCCAGCCGGTAAAGTTGAAAAAACCGATTGACATCGGGATGAAAAAGATCGGGGTGAGAGCATCACGCTGACGGAAAGCCGCGCCCTCGTTGCCGGTATATAGAGCCATGGCTGATGTAAAAATAAAAAGATATATAATCAGGATGCCGGAGAGCCGTAGACGGAAACGCAGAAGATACATCACTCCCGGCAGAAAACAGAATACCAGCAGTCCAAGCCAGACAATCATCTGCGGTGCGGCTGCGATTTTCGTGAGGCTCAGGTTGCTTAAAAGATTGGGACTTGTAAGATAATAGAAGAGAGATTTCAGATATGTCTCCAGTGTCTCCGGCAGAGTCATCGGACCACCACCCGAACCGGCATATGTCAGACGATGCGGTATTACCACATAGATCGCGCCGCCGGTGGAGATGAAACCGTTCTGGTAGCCGACTATGCTTGCCTGTGTCTGGCGGTAGATTTGCTCGATTCTTGACGGCCCCAGCTTTAAAGCTATGGCCAGCGCTCCGGCAGCCATGATCACAATTCCGGGCCAGGTCCGGCGCGGGATGAACAGAAGGCTGGCCAGGCCCACAGTCAGAAAAGCCAGATAGTGAGTCTGCGAGCGCATATGTCCCAGAGGCAGGCAGAGTAGAATTATTGGGAGCAGATACCACCAGCGCCGCAATGCGATCATTTCCACGAACAAATAGAGGATGAATGTCAGGCTCAGAGTAATCAAAGGTTCCTTGAGCAGGTTGATTGACCACATGATCTGGCTTGGCATGAACACGGTCAATCCAAGAGCAAGGCTGGAAATATCGGTGCGGCCGGTGAGACGATAGGTTATCAGGAACACAAGCCAGCCGGCCAGAAGAATTGCCAGCACGTTGACCAGCATCACCAGAAAAGGAGAATATCCGAACAAAAAGTGTATGGCCCCGAAAGCCCAGTTAATCAGGCTGTAGCCGTAAAAACCAGGCTGAAGATGAGAGTTCTGAATCGGTCCGAAATTTCCAAAAAAAGCTTGAGCGGCGAAAGAACTCACCCGGAGCACCAGACGGCTGTCTCCAAAAATCGTCGCCTCTTTCCCGGTGAGATAAGAATAAACCGCCAGGAGCGTAATAATCGGTAATCTGATAAAAAAACCCCAGAGCAGCAGTTTCAGCGGCAGGGGTGAATTATACCGGCTGCATCTGTCCCGGATGAGCTGGAAGATCAGCAGGCTTGCCAGCACGCCGGTGATTAGCGCCGGAAAGAGAATGGAGCCGGCAGCGGCAGCCAGCACGACAGGCAGAAATACTTTGTCGCGACGGTCCATCGATTTTAACGAGATCATCTTTGCCCGGGTTCGGAAGTGTCGGCAAGAAAGACCGCCATTATAGCTTGCGGGTCTTTTCAGCCTTGTGCTGAGATTCAATAAAAACTAAATAAATCGCTGTCAAAATTATTTGAATCAAAACTATCTGAATATAAAATATGCCGCAGCACTATTCCAGAATTCCGTCTGCCTTGATTATCCGGGTGGCCATCGGCTCAGAAGTGCTTAGATGATTCATTTTGAAAAACTGCCCCGGGATATTTGATCGGTGGTATTATCGAAAAGAATATTCTGTTATCACGGCTGTTTGCTTTCGGAGACAGTATGACTGGTGGAAGAACGATCAGAGTCCTGCTGGCGGTTTCCGCCCAGGGGAAGTACCCGCGCGGGTCCGACAAATGGGTTATGGCATTGAGAAAGGCGCTGGGAAGCCTTGATCCTGAACGGAATGTGCTGCTTTCCAGCCTGGGCCTTCCAGGCTGGGACCTGACCACCTTCCTGGGCCGCCGGGCTGGTTTCCGGATGAAACTGGTTGTTCCAGACACTGAGAATGGAGGGCAGAAGGAAGCTGGACTCGTTGAGGCGTTTGCGCTCGATCCCGAAAGACTGAAGATTGAATATACTGGCGGAGTGAAGGGGAAGGCCGGCTGGCAGTTACGCGACCGCTGTCTTTTCGAACTGGCGGAGATGATAATACCCGTATCGGTGCGTCCCGGAGGACGGATGGAGCGCTTTATACAGGAGGCATCATCGGCAGGGAAAATGATCCAAGTCGGTTTCGAGGTCCCCTGGAGCGCGTCCAACTGGAGACCGCGCTATGATTTCAAGGGAAAGATGCCAAACCCGGAACTGAACATTCTGACTGATGACTGCCTGATTCACTGGACGCATGCCTCTTCAGGACCATGGCCGGGTGAATTGCCAGCCTGTTTTCTGGCTGATCTTCTGGCCCGGCCTGAATGCTACGTGCGCGATGCATTAAACACACTGGCACATATCGTTGAGGAAAGAATAATTAGAGGCTCTGACCTTCACATGCCTGGTTCAGAATGCGGTGTGAGTCTTACCAGTCTGACTCCCGCTGAAACTATTCCTTTGATGCGCTGGAGGCAGAGATACGTTCGTTACAGTCTTGAACCGTTCGGATTGGCATTCAGACGGCCGGACATGGAAAACCTCGGCGCGCGACCGGTCAAATACATGGAGATGAAGGAACTGCGCAGGACAGAAGAAGACAGGTTTTTCTGCCAGAACCGGGGGCGGCGCACACTCTGGAGCGCCGAGCAGGAATGGCGTCTGCGGGGTGATATAGACTTCGATTCTTTAAGTACTGGAGAGCCGCTTTTGCTGGCCGCCGATCCATGCTCCGCAAACGAACTGAGGGAGTCGACCGGAGGGAGGTTCCAGATTGAGCCTGTTTTCCTCGAAAGCGTCATTGAGCGTCCGGAAGCGTCATGCTCTGACTGTCCGGGATAAATCCGCCGCCGGCGCCTGTCTGTCCTGATATCGCTGAGGATGCGCCAAGCACTCGATACAGTTTCTGCTGAAAAGGAAAATCCTGTTCCTCGTAGAGCGTGCTGTCCTCCGGGCTGAACCCGAGACGGCTCATGAAACCCGGGTCGATCACATAGTCCGCCCGCCCGGCGATCAGGCTGTCCAGATCGCGGCCCCGGAATTCGAGGGCATGTGATTCAACCCGTCCGGTCAGATCCAGCACTGTTCGACCGCTTACGAATCTGACAATACCAGGCTCATATGTCGCCACAACGGCATCTCCGGGAATTCTGCCGTTGATCCAATGCGCCATCGAAAATGAGTTCTGGGAGATTTGCATATTCAATCCATTATACACAGACTGGTAATAAAGCGCCCCCGAGGTCTGGATTGTAAATACCGCCAGAACGGGCAGCACAATCGTGGCGGCGGCCAGCAGCGGCGAGCGGCGTTCCAGTCTCTCCGAGATGTCAACAATCATCAGCACTCCCAGAATATAGACAAAAGCAAGATCGAGCATGAAAAAACGTTCTACCTCGCCTGTTCTGCGTATGCCTGCAAGGGAAAAAATCAGGTGCAGAAGGATATACAATGCGGGCGCCCCGGCTGGTTTCAGACGGTTGACCGCCAGAGACCAGAGCACAGGAACGGCGGCCCAGGGAATAATTTTGAACCAGGATTGTCCGGCAGTCTGACCGGTCAATTGCCGGTACAGGCTGTCAATGCTCTGCGGCCCTGTCCCGGCGGCCCATTGATAAATGAATTCGAATTCGCCTGGACGGGCTGCGGCTGAATCGAGTGTTGCGGCGGTCGGATTCGGGAATATTGTGCCGTTCTGCGAGATACAGAACAGCACCCAGGGCAGGACCGGGACGGCGAAAGCGAGAAGGGCCATGCGGAAAGAGGTTTTTCCTTCTTGTTCATCGCTGTGGTTCCGTGTCCGGAAGACCCAGAGAGCTATTCCGGCGATCAGCCATCCGGCCGGCTGGGACAGCACAGTCAGAGCCGCGGTCAGCCCGACCAGCGCACCGGGCGCATCCGGTTCAAGCAACAGAAGCATGAGGCACAGGCCGGTGAAAGCCAATGTCAGGCCGCCCAGGCCGGAGGCCATGTTGAATCCTGCGGCTCCGCTGGAGAACCAGAGCATGGCGGCCAAAAAAGCGGCTGTTTTCGAACGCGGGCTGTCTCCTGAGAATCTCAGGACAAGTTGCCAGATCAGCAGCCCGCATCCCGCGAAAAGAAACTTGCCTAACACGGCGCTGGCAGCGAACGGATCGATGCTGATCTTGAAAAAAAGAGACAGAATCAGCGGATAGAGCGGAGAATCGCTACCAGCGGAGAGTTCGCCTGGATTGAACGCGAAGCGGAATGAATCCGCCATGTTCTGGGCCAGGATCAGGTTGACGAAGCTGGCGTCGAAAGGAAACAGCTTAAGAAGGTGAAAGCCTTCGGAAACAAAAAGGAAAAGCAGGAGCAGGGATCCCATGGTCAGGGCTTTTTTCATAATCCTCAATCCGGTTGGAATGAAACGGCGGGACATGCTCCTCGCAATTTGACTTTTGCTATATATAACCGGGCAATTAGGCGTTGTAAAGTGGTAAACACTTTGCCGCCTGCCTTTCATTGCTCCGGGAGAATTTTCTTGTAACTTACAGGATGGGTTTTAGCACCGTAATAATCAGGCAGAAAAGGAGAAGACGATGAAAACAGGGTTTGCCGGACTGGGACTGATGGGCGCCTCGATGGCGGGTCATCTGGTGCGCGCGGGGTTGAAAGTGGCGGTCTATAACCGCACGCAGGAAAAAGCACAGCTTCTGGAGTCGGCCGGGGCGGAGGTGTGCGGCAGTCCGGCTGAGCTGGGCAGGCGCTGCGATGTGGTCATGGTCTGCGTGAGCGACACGCCGGATGTCCAGCAGGTGATTCTGGGTGAGGATGGGCTGGCCCGGACCATGGCTCATGGAGGCTTGATTGTGGACCACTCTACGATCAGCCCGACTGTCAGCCGGGAAATAGCCGCGGAGCTTGAGAAGGTGGGTATCGCATTCGTTGATGCGCCCGTGTCGGGCGGGACAAGCGGAGCGGCCGAGGGAACGCTGGTCAGCATGATGGGGGGCCGGGCGGAGGATGTGGAGCGCGCCCGCCAGGTGGTCCGTCACTACACCTCGAAAACGGTGCATGTGGGTCCGGCCGGGCACGGCCAGCTCATGAAATGCTGTAATCAGGTGGTGACCGGCCTTCACGTGCTGGCACTGGCCGAGGGTTTCCGTTTCGCCCGCGGTCTGGGTCTGGACGAGAAAACCGCCTGGGAAGTGCTCGACAGCGGCGCGGCCACCAGCTTCATCTGGCGCAAGTGGGGCGGCCTGCTCAAGGACGGCGATCTGAGACCGGGGTTCAAGATCGGCCTGCACCTGAAAGACCTGCGGCTGGCCCTTCTCGAATGCGAGCGGGCCGGTGTGGACCTGCCAGGCCTTCAGCTTGCCGCGCGACAGTTCGGCCGGGCGGTCGAACTGGGCCTGGGAGAGCTTGGGGACCAGGCCCTGGTCAAGGTCCTGGAGAATAAATGAACTGTCCTGGCGCAATCCGGGTGAATATTGTTCAGGGCAACGTCTAATATTAGTTTATCGCTCATCGAATATGGCTGTGCTGATCATAACCGACACAGAGAGGCGCCGATGTCACCGCATACGGTACGGTTTAACTGCGTTCTGCCGCTGATAATGCTTTTACTGCCGTTCGCGGCCTGTCCCGTTCAGGCGCAGGATGGCTGGGGCCAGCTCCAGCAGTTCGAGGACGGCGACCTGAGCCGCTGGAGCGTGCGCGGCGGCGCAATCGTCCCGGACAGCGCCTATGCCACCGAGCGGCGGCGCAACCTTCGCGCCGATCTTCAGGCCGGAGCCGTCCTGAGCGTTAACCTGACAGGCATCTGGCGCATGGAGGAGATAATCCGCGAGAAAGCAGCGGATGAGGGCGGCGGAGGCTGGAAAATTCAGGAAGCGATTTTCGTGGATATTTATGCGCCCGCCCCTGTCAGCCTTCGGCTGACTTTCCATGACAGCCTGGGCGGTGGCTGGAGCACTCTTCGCACCCTGAGCCAGGGCCTCAACCACCTTCAATACCGAAGCGGCCAACTCGCCGGAGTGAACTGGCTGGCCCTGAACCGGGTTGATTTCAGCCCGGCAAGCGCGGTCACTCTGCACCTGGACCACCTTCGCACCTGGGAATATCAGCCGGAGCTGGACAGCCGGGGACGGATGGACATAGTGTATTCCGATTCGATCCGGACCCCGCATGTCGCATGGCAGAGGCCGGACGCCGCCGGGCCGCTGCGCGGCCTGTTCGTGCCGAGCGCGGGAGCCGGCAGGGTGATGGTGGAACTCATGCAGCGGTTCGACATGGAGCCGGTGACCGTCACATTCGAACCTACGCTGGGCCTGCACCGCTGGGCGTTCGGCGATTTCTACGGCACGCGCGCCCTGGAATATGACCACGTCACCGATAAATTCAGTATCGAATACACGGCCGTAACCAGCGAACTGGAAAGTCCGCGCCAGTTCGAGGTGATCGCCCTGCCCAGCCTGCGCACCTGGAACGAAATGCCGCCCGAGTTGCGACGTGCCCTGCTGAAAAGGGTAAGCGAGGGCTGCGGACTGGTGCTTTTCCAGCCGGTTTCCGGGGGCGCGGCCCCGGACCTGGACGAGCTTTCACCGCTGGGCGGCCAGACCCGCATGGAACTGTACCGTCCGCGGGAGGCGGACCAGCCGGAGGAGCGCCCGGCCGGACTCGTGCCCGGCAGCAGGGCATGGAAGGCTGTTGAACCATCGCACTACGTCACCCGCGGCATCCCGCTGGACCTGATCCCGGCCGGGGATATCAACCATGTGCGCTACACGGCGAAACCGGATGCAAAAGTGCTGATAGCGGCGGAGGATGGCAGCCCCATTCTGGCGCTCGGTAAATATGGCCAGGGACGGGTGGCGGTGTTCGCCTGGGAGGACCAGGGCATGTTCCCGCGCGTCAGCCGTCCTCTGGAGGAGAAAAACGGACTGCCATATTGGGAGTATATTTACGCACTCACCGGCCGCGCCCTGCGCTGGGCCGCGGGGCGGGAGACCGCGGATGGATTCGGCGGGATGAAGCTGGCGAGTCTCAAAGAATCGGGACCACTCTGTTTGACCGGAGAGGTGCTTTGCCAGGCCGGTGACAGGCTGCGCGCCGTCATTCGCGACCAGGAGTTCCGCGAACTGGCCCGGCGGGAAATCCCGGCGGCCAGGGGCAGGCTGGAACTGACCTTCCCGGAGATAGCCTGCGGCTCGCGGATGATCGCCGATATCTGGCTTGTCCGCAACGGACGGGTGGTGGATTTCGCCTCGGCATCCGCCGGGTTTTCCGGCGGGAGCCGGATCGCGGAGTTGAAAACTGATAAGGATACTTACGAACTGGGCGAGGAAGTCACCGGCCGGGTGAGTGTTGATAAAACCGGGAATGCCGCTCGCGTGGCCCTGGCCCTGACCGACAACCGCGACCGCCTTCTGGCCGCTGACACCTTGAGCCTCGCGCCCGGAGCTGGGGCTGAATTCTCCCTGCCCAGCGCGCTCTGCCTGGCCCGAAGGGCCGTGGTCACCGCGCGCGTTCTGGCGGACAACGGTCAGGCCGTGCATACGGCCAGGGTTGACCTGTTTATCGACCGGCCCTCGCTCTGGGACGACTATGAAGTGATGATGTACCGTTTCATGCCCCAGATCACGGCCGGTGAATGGAAGTTCCTGGACCGCTACATGGAATGCCTGGGAGTGACCGCCTGGGCCGCCGTGCAGCCGGAGTTCGCTTTCCGCAGCAACCTGGGCCTTCAGGCCGAAACCCGTCTGGACACCGAGGAATCGCTGGACGGAGCGGGCGAGGTTCCATACCGCGAACAGAAAAAGAACTATCTGGCCACGCACGACAAAAAATATCTTATCCGTCAGAACTGCCTGCACGACCCGGCTTACCTGGAGCAGCAGAAAAAGGAAGTGCAGCGCAAGGTGGAGCAATTCAAACGCTACAGCCCTCTGAGCTACTACTGCTACGAGGAACCCTCGCTCACGCACTATGGCGACGCTTTCGACCTGTGTTTCGGGCCGCACACCCTGGCCGCGTTCCGCGATTGGCTGAAAGAGCAGTACGGCTCCCTGGAAAAGCTCAACAGCCAGTGGGGGACCGCGTTCGCCTCATGGGAAGCGGTTGTACCGGATGACACCTTCGAGGCGCAGAAACGCGGCAACTATTCGAGCTGGGCCGACCACCGTCTGTTCATGGAGAGGAGCTACGCGGATAATTACGCCTACGTGCGCCGGATGGTGCGCGAGGTGGACCCAGAGGGCCGCGTGATGATGACCGGCACGCAGCGCACCGTGCCGCACAACGGGTACGATTACTACCTTCTGGACCAGACAATCGACCACACTCAGCCCTACGGCGAGCCGGAGCGCCACAAGGCTTTCATGCGCGAGGGCGGCAAGATAACCGGCTGCACCGGCTACGGAGTGTTCGGCCCCAAGCTGGACTACGAGCTGTGGAGCCGTCTGTTCAGCGGCCACAACGCCGGGAGCGCCATCTTCTGGCAGTTCTCCACCATTGACCCGGACTACCGCCTGTGCAAGAGCGGCGCGGACATGGTGCGCATCTTCGGCGAACTGCGCCAGGGCGGCCTGGCCCGCCTTCTTACCGCCGCGCGCTGGACCCCCAGCGAGGTGGTGCTGTTCTGGTCCATGCCCTCGATCCACGGTAGCTGGATACAGGACGGGCGGATAGTGGAAGAGGACGCCGCCCGGAGCGCCGGATTCGACCGCTGGGAGTTCAACTACGAAAGCTGGCGCTGGCTGCTGGAGGACCTGGGCGTGCCCTACCGCGCCATGAGCTGGCAGATGCTGGAAGACGGCTGGCTCGAAAAGTCCGGGGCAAAGGTGCTGGTTCTTCCCCAGACTATGGCCCTCTCGGAAAAGGGCGCGCAGCGCGTGCGGCGGTTTGTCGAGGCCGGGGGCGCGGTGGTCGCGGATGTGCAGGCCGCGGTGATGGACCAGCACTGCCGCTGGCAGAAAAAGGGCGGGCTGGATGAGCTGTTCGGCATCCGGGGGCAGCGCGCGACGCTTATCCCCGCGGCCGGAGATTACACCGCGCGGCGCGGCGCGGTGAGCGGCCTGGCAGTGGCGGACGCCGGGGTGAAACCTGCCGGGGCCTCCGCGGCTGACTACGGGACCGGCCTGCCCGCCGTGCTCAGGAACTCGTCCGGGCAGGGAAGCGCGTTTTTCCTGAACGCCTGGCTCGCCGGTTACGGACGGTTGCGCCAGACCGGCGGCGGGGCCGAGTTGCGCGCCGCATTCTCGGGAGTTCTGGCGGATGCCGGTTACAGGCCGCTGATCGCCCTGCGGCCATCCTCCGGCGGTGACCTCAAAGCGGTCAAGATGACCACCTACAATCTGGGGAAAGGTTATCTTGTCGGGCTGCTCAAGGATTACCGCGCGACAGATCCGCGGCAGGACCTGGACGTGATTCTGCCGGAGCCGGGGTTCCATTACGATGTCCGCGCCGGGCGCTGCCTGGGGCAGGGAAGCGTGCTGCGCACGGATATCGCCCCCGGCGAGGTCCGTCTGCTGGCCAGCCTGCCGTACCAGGTGAGCGCGCTGGATGTGAGCGGCCCTGAGAACGCGAGGCGCGGTCAGGCGGTGGAGTTTGCCGCAAGTGTGAAGGCAGCGGGAGAAACAGCGGTCGGGACTCATGTGCTGCGGCTGGAAGTGATCGGACCTGATGGCGCGGTGGTGGATTACTACGGCCGCAACCTGGACGCACCGGAGGGCAAAGCCGTGTTCAGCCTGCCGCTGGCCCTGGATGACACGCCGGGCGTATGGCGCGCGCGCGTGCGGGACGTGGCCAGCGGGGTGCGCGGCGAGTGGGCGTTCGAGGTGCGCTGAAAACCGGAAGCTCCTGTTCAGGCAAGTATGATGAACGTTCTCGTGAGCGTAAGCGATTCAAAGTGCTGATATAAAAAAGGAATTGAAAGGCAAATCCCCCCTGCACCCTCTTTACGAAAGGGGGGATTTAAAACCGCCACTGTAATACGTTTGCCGATGGTCGGCAGCGGCGGCGTGTCAAGTAACATCCGCCGTTTGACCGGCAGAGGATAACCCATGGCTGTGACAGAACAGGATAGGGCCGTGAAGCTTTCCCGCATCGAGCGGCGGGTGCTGGAACTGCTGGATGACGGTGCTCCATCCGGGGGGCAGGCGGTGGAGCTGGCGCCGGGGCGTGGGGCGCTTTCCCGCGCGCTGGCGGAAAAGGGCTGGAGCGTGGCGGCCCTGGACTTTCACCCGGAGAATTTCGGCCCGCGCCATGGCGTGAGCCTTCTGCGCGGCGACCTGGACAGTCCGCTGCCGTTCCGGGACAGCTCGATTGACCTGCTGATCAGTTGTGAGGCAATCGAGCACCTGGAGCACCAGTACGCGTTCGCCCGCGAACTGGCCCGAGTCCTTCGTCCCGGCGGGCTGTTAGCCCTGACCACGCCCAATATCTGCAACGCCGCCAGCCGCCTGCGTTTTCTGCTCACCGGTTTTTACAGTCTGTCCGTGCGGCCCTCCAGCGAATTTATCCGCAACCGGTTCATCGAGCATATCTACTGCCTCACATTCTGGCAGCTCCGTCATATCCTCCACACCAGCGGCCTGGTCATCGAGCGCTCGGCCACGGACCGTATCCGCCGGAGCAGTCTGGGGCTGGCCCCGCTCTGGCCGCTCAGCCGCTGGTTCACCTGGAGCGCCCTGGGCAGCGAGGCCGAGCCGCGTCAGCACCAGGCCAACCGGGAAATACTCAAACAGATGCATTCTCCGGCGCTGTTTTTCGGCCGCACGATGATTGTCCTGGCCCGCCGCAAAGCGCCGGACGGCGGGGCTTGAGCTGTTTCGGTCATACCATGATAATTCTGTCCAGTCCGGTTTTATCATTCACCGGCTTGACCTGTTGCGGCCGGTGGTGTATCTTGGCGTATCCCTCGCATAATACAAGTTGACTGTCCGCACAAACGGAGAACTCCCATGAGCCAGAAAAGGTCCAGCATATATTTCGCCGCCAGCGGCAAGGTCTTCCCGGAGAAAATCGATTTCCTGGGTCTGGAATACCAGAAAATAGAGGATTTGCGCTATGGCACGAACCCGAACCAGGGCGCGGCGTTCTACCGTCCGGCCGGGGAAAGCTCTCTTGTGCTGGGCGCGATGGAGATACTCAAGAGCGGCAAGGGCGGTCTGAGCCAGACCAACCTGGAGGACATGCATCATGCCCTGTCGATAGTGAAATACTTCGAGCGCCCGGCCTGCGCGGTGATGAAGCACCTGAACCCCTCCGGCGCGGCCCTTCAGTTCCGGGACGAGCCGCAGGTTGAGGTCTACCGCAAGGCGCGCGAGGCGGACAGCCGGGCCGCGTTCGGCTCGGTGGTGGCTTTCAACACCACGGTTACTGCGGGGACAGCCGAAGAAATAATGACCACCGTGGTCGAGGCCGTGGTGGCTCCGGACTATGAGAGCGCTGCGCTGGCCGCGTTCGAGGACTACCAGCGTTTCGGCCGCAACCGTCATATCCGCGTGGTCAAGGTGAACAACCTGGGCAGTCTGCCGCGTTTCGAGGGCGACAACACTGCCGGCCACCTGGAGGTGAAGGTGTTCGGAGACGGTTCCCTGGTTCTGGCCGAGCCGTTCCTGACCTCGATCCGCGGGCCGCAGGACCTGGTCCCGGCCGAGGCCGAGAACGGCGAAGGGGTTAAGATTGTCTGTAAAACCGTCCCGGCCGCTGACCAGGTCCAGGACCTGCTTTTCGCCTGGTACGTCAATTTCAATGTGCGCTCCAACGGCGTGATAATCGCGAAAGACGGTGTGACACTGGCTGTCGGCACGGGCCAGCAGGACCGCGTGGGCGCGGTGGAACAGGCTATCGAAAAGGCTGTGACCTACGCCGGGGCCGAGGCCCTGCGCGGCGCGGCGATCTCGAGTGACGGTTTCTTCCCGTTCCGCGACTCGATTGACCGTCTGGCCCAGGCCGGGATAAGCTCCGTGATCCAGCCCGGAGGCAGCCTGCGCGACTGGGAGGTGGTCGAGGCCTGCAACGAGCACGGCATCGCCATGGTGTTCACCGGGGAGCGCTGTTTCTCGCATCATTGAACGGGACTGAGTACGAGCCGTCATCCTCAACCGGGAGGCCTGTTCCGATGAGCAAGTCCGCTGGCGTTATGATGCTGCTGGTTGTCTTTCTGGCGGGTTCGCCCGCCTGGAGCGCCGCGGATGATGCGGGCACGGTGATCGAAAAGGCCAGGGAACTGCTGGCTGATGGAGATTTTACCGAGGCGCGGGATATCCTTCTGAACGAATCCCAGAAAGCGGACAGCACCGGAGAAATTCTTTTTATGCTGACCTTGGCCCGTCTGGGAGCGGGCGACCTGCCCGGTGCCAAGGGCCTGGACGAGGCCGCGAAACTGTTCGTACAGGCGGCGCTGGCAGGCTACCACTACCCGGTGGACAGCGCTTGGGAATATGAGGACATCCGCGCCGACCGGTATATCGAAGCCAACCTTCGCGCTGCCGCGCCGCTCCTGAAAGCGAAGGACCGGTTAAAGAAAACGGCAGGCATCAACCTGCTCTGGAACGTGGTCGCAATCGATCCGAATGCGGGCGGCGCAGCCGAGAAGCTTGGTGTTGAACTTGTCAAGGACGGCCGGACAGGCGAGGCATTGAAACTATATGTCCGCCTCCTCAAACTCCTTCCCATTCCGGACCCCGGACTGTACGGGGCTGGGCAGAACTTCCTCGAACTGGCCTCTCCCGAGCAGGGCAAGAGATTCATCAAGTATCTGGAAACCCGTCCGCCTGACAGCCTGACCCCGCTCGAGGAACTGTTAGCCGCGCGGGCCTTTTTCACCCAGGACGGGAAACAGGACAGCGCCGCCTGCGTCCATTATCACCGCGGACTTGACCATCTCGACACGCTGGCTGCAATCGATTACTGGCGCGACATAAGGGACCTGACCACCGAGGCGGAGCGCAAAGAGTACGGATCGTTGGCCGATGTCGCGGACAGACAGGCTTTCCTGCGCCTTTTCTGGCGTTCCCGCGAACTGATGCCGGGTGATAATCTCCGTCTCATCGAGCACTACCGCCGCCTGAACTATGCCCGCCGGTTTTACGGAACTAAAATGGGCAACGGATACGACGATATGGGCCGGATTTATATCCGGCACGGGAAACCGGATAACGTGGTCAGGCCGTCCATGAGCATGGCATATTACGACAACGAGAGCTGGCAGTACATAAGGAAACCGCGGGATTTCATCTTCCATTTCGTGCGGAAATTCAGCGGGTCGATGCTTGTGGATGACCTGTCCATGGCCTTGCGTCCCGGCGGGAGCGACGAATCTAATGCGCTGCTGCTGAGTGAGCTTTACGAGGAGCGGGTCATAATCGAGCCAAGGTATATGGGGATTGTGATGGATCTGAAAGATGATTCCCGGCCGGCGCCTCAGCGTATGGCCAAATCCCTTTTCGACAATTCGGAGATTGTGGCCGAGACCTTGCAGAAAGGACAGAACAGCGAGACTTTCAAACCGTTCCCCGGAGTGAAGCCGCTCGATTTTTACTACTGTATCGCTGATTTCATGTCAGTTGACACTACCAGCGCCCTGTATTTCTTCTATGGTCTGCCGGTGCGCCAGCTTGAAAGCCGGGATTCCCAGGTGAACTACGAGTGGCGGGTCTCGTTTTTCGACCAGCAGTGGAACCCGGCCGGCCAATCCGCGGGAGACAAGACAGTCCGTCTGGAGCGCAAACCCTCGCAGTACGATGCCGGGACGCTGCTGGTCCACAACCACAACCTTCGGCTGGCTCCGGGAAAGTACAACTGCACGGTGAGCATTCAAGACCGCATATCGGAACACAGGGGCGTTTACCGGGATACAATCTTTGTTGCGGACTATCCGCACGGACGGTTCGGGGTGAGCTCTGTGGTCCTGGCCACCGGGGTCCGGGATCTGGCTGAGGGCCAGACCGGGCAGTTCATCCGGGGACGGATGGATATAGATGTACTGCCGTCGCGAACTTTCCGCCGGGACCAGCAGGCATATGTCTACTGCGAAATATACAACCTGAGCGCGGACAGCGCCGGCGGCAAGAACTACCGCACCGAGCTGACCGTGAGCGCGGAAAAGCTGGACCAGAACCTGGTGACGAAAATAGTCTCACCTTTCGGCCGTCTGCTGGGCAAGAAAGAGGACAGCCACAGCGTGAGCATGACATTCGAAAAGAGCCAGACAGATCCAAAACGCATGATCCAGCAGGAATATATCTCTCTCGGCGCCGGTGATTCAGCTCCCGGACGCTACACCCTGCGCCTGACCGTGACCGATGTGGCCACTGGAAGGCAGATCAGCCGGGCCAGTGACTTTTTTATCGTAAAGTCCGATTGAGAATCATCATTCCTCGACACTGTCAGCACCTGTTCCGGAGTCAATATTGCGGAGCGGGCCTGATGGGGTGATAGGGGCAGGATGCGACTACTGTCAGCCTTAAGACTTCAACTCGGCCGGATCGGTTTTTTCCTGTTGCTTGCCGGAATCAGCCTGACCGCGGTGGCGCTGGAGTTCCGTTTCAGTTATATGGAGACGGCGATAGGCCGTTACCTGAGCTGGCACAACGCCGAGCGGGCCGAGTTCGGACAGGTCTGGGAGAATGTCACCACCAGCGAGAACGTCCAGCAGCGATTGGATGCCCTGGTGCTGAATCTCCGCGAGCAGGAGTCTCCAGATATCCGGGTGGATGATCTGGGCCAGCTCGTGGAGCTGGCCTCGGGCCGCGAGCGCCTGATCCTGACCCGCGAGCGTTTCCTGGACATCTATTCCCGCCTGCCGTACTACCAGAGTTCGCTGCTCATCGACCCGATTCAGCTTCTGGATATAAGCTCCAAGCTTACTCAGTGGCAGCGCACCATGCTGACGCTGGAGGGAGGCGAGTTGTGCGTGTACATGCTGGACGGGCAGAACGGGGTGCTCGAAAAGATAATTCTGGCCCGCGAATATGTGGATTTTTTCCTGGCCGGACGGCGGAGCCGCGCGCAGTCCCTGGAGGCGATAGTCTCGTTGCCGCAGCCTTATTATCCGGCGGATGTGTTTTTCGACTCCATGGTCTATCTGAGCGCCGAGGAGCGCGAGGGCATTCCTCTCGCTCCCCGCGACCTTCTGCTCTGGCGCTATCGTCTTCAGCGTGTTGCGGTGGGACGGGACTCGCTGGTGGGCGACCGGATGGAAATCGCGTTCGAACTTGGCGGAGCGGAGGGCCAGACAACGGTGCGCGTACTCGGGCGAAGCCTGTCCGTTCTTCAACTCGTCCAGAGAATGGATGAACTCCTGTATCAACGCTATCCGGATCGGCGTCCTGGGGCCGACACCCTGAGCGCGCCGGATGTGCCGCCCGCAGGCGGTGAAACCCCGTAATGAATGGAAATATGCTGCTCAAACTGATAAAATCCCTGTTCTACTTGACGCTTATCCTGACGGTGGCCGGCTTTGTCACCGGGGTGGCCGTGGTGGTGACCATGAGCCGGGATATTCCACAGCTCCCCGACCGTCTGGAAAAGCTGGTGCTCAACACGCGCACAGAGTTCTACTCCGGTTCCGGCAGCCTGATCGCCTCGATAGGAGAAAAGAACCGCGTTCCGCTGGAAAGGATCAGCCCCAGTTTCATAAAGGCCCTTCTGGCGGCAGAGGATGACGAGTTCTATCTCCACCATGGGATAGACAAGAAAGGCATCCTTCGCGCTCTGTGGCAGAATGTCCGCGCGGGACAGATCGAGGGTGGAGCCAGCACCCTGACCCAGCAGCTTGCGCGCAATTTCTTTTTCACCCTGGAGCAGACCCACACCCGCAAACTCAAGGAGATACTGCTCTCTTTCCAGCTTGAATACATGTTTGAGAAGGATGAGATACTGGAGGCCTACTGCAACAACATGTATTTCGGCAGCGGGGCTTACGGCGTGGAGGCGGCCAGCCGGACATATTTCGCCAGTCATGCGGACCAGCTTTCCCTGGCCGAGTCCTCACTGCTGGTGGCGGTGTTGAACGGTCCCAGTCTGTACAGCCCCTACCGCAATCCGGGCCGCGCCCGCACCCGCCAGCTCTGGGTCCTGCAGCGGATGGAAGATCTGGGCATGATAAGCGCCGCGGAGCGTCAGGCTGCGGAGAAAGAAGAGATCGTTCTGCGCCGCTATACCGAGAGCGCCGAGCGGAGCAGCTATTTTCTGGATTACGTTCAGGACCGTATCCGTGAGCAGTTCGGCGAGGAATTCCTGTATTATGGCGGGCTGAAAGTGTTCACCACGCTCGACCCGGCGCTTCAGTCCGCCGCGGTGACCGCGGTGCGTGGAGGATTGCGCCGTCTGGACGCCATGCTCAATCTGCCGGATTACGCCTCTCCCGGACATCTGAAAAGAACCGAATACCCGCAGGGCGCCCTGGTTGCGGTGGAAACGGGCACCGGAGCGATCCTGGCGCTGGTCGGCGGGCGGGATTATCAGGGGAGCCAGTTCAACCGGGCGGTTGGGCAGAACCGACTGCCCGGAAGCTCGTTCAAGCCGCTTGTTTACTACACGGCCATGCGCGACCTGGGTTTCAGCCCGGCCACGACGCTCATGGATACGGCTGTCACATTCCAGCAACCCAATGGACAGCCCTGGAGTCCAGGCAATTTCGAGCAGAACTTCCTCGGCCGGATGACTCTCAAAAAAGCCCTGACGCTTAGCCGTAACGTAATCTCAGCCCAGCTTATCGAGATGGCCGGGCCGGACCGGGTGGTGGAGACCGCGCGACAGTTCGGTATCAAGTCCGAGCTCAGCCCCACACCTGCGCTCAGTCTGGGAGCCAGCGGGGTAAGCCCGCTGGAGATGGCCGGAGCTTATGCGGTCCTGGCCAGCGGAGGAATATATCACGAGCCTTTCGCCATCCGCCGGATCGAGGATTACCGGGGCAATGTCATCTACGATCCGGTGCCGCGCGGGCAGGATGTGGCAAATCCTCAGGTGGTGTACCAGGTTGTGGACATGATGCGGTCGGTGGTGGAAAACGGCACCGGCCAGGTGGTGCGCCGTCTGGGATTTCAGGCCCCGGCGGCAGGCAAGACCGGCACGACCAGCGATTACCGCGACTCATGGTTTGTCGGTTTTACACCCGGTCTTGCCTGCGCCGCCTGGGTCGGGTATGACGACAACCGCGAAATGCGGTTCGTGCAGAATGGCGTGCGGCTGGGAGTAACCGGTGCGCGCGGCGGCGCGCCGATCTGGGCGCTGTTCATGAATAAAGCCGTCGAGGGCCGCCCGGTCCAGGAATTCCCGATCCCTCCGGGTATAGAGTTTATCGATGTCAACCAATGGAGCGGAGTTCAGGCGAACGAAAGCACTCCGCCATCAGACAGAATATCAGCACCGCTGCTTCCGGAACAGGTTGGAGCGGTCCTCGGAGCGTCCGGGCCGGCAGACACGACTGTCGATGCCTCGGCGCTTGATACCTTGCAGTTTTAAACCGTCCGGGCGTGTTCCCGGGTAATCCTAACGCTTGATCCAGGAGGTGCAACATGAAAAGCGCGGACTACAGGACTGTTGAACTCGAGAAGTTCACCGGGGATGACTCGAAGGGGGCGGGCATCCGCTGGCTCGTGGCTGAACGCGATGGAGCGAAAAACTTTGCCATGCGTATGATCGAGCTGGAACCGGAGGGATATTCCCCCTGCCACAGCCATCCTTACGAACACGAGGTTTTTGTCTGGAAAGGTCAGGGCGTGCTCGAAATGGATGGCCGTCAGCATAAAATGGAGCCAGGAGTTGTGGCTTTCGTACCGGAGGGCGTGAAACATCAGTTCCGGAACACCGCTCCGGTCTCAAAGCTGGAATTTATCTGTGTCATTCCGCTCGGGAAATAGATGGTGCAGTTTCTTAAATATGTCGCCCTGCGCCTTCTGATCGGCACTTTCGTGGCGATTTTCGTGGTATATTACCTTCTGGCCTGGGTGCACGAATCGCTATACGCAGATGGGGCGCTGGATGACCGGAACCTGATTATCTGGCTGTATTTGACAGTGCTGCTTGCAGTCTCGTTGGCCATGAGCCTCTGGGGGCGGGCGCGATTCCGCTGGCTGCTGGAGCGCGAGCTGGACCGCCTGAGCCGTCAGTACGATCCAGGCCTGCTGGAACTGGCCTGGAGACGGCTCAGTTCGTTCCTGGGGAGCTGTTTTTTCTTCAGCACATCCAGGGAGCGCAATGCCCGTGTGGTCAACCGCCGTTTCGGCGATATCCTTCTCGGCATGCGAGCCGAGGATGACCAGGCCCTGGCGATATATGAAAAGGTCCTGGCTGCCGAGCCGGATAATGATCCATATTTCAGCTTTCTGGTGCGCGCCTGGAGCCGCCGTCCGCGACTGACGGAATCGAGCCTGTCTTTTGTGCGGCGGCGGTTCCATGAGCGCCCGGATGACCGTCTGGTAGGCATCCTTTCGCGTGAATACACCTTGCGCGGTGTGCTGAATTTCGAGAGCGAGCGGGTGCTGGAGCGTTGCCTGCAAGTCTATCCAGAGCTCAGACGGCGGGTCCTGGAGTTCACTGTCCCACGCATGCTGAGTTTCAGACGCACGGATGACAACGCGGTCCGGTTTTATCTGGCCGCACTCGAACATGGGGAGTGGGCGGACCGTATATTGCCGGTCCTTGAATCCCTTCAGGAACGCTACAACGAGAAAAAACGTTCTGACGGCCTTGCTGTAGCAGTGGCTCGCGCGGTGCGTGACGGAACAGCAGGAGGCTCCCGGAAAGAGAGAGGCGGATTGCTGGATGTCTCTTTCTCACCCACTCCGCCCAGGGATGTTTTCGATCCGGTGGGACTGGTCTATCAACCGGAGGAAGAACTGGGCCGTCAGCGGGTTGAAAGAGGATTAAGTCCGGGCAGCCTGGTCTTTCAATCCGTGCAGAGGTTGTTTGCTGGCGGACGGGGCGCGGTGGGGGGCGGGTGGAGAAAGCTCAGGCTGATTCTGTTCGTGATATTGTCCGCGGTTCTGATCTATTTTATCGTTTCCTCAGGAGAGAGGGTTTTGGATGCTTTCCGTCCCTCCAGGCCGGAAAGCGGTGCAAGTGGATTCATAATCCGGGCGGGCGTTTTCCGTGACAGCCTGGAAGCGGCCGCCATGGCTGGAACACTGAGTTCAATTGGAGAAAAGGCGCGGGTTTCGGTTGCCTCATCGGGTGAAAAACAATTGTTCAGCGTGGAGATCGGGCCTTTTTCCACCGATTCGGCCGCCACGGCCGAGGCGCAGAAGCTTGCCGCCGATGGACGTCTCAAAGATTGGAAAGTCGTGAGCGCGGAGAACCAGCTATAGAATAAACAAAGGATTGCTGTATGCGCACTCCACTAATTATGCTTTCAATCGTATTTATTATGATTAGTTCCAGGCTGGCCAGGGCTGATGACCAACTTGCCAAAGTAGATACGTTAATCATGGAGCCGTCTCAGGCCGGGGATTTGCCTGATGTCGTCGTAAAATGGCTTATATCCAGAGAGTTAATGATCCCTTATTATGGTGAATATGGATATGGAATACGATATGGCAACACACTGACTGGATCATTCACGGGAGAAAATTCAAAAGACTGCGCTGTATTGACTATTCCCCGAGGAGCACTCGAAGACAGTTGCAGCTTGTGGGTCTTCTCTTCCTGCGATACACTGGCTCCCATGCTGATTGCCAAACACAGAGTATTCCGTCAAGAGGGATCCCAATGGCAACAGTCGTACGACAAGCAGTCAGAACTGGAATATCTCTGGTGCATCCGCCCATTTGGGCCATACAGCGAGTCTGATTTGCGTCAAATGCGAATTGACCGGAAAGGGCTCCCCCAAATAACTCATCAGGGGATTTTTGTCTTGCAGGCTGAAAAAGATCCGTATCCGTACTATTATTACAACGGGAATGAATGGCTCATGATTCCATTAGGCGAATAAAGATACATAGCAACATACTCTTGATTCCATATCTGACTAATCTTCAGATTAAGGAGATTTCTCTGACTGGATAACCGCTTGATTATTATCCGTATTGCTTCAGTTGTTTGAGGGCTATATAGAATTCATACTAATTTGACGTCAATGGTATAGTAATAAGCCAATTAAAGGCGGTCATAG
>CAYYNT010000017.1:0-66515 GCA_964473155.1 uncultured Gemmatimonadales bacterium | reverse complement strand
GGCTGCCAACTACAACCTCTTGAACTATTAATAATCTCTTTTCAAGATACAAGGGTCACGGTGCACCGTGACCCTACGCCTGAGTCCTTCTCCCTTCCAGTCTCTTCATCACTCCCCACAATAGTGCGTTATTTCAAAGCTGCGGTTACGAGAAGAGTCCGAGAATTAACTGGTGATCCTGGATTGAAAATCTGGCAGAGCAGATACTATGAGCACGTTATCCGTAAAACCGAAGATATCAACCAGGTGCGGGATTATATTATGAATAATCCGATGCGCTGGAACTTGAAAAATAAACCATAAGGACATTCCGTGCCCCTTCTATGTTTTAATGCCTGTGAATCACGGATTGCAAGGATTGAAAGCATGTGGGTTTTTCTTGATCGCGAAATAAATGAGAGGTACTTTCATAAAGTGAAACCTTTCATTCTCGGATCTGGAAGCGAACAAGTCGAGAAGACAACAAAAGGAGCACGCAATGGGAGACCGGGGCGGCAAGAAAGATAAGGAAAAGAACCAGAAACAGTCGAACAAGAAGCAGGATCAGAAGCAGAAAAAGATTCAGGACAGGCAGCCGAAAAGAACCGCCTGACAGGAAGCGGGATTCAGAGACGTCACAACTGCGGTTTGCCCGCCCTGCTGATGCCGGATACCATCGCAGGGTCAAGGTATGTTTCGCCCGGCCTTTTGAAAATAACGATTTACGCGCAGGGGCACGGCGCGTCGTGCCCCTGTTTAAAAAGGTGCCTTAGTTATTTTCCCCGTCCCATCAATTATGTTACGATTCTGGTCATTGCGATAATTAATCGCGGTTGAATTGGCTGAAATAACTTACCCCACCAGAGCGGCCAGCCGTCTGATCCGATGCAGGACCTCAACGGGCAATCCATTGCCAGCTCAGCTTCTCCGAGATGAGCACCTCGCCGTGCGCCCCGGCTGTCAGCACGCGCCCATCTTTGAGCGCGAGGGGAAGAGGGTATCTCCTCGCTGCGGTGGGTCACCATTAGATTTATGAGCGCTTTTCCCCCGTATTATCGCTTCACGCTTCGCAGCACCTTATACTCGTAAGGCTGTAAGGAGTATCTCTCCGGCATGGGTCTGTCCTCCAGCAGATCATAGAGGCCCGCGGGCAGAGTTATCTCCATTGCCCGTTCAGCATGATTCAGCACGAAAATATAATCACACTTCTCCGCCGAGCGCCGTGTAACCTCCAGCTCATCCGGAAGGCCGCTCAGGATCGGGGCCAGTCCGGCCTCTTTCGCATAACGGCTTATCAGATACCGGGCAGCGACGTGGTTGAAAAACGAGCCGTAGTAAACCGCTTTGCCAGCCTTTGACCTGCGTTCCGTGCAGGCGGGGTGGCCTTTGAGGTAATCGTCTGTCCATGTGGCTACGGTATCGGCGCCCGTCACCTCGGTGTCATCCGCCCAGACATGCACCGGCGCTTTTGCTCCGTCCCGGAAAAGAACAGAGTTCCTTTCTCCTGAGGGCGGTTTATAGCACTGAAAGCCCTTGACTCTCACACCGAACAGGTCATCCAGAAATACAGGCAGCGGACGGTCCGTGAACTCGTTGTCCAGTCCCTTGATCGCGCTCTGGGCCGAGATAATGTAAATCCCTCCCGAATTCACATACTCCCTGATCTTTCCGGCCAGGGCAGAGTCCACCATAATCTGGTGCGGGGCAAAAATCACCCGGTAGGGTTTGAAATCGGCCTTCTCCGAAATGATGTCGATATTGTATTTGAGCTCCGAGGCGGCGCGGAAAATGTCCATGTGTTCATCGTCCAGATCAACCTCGGTGGTCAGGTGCTGGTGCTCCAGGGCCCACTGGTCGTCAAACTTCTTCACGACCGCTATTTCCGAGACAATCCGGCTGCCCTTTATCTCCCCGGCGATACGGTTGATCTGGCAGCCCTCTTTCCGGAACTCGAAGAAACGTTCCCTGGGGATATTGTCCTGGTCGAGCACACCGTACCAATATTGCTCAATGCCTTTGCGGGCCGTGCGCCAGCGGAAATGCACCATGCCCTCGGCGCCGTGGGCGATGGCCTGGAAAGCCCAGAGACTCATCTGCCCCGGCCGCGGAGATTCGGCAAGCCAGGTCTGCCCTCCCGGACCAGCCTGCTGCTCCATGATCATGAAGTGGTCCATGAAGCCGCGCACGAGCGTGAACCTGACTCCGGCGCTGTACTGCGGGGAAATGCGTCCAGCCGGGTAATTGTCGTATGCAAGGATATCCAGGTCTTTGCAGAACTCGTAATAATCTATGTTGGGGAATATGCCGTTGTGGGTGATGAAATCGCGCGGCCGGTTCCGGCGGATGATCTCGACCTGGTCATGCTGGAATTGAATGACGGAATGGGAAATGAACCGCTTGTAGTCCAAGATCAGGGCCGGATTGTGTTCGGCCGCTGCGGGGAACGGCAGGTCGATCTGGTCCCAGGCGGTGTACCACTGGCTCCAGAACCCCGTGCCCCAGCGTTCGTTCAGGGCTTCGAGAGAGCCGTATTTCTGCTGAAGCCATTGACGGAACGCCCGACGGTCGCTTTCACTGTAGAATTCGGCCACGTGGCAGTTGAACTCATTGTCGGTCTGCCAGCCGATCACGTTCGGGTTGTTGCGGTAGTGCGTCGCCATTGCATTGACGATTGCGCGGCACAGCTTTCTGTACACCGGGCTGTTATAGGTTGTATGCCTGCGGCCCTGGTCGTTGTACGGGCGGCCATCCGGACGCAGGTTCAGCACTTCAGGATACTTGTTGGTCAGCCATTTAGGCGGGGCGGCGGTGGGAGTCCCCAGGATAGTTTTGATTCCATGCCTGGCAAGGACTTCGATTGCTTCATCGAACAGGTCGAACCGGTAGACCCCTTCCTCCGGCTCCATATAATACCAGGCGAACTCAGCCATGCGCACGGTGTTGACTCCGCACTGCCGCATCAGTTCGGCGTCTTTTTCCCAGTACTCACGAGGCCAGTGCTCGGGGTAGTAGTCGACTCCGAAAACGAATTGATCGTAGTTATTTCCGGCAAAGCAGGCGGCGGCGGAAAAAGTCAACCAGAACAGAATACCATGCAGGCATCGCATAAGTGCGCCTCCGGTCTGATTTAAGAGAGAATCAACAAAACAGGAGTCTGTCCATCAGGGACAGTGCTATAAACCCACCAGCGCGGCCAATCTTCCGTTGCGGTGCAGCACCTCCACGGCGCAGTCCATGGCCCGGCTCAGGTTCTCAGAGGTGAGCACATCGCCGCGCGGACCGGCGGCCAGCACTTTCCCTTCTTTCAGCAACGCGGCGTGCGTGATCCCGGAGGGTATCTCCTCGATGCGGTGAGTGACCAGCAAGACTGCCGGGCTGCTCTCCTGGGACAGAAGGGCATCCAGGAAAGACATGACCCGCTCCCTGGCCCCCAGGTCGAGACCCTCGAACGGCTCATCCAGGATCAGAAGGCGCGGGCCGGCGGTCAGGGCGCGGGCGATAAGCGCGCGCTGGCGCTCGCCGAAACTCAGCACGCCGTAATGCCTGTCCAGCACTTTCTCCAAGCCCATGAAACGCGCGTTGTTTTCGGCTGACAGACGATCCTCGCCGGATGGCTCCTCGTACATGCCCAGGCTGGCGAAACGTCCCGATAGCACCACCTCCAGGCAGGTTTCGCGAGGCGGGACCCGCTCGTACAGGGCCGAGGTGACAAACCCGATCAGCCGCCGCATGTCGCGCACGTCCACCTCGCCGTAGCGCTCGCCCAGCACATTCACCTGTCCGCGGGTGGGCCAGAGATAGGCGTTGATCACGTTGAGAAGGGTGGTCTTGCCGCTGCCGTTGGGCCCGGCGATCACCCAGTGCTGGCCGCGCTCCACGCTCAGGTTTACACCCCGCAGTATGAGCCGTCCCTCGCGCTCCACACTGACATTCTTCAACCGTACAACTTCATCCGTAACTTTTCCGTTCCGCGCCATTATTCCATTGCTCCAAGTCAGAAGCCCCGGCAGGCGTCCGGCCCGCCGGGGCTGCGCATAACCTTGCCGTTCAGGATGATCCTTATTATTCAACTCTGTCCGTCGCCCATGGTTTTCTGGATTTTGGCCCAGGTGTCGCGCAGGGTGACCGTGCGGTTGAACACCGGCTGTCCGGTCCTGGAATCCAGGTCCACGCAGAAATAGCCCTTGCGCTCGAACTGAAAGCGTTCTCCAGGGGCGGCCTCTTTCAGGCAGGGTTCCAGCTTGCAGCCCTTGAGAACGGTCAGGGAGCCGGGGTTGAGGTTGGCGCGCCAGTCAGTGACTCCCGGGTCCAGCTCGTTCGGGTCCTCCTTGCTGAACAGGTGGTCGAACAGGCGCACCTCGGCCTCCACGGCGTGAGCGGCCGAGACCCAGTGCAGGGTGGCCTTTACCTTGCGCCCATCCGGAGCGTCGCCGCCGCGGGTGGACGGATCATAGGTGCAGTGGATTTCTGTCACCTCGCCGCTGACTGTGTCCTTGACCAGGCTTTCGCATTTCACGAAATACGCCCCGCGCAGCCTGGCCTCGCGGCCGGGAGTCAGGCGGAAATACTTGGGCGGCGGGACTTCCATGAAATCCTCGCGCTCGATGTACAGCACTTTCGAGAACGGGACTTTGCGGCTGCCGGCCGACTCGTCCTCGGGGTTGTTGGTCAGCTCGAACTCCTCGACCTTATCTTCCGGGTAGTTGTCGATTACCAGGCGCAGCGGCTCCAGCACCGCCATCCGGCGCCGGGCAACGAGGTTCAGGTCCTCGCGCACGAAATATTCGAGGAGTTGTATGTCCACCGTGCTGTCGGTCTTGGCCACCCCGATCCGGTCGGCGAAATCGCGGATGGATTTGGGCGTGTAACCGCGGCGGCGCATCCCGGAAATGGTTGGCATGCGCGGATCATCCCAGCCGCTCACCAGCCCGTCCTGCACCAGTTCGAGCAGCTTGCGCTTGCTCAGGACCGTGTAGGTCAGGTTGAGCCGGGCGAATTCGATCTGCTGCGGGGCATAGATTCCCAGGGCCTGGATGAACCAGTCGTACAGGGGGCGATGGGCCTCGAATTCGAGTGTGCAGATCGAATGCGTTATTTTCTCGATCGAATCACTCTGGCCGTGGGCATAGTCGTACATCGGGTAGATGCACCATTTGTCGCCGGTGCGATGGTGACGGGCCTTCAGGATGCGGTACATCACCGGGTCGCGCAGGTTCAGGTTGGGCGCCGCCATATCGATTTTGGCGCGCAGGGTACGGCTGCCCTCCTCGAACTCTCCGGCCCGCATGCGCTCGAACAGGTCGAGGTTTTCTTCCACCGTGCGGTCGCGCCAGGGGCTGGGCCGCCCCGGCTCTGTCAGCGTCCCGCGGTATTCGCGGACCTGGTCCGGGGTAAGCTCGCAGACATAGGCCAGTCCCTTTTTGATCAGGTCCACCGCCCAGAGATAGAGCTGATCGAAATAATCCGAGGCGTAATAAAGGTGCCTGCCCCACTCGAAACCCAGCCAGCGCACGTCCTCCTGGATCGATTCGACGTAGCGGTCCTCTTCCTTGCACGGGTTGGTGTCATCGAACCGCAGGTGGCAGATGCCGTTGTTCTGACTGGCGATGCCGAAATTCAGGCAGATGCTCTTGGCGTGGCCGATGTGCAGGAAACCGTTGGGCTCGGGCGGGAAACGGGTCACCACCCGTCCGCCATGCTTGCCCGTTCGATTGTCCTCATCCACGATAGCCCGGATAAAATCGGCGCCTGGAGCGGCATTCGGCCTGTCCATACCAGAGATCCTTTCTGGAATAACTTAGTCGCGCAGGTGAATATTGGTATCAAACTGAATGCCCGTTTTTACGTTGGACAGGGGAAAAACATGTCAATCAACGGATAAGCGGGACCAGTTCACAAATTTCAATCAGAAAAGCCCCGGAACTCACTGCTCCGGGGCTCTCAGCGGGCGCCGGCCTGCCGCCGACCCCATTAATGGTTGCCCGACCAGGACTCGAACCTGGAGACTCCTGATCCAGAGTCAGGCGTGTTGCCAATTACACCATCGGGCAATTATTTACTGAATTAAGCAAACCAAATTTAAAGCAATAATCAAACCTTGTCAAGCCTGAAAGACCTTTGCCGCCATGTAATTCCTAATGCTGCTCGAGGTTAAGGTCCAACACCCAGCCATAGGTCCGTTTCGGCGCGTAATACACGCGGTTCCACATTCCATCCCTGGACACCAGGATCAGGCTTTCGCCTTTGCCGAGGCTGGCCAGCTCCGGACTGGAGAGAGACTTGTCCGAGTATAGCGGCGACTTGTCCGTACTCACCCGCAATTCTTTTCCCTCCGGCGGGGACGGAGTGGCGGCAGAGGGTTCGGCAGCGGCGTCAGTTTCAGTCAGTTTCGATGCAGAATCCGTGGCCGCGGCCTGTCCCCTGTAGCGCCAGATCTCCGGACGGCTCCAGAGCGTGAAAAGAGTCCCGCCGGAATCTGCCGCGGCGATACGGAACAGATAGTTTCCCCGTCCTTCCAGTTCATCCAGTTTGAGAAGCGCCGATCCGGAAATTCCCGGATACTTGCGGCTGAAAATCATTTTTTCTACGCCGCTCCCGCCAGTGTCACTCATGGCTACCTCAAGGGAGACGCTGCGCGCTTTTTCCACCAGGCTGACATCCCACCGCACCGCAACTGCACTGTCCTGAAATTCGATCTGAGGCGGAGGAGCCACAACCGGACCGTTTTCTTTCGCCTGGGCGACAGCCTCGGCCGTGGTGACAATCAGAGTGTCCGTATGGGACCACTGGCCCACGAACTCTCCAGCGGGGCTGACACCTATTACGCGGAACAGGTATAAACCTGGTCCGGAAAGGCCATCTATATTCGAGTCGAAAGAACCGCTTATCTTACCAAGCGAAGGATTAAAGAAGAAGGTATTCGTGCGGTCGCGGTCGCGTCCGTTTGGATTTGAAAAGGGCGTACCGGGATTCGACACTTCCACGGCCGCGTCTTTGGCGCCCTCCACGTTTTCGATATTCCATTTGAAGGTATAGGCCGGTTTTTCCGCCGTTATGGTGTCAGGCGTCACCTCCGGGCGATTGGCGATGATGTTGAGATTGTTGGTGACAACAACCATCTCGATGGGGTCCGAGAAGCGGCTGATCAACTCGCCTCGGGTATCGATCGCCGCCACCCGGTACTGGTAAGTTCCCACACCTTCGAGTTCCAGCGCGCTTCCACGCCTCTGTCCGGTCACTCCGCCCATCGAGGGATTGTAATAAAGCGTGTTTTCCTTATCCACCGCAGATCCGCGCGGATTGGAGAATTTCTGGTTCACCTTGCTTATTTCAACCGCCGCGTCCTTGGCGCCCAGCACGTTGGAAACATCCCAGTTCATGGTGTAAAGCGGGGCGACAATGCTTATCGTGTCCGGTTCGATTGTCGGGCTGTTGGCGACGATCAGTTTATCCACTCTCAGGTTATCGCTCGCGACATTGGTCCGCGCAGGGTTCCGGTCCAGAATCTCCTGACGGATCATAGCTCTGGAATCGTCTTCAGCAGCTTTCCGCGTGGCCACCGCAGTGATTTTCTGCCGCAGGTCCATCGCCGCGTTGCGCATGTTGCCGGTTGATTGGTCCACTATCTTCACGATCTCGTTGTGTTGCTCCGCGGAAAGGCTTTTCACGAGGTTGTCCGGATCTTCGAGCACGCTGCGCACATCGGCATTGAATTTTGTGACATCGCCGGGATCGACCATCTGGTCCTTGCCGATTTTGCGTAACATGTTGTCCATCACCGCATCCAGCTTTCCCTGAGTGCGCTTGCTGTCATAGTGAGCCGAGAAGCGCTGATCTTTCATCAGGTCGGTCAGCTTGTTTTTCATCTCTATCACTCTCTGCCGCAGGCTCATCTTGCCGGTTGGATCTTCCGAGGCGTTATAAATGGCCTCGTTGTCCGCACCCTCCTCAAGCAGCTTCTTTGCCGTTTCCTGTTCTTCCACGCTTTTCAAGGTGGAATTTATGGATTCATACAGCGGGTGACGGGTATCCAGGGCCTCCATGATGCTTTCAAGCACCTGGCGCGAGCGGTCGAGACGGCCCTCCTTGGCGTAGAAACGGGCCAGGTCGAGATAGGTCTCGACATTATCGCCCTCCTTGGCCAGATCGATTTCAATGGTGTTCTTGATTGCATCGAACATACCGATATCGCCGTTCTGCGCGCGTTTCAGGGCCTGGGTCATCACCAGAAGATCGTAGCCGGTCAACCGCCCGTTGCCGTCCACATCGCAAACCGTAACCTCCTCTGCCGGGAGCTGCAAATTCAGAGTGACAGCGCGCTCGAGCTGCAGAAGGTCGAACGTGTCGAAAACTCCGTCGCGGTTCATATCGCCGCTGGTCGTCGTGGAACCGTCAACCGGCGCTTGCGCTCCAAGCGGCGGCAGTAAAGCCCCGCACCCGGAAGCCAACAGAAATCCGGCGAGGATTCGGGCTGCATTTCGAACGAGACCCGGCACAGGCCTCTCCGTGGCGAAACCATTGTAAGAGATCAGGTTATATTTCATTATAAGCAAACCGGGAACCGGAATCCACTGCCGGCAACCCGGATTGATCAGCTCAATCTTTTCAGGGCCTCATCGATCCGCTCCAGGGTCAGTTCCTGGCCCAGCACCTCCAGCACGTCGAATATCCCCGGACTGACTCCCGCCCCGGTCAGGGCCAGCCTGAGAGGGTGAATCAGCTTGCCCGCAGAAACCTGCAATTTTTCTGCCACAGTCCGCAACAACTCCTCCAGAGGTCCGGCCTGCCATTCTTTTACACATGCAAAGGCCTTACGGAGTTCACGCATCTGGCCAGGAGTGTCCTCTTTCCAGCGTTTCTGGACCGTGTCCTGGTCGTACTGGAGCGGGCCGGGGAAATAGCAGCGCGCCTGCGGGACAAAATCGCGCGTGAAACGGCAGCGTTCGCGGACAAGCTCAAGCACGCGCTTCAGGTGCTCCATATCTTTACCGGAGGGTTGCGCTTTAACCAGCCCGGCCGTGTTGAAATCTGCTCCGACCAGAGGCAGCAGTTCCTCGGGCGACATGCGCGACAGGTACTGCCCGTTCATCCATTCCAGCTTGGGCTGGTCGAACACCGCGCTTTTCTTGCTGATCGCCTCGACGGAGAACAGGCTGATCAGTTCCTCGCGGGAAAGAATTTCCCGGTCCTCGCCCGGCGACCAGCCCAGAAGGGCCAGGAAATTGAACAGCGCCGGGGCCAGGAACCCCATGTCGCGGTATTCGGTCAGGCTGGTGGCGCCATGGCGCTTGGAGAGGCGTTTCTTGTCCGGGCCCAGGATCAACGGCACGTGGCCGAAACGCGGTATTTCCCTGCCGAGCGCCCGGTAGAGCATGATCTGCTTGGGCGTGTTGGAGACATGGTCATCGCCGCGGAGGATATGGGTGACTCCCATCTCGATGTCGTCCGAGACCACGGCGAGCTGGTAGGTCGGGGTGCCGTCCGACCGCAGGATCACGAAATCCTCGACCTCTTTGTTGTCGAAACGCAACGGTCCGTGCACCATGTCATCGAAACGGGTTTCGCCCGGCGGGACCAGGAAGCGCAAGGCGAAAGACTCGCCTGCCGCGGCGCGGCGCTCGCTCTCCGACGGGTCGAGCGAGGCGCACTTGCGGTCGTAGATGAAAAGGTTCTTCTCGGCGCGGCGGGCCTCGATATCCTCCTGGGCGCAGAAACAGCGGTAAGCCGCGCCGCTTTGGAGCAGCCGGGCGGCATCGGCTTTATGGCGCTCGATTCCCAGCGACTGGAACATTATTTCGCCATCGTGCTCCAGTCCCAGCCAGGCCAGGCCCTCCAGGATAGCGCGCACTGCCGGTTCGGTGGAGCGCTCGCGGTCGGTGTCCTCGATGCGCAGAAGAAACCGTCCGCCCTGGTTGCGGGCCAGCAGCCAGTTGAAAAGCGCGGTGCGCGCCCCGCCGATATGAAGGTAGCCCGTGGGGCTGGGCGCGAAACGGACCACCATGTTATTTTTCTGGACCAAATTCTGTTTACTCCTCGTTACAGTTGTATGGAAGCTAAAAAGAGGGCTCTGTATAACTCGCCCTCCTTTTGATGATTCAGAACTGTATAGAGACAGACAGCGGATAAGGTCACCCTGTCTGCCAAGCTCTGCGGGTCTTTATTTACCTGAAAGCTTATTGTTCAGCACACCGGAGGGTTTGAACACCGGGACCAGACGGCGCGGCACCTTGACAGTCTCGCCGGTCTTCGGGTTGCGCGCGGTGCGCTCGCGGCGGTCTTTCACCTTGAAAGAGCCGAAACCGCGCAGCTCGATGTTATGTCCCTCGGCCAGGCTGTCTCCCACCACCTCGAACAGAGAGTCCAGCACCTCGCGCGTGGCCTGCTTGCTCTGCTTTGTCGAGGCCGCCAACCGCTCGACCAGCTCTTCCTTGTTCATCTTTTTCGCTCCCTTTGAAATGAAATATCAAGAAAAATGTTCATAGCCCCCGGCGTGTATTTCCCCGCATTCACCGTCCCGGCCGCGCAGCACGAGATGCCCCTTGCGGTCCGTGATTACGCCTATCCGGGACAGGGCGAGGCCGAACCGTTTTTCGAAATCACCTGGCAAGCGGCCAAAAAGGCCCTCGGGCGCGGTCAGGCACAGTTCGTAGTCCTCTCCGCCGTGCAACAGGAAGTGGTGCTCAGAATGTCCCAGGGCGCGGGCCAGACGCGCGGAATAGCCGCCAGACGGGATGCTGCTTCCCTCCAGTTCCGCCCCGACTCCCGAGGCTTCCAGGATATGCCCCAGGTCTCCGGCCAGACCGTCCGAAATGTCTATCAGCGCCGCGGGCGGGCCGTTCTCGAAAAGAAAACGCGCCTCCGGGATACGGGGCAGGGGAGTGAAGAACCGCTCAAGGGCGGCTTCATCCGGCCGCGGCAACCCGCCGGCTTTGCCCTGACGCTCCAGTTCCAGGAATTCAAGCACTGCCGCGGCCTCGCCCGGCGTTCCTGTCACCCAAATCTCATGCCCCGGCAAGGCCCCGGAGCGCAAGACCGCCTCGCCGGAGGGCGCCTTGCCGATAACCGTGAGACTGATCATCAGTGGGCCGGTGCTGGCGGTCAGGTCGCCGCCTATCAGCGGGCAGCCGAAACGCGAGGCCACATCCAGCAGCCCGCCGGTCAACTCGCGGACTTTTTCATCATCACCTTTAGGAAGGGCCACGCTGGCCAGCATACCGAGAGGGGACGCCGCCATGGCCGCCAGGTCGCTCAGGGCCGCCGCCGCTGCGCGCGCCCCTACCTGGCGCAGGCTGAAATAATCCAGACGGAAATGCACGTCCTCGATCATGGCGTCCGTGCTCAGCACCAGTTCATCCGTGCAGAGAGGCTGTACCGCGCAGCAGTCGTCGCCGATCCCCAGCCGGACCTCGGGGGGAAGGGGAAACCGCTCCGCTTCCCGTCTGATACGCCCGATCAGCTCAAATTCTTTCAACTCCGGCGCTCCATGCTTTTTTAACGGCTGTTGTCGATAAGCTCGGCGCTATTGAAGAAATAAGCCAGCTCACGCGCCGCCGACTGGGGCGAGTCGGAGGCGTGGATAGCGTTGCGGCTCTTGCTTTCCGCGTACAGCTTGCGTACAGTGCCCGGCTCGGCTTGGGCCGGGTCGGTGGCGCCGATCACGCGCCGCAGCTCAGCCACGGCGTCCTCCCGCTCCAGGGCGGCCACCAGCACCGCTCCCGAGGTCATGAACTCGACCAACGGCTCGAAAAACGGCTTGCCCAGGTGCTCGGCGTAGAAACCGCCAGCGGTCTGGGCGTTGAGGCGCAGCATCCGGGCGGCGCGCAACTCGAAACCAGCCGCCTCCAGGTGGGCGAGGATTTTACCGGCAAGGCCTCGCCCCATGGCGTCCGGCTTGATGATGGTCAAAGTCAGTTCTTTCACGCTCTCTCCTTGTGCGCAGGTCGGCCACAAAATATAGAACATTAATCAGCCGGGCACGGCGCGCCGTGCTCTTACATTAAGATTTTTTCATGACTGTCCGGGGAAAGACCGGACAACACGAGCTGAATGTTGACCTGTCAGCCAATCAGAGAGACCAGGCTTTTCAGGACAGGGATTTCATGTCCTTTTCCGGCTTGTGGAAAAGGACCAAAAGACGCTGGGGGCCGTAAACTCGCATCGGCCACGGTGGAACAGAAAGCCTTGTGTGTGCGCGGCTCTTTTTCACGCTGCCCTGGTTGCGGGGCGGCGCTGACGCGCAATGGCCCGCCCGGCAAAGAAATGCTTCCTGTAGGGTCGCACCCGTGTGTGCGACCGGGCGGACACATGGGTCCGCCCCTACACGAACACGAATCGGACAGTACGGCCCCGGAGCGGCCCGTTGGGCCGCCCTGGGTAAAGACCATCTTTATAAACCTTCAAGCGGCTGCCAGGCCGCGGTTGTTCCTGGGGCCGCGCCTGTCCGAGCCTGCACCACGGGCAGCGTGGAATAGAACAGGAAACGGTAATGTCAGGTCAAGCTCCCTGGTGCGGCGGCATTGCGCGCCAGCGCCGCCCGGCAAAGATGGAGCGAATATCTGCTCCGAACACGCTTAAGTCAGAAAAACAGGCGTGGCCCGGACGAGTTGCGCGGCCCCGCTGGCTTTGCTGCTTTCGCCGAAACGAAAGCAGATCAAGCAGTTACAATATTTATCAAATACCGGAATCACCAGGATTTTCTCCGGACAGCTTTGAGATTTTTTAGAAAATCCACACGGGATTGTCAAACACCCAGCCGCCGAACTATGCTTTCTTCAACATCTTTTCCACGGTCAGGCCGATTTCGGCCGGGCTTGCGGCCACGGCCACCCCGGCGTCGCGCAGGGCCTCGATCTTACTTTCCGCCGTGCCGCGCCCCCCGGTGATTATCGCCCCGGCATGGCCCATGCGCCGTCCGGGCGGCGCGGTCCGTCCGGCGATGAACGCCGCCACCGGCTTTTTCATTTCCGCCCGCGCGTATTCGGCGGCCTCCTCCTCGGCCGTGCCGCCAATCTCGCCGATCAGCAGCACCGCCTCCGTGCCGGGGTCGGAGTTGAACAGTTTCAGCGCCTCCAGGTGGGTTGTCCCCACCACCGGGTCGCCGCCGATCCCGATACAGGTGCTCTGGCCGATCCCCCGCTCGCTGAGTTGCCAGACCGCCTCGTAGGTCAGGGTGCCGCTGCGCGAGATCACTCCCACGCGGCCGGGACGGTGGATAAAGCCTGGCATGATCCCGATCTTGCATTCCCCCGGTGAGATAACGCCCGGGCAGTTCGGTCCGACCAGCTGCGCGCCGCATTCCAGGGCGAACCGCCGGACCTTTATCATGTCGGCAGTGGGGATGCCCTCGGTGATAATCACCACCAGGCGCAGCCCGGCGTCCAGGGCCTCGAGAGCGGCATCCGCGGCAAAAGGCGCGGGGACGAAAATAACCGAGGTGTCCGCCCCGCTAAACCTGACCGCCCGCTCCACCGTGTCGAACACCGGGACCTGGCCCTCGAACCGCTCGCCGCCCTTGCCCGGCGTTACTCCAGCCACTACGTTCGTGCCGTACTCCAGCATCTGGCGGGTATGGAAACCGCCCTCTCCTCCGGTTATTCCCTGGACCAGCAGACGGGTGCCGCGGGAAACGAGGATGCTCATCAGCGGCCGCCTTTCCTGTCAGCCGCCGTAACCGCCAGGGCGGCGGCCTCTTGAAGCGTCTCGGCCGATTCGAACCCCAGGGCCGCTTCCTGTATGATTTTCCGTCCCTCGGCGGCGTTGGTGCCCTGAAGGCGCACCACCACGGGCAGGTGGACCTGAGATGCGCCTATCGCCTCGACCACACCGCGGGCCACCCGGTCGCAGCGGACAATCCCGCCGAAAATGTTGATCAGCACGGCGCCGACATTCGGGTCGCGGCAGATGATACGGAACCCGGCGCCGATTGTCTCTGCGTTCGCACCTCCGCCTACGTCCAGAAAATTGGCCGGTTCGCCGCCCGCCTGCTTGATTATGTCCATCGTGGCCATGGCCAGCCCAGCGCCGTTGACCATGCAGCCCACGTTGCCGTCGAGCTTGACATAGCTCAGCCCGCAGGAGGCGGCCTCGCGCTCCAGCGGGTCCTCTTCCCCGGGGTCTCGCAGTTCGGCTATATCCCTGTTACGGAACAGGGCGTTGTCATCGAAATTCATCTTCGCGTCCAGGGCCATCACACGCCCGTCCCCGGTGACCACCAAAGGATTTATCTCGGCCAGGGTGGCGTCTTTCGCCCGGTAGGCCTCGTACAGGCTGAGAAACATCGATGCGGCCGCGCGGGTGGCGGAAGGCTCAAGCTCAAGCGCCTGCGCCAGGTTGCGCGCCTGGTAAGGTGACATCCCGAACAGGGGGTCGATATACGCTTTATGGATTTTTTCCGGTGTGGCGGCCGCGACCTGCTCGATCTCCATCCCGCCCTCGGTGCTGACCATGAAAACATCCTGCACGCGCGAGCGGTCAAGCAGGACGCCGGCATACAGTTCCCGGCTGATATTCACCACCTGTTCAACCAGCACCAGGCTGACCTTGCGGCCCGCGGGACCGGTTTGCGGGGTGACAAGCCGCGAGCCGAGCATTTCCGAAGCTATGCGGGCAGCCTCCTCCGGCGAGGCGGCTGTTTTTATCCCCCCGCCCTTACCGCGTCCTCCGGCGTGGATCTGGGCCTTTATCACCACCGGCCCGCCGTCAGCAGAAAGTCGCGCCGCCGCCTCACGGGCCTGATCACCGCTGGAGCAGACCTCGCCCTCGGGGACCGGAACACCGAACTGCTTCAGAATCCGCTTGGCCTGGAATTCGTGTACTTTCACCGGATGCCTTTCGCCGTCCACGGCGTTTGTCAGACTACAGTCAGCTACTTCATGGAGTAAAGCTAATCACTCCGTTAAACAGCGACAAGATATAAGTATGCCAAAAACACTTGAAAATCCAGTCCCAAAGCTGCAAATTTGTGTCGTTTATTCCAGGTTTTCTTATCCATGCCAAATCACGGGAGAAACGGTGAAAAAGCTGGCCCTGGTGGGACTGAACAACTCGCATCCATATATATTCAGCGCTCTGGTCAACGGCGGACTGCGCGAGGCGTTCGTGCGCAATTCTCCGGGCTGGACGCACAGCCTGTTCCCGGAACGAGACTGGGAAAGCTCCACGGGAGACAAGTGGCGCTTTACGCGCGCCTGGTCCCGCGATCCGGTCTTTGCCGCGAGCGTAGCCGAGGCCACGCGGGTCCCTGTGGTGACAGACAGTCTGTCCGGGGCAGAGCAGGACACCGAGGGCGCTTTTGTCTGCGACATGTGGGGCGAATACCACCGCGAACAGGCCATGCCGTTCCTGAAAAAAGGCAAGCCCGTTTTCGTGGACAAGCCGTTGGCTGCCTCGGCCGAGGATGCCCGGATGATGATCGACACGGCGAGGGAGCACGGAACAGTGCTTTCCCATTGCAGCAGCACGCGCTATGACCCTTCTCTTATCGCCCTGCGGGAGAAAGTGGTCAACCAGATCGGAAAGCCGGACATAATCACGGTATGCGCCCCCTGCTATCAGGACCTGGCCCGCTACGCGGTGCACGGTATCGAGATAATGTCCATGGTCACCGGCGGTGAGAAGGTGGTCAGCGTGCGGAACCTGGGAAGCGGCACGCGCCGTCATATCCTGGTGCTTGATTTCGCGGATGGGGCCAGCGGGTTGATCCATGCCTGGGAGGGCCATGCCTACTCGGTCACGGTGACCGGGCCGGGCGGTCAGGCGGTGACCGGGCTCACCTCGAACAGCTACCTGCCGATGGTCAGGGCTGTCCTCGAATCTTTCGAGACCGGCGCGCCGGTGGTCCCTTACGAGGAGGCCCTGCAGGTTATCCGCGTGATAGAGGCTGGAGCGCTCAGCCAGGCCAGGGAAGGTTCGCCGGTGCATTTGCTCTGAACATGGGAGAGTCCATGACCCGGGAAGAAATCCTTAAAGATATCACTTCACTGCTCAGGCAGAACCGCAGCAAGCTGCAGAATGTCCATGGCGGAACCACGATCAGGGAATTCGATCTGGATTCGGTGCGGTTTACCTCCTTCCTTATGGGGCTGGAGGAGTTTTTCAAGGTCCTCGTTCCGGATCAGGAATGCGAGAAATGGGAGAAAGTGGATGACATTATCAATTATATAGAGGATTACATTCGGGACAGCGCCGGTTTAAACCCGATCGATATTGGCGCGCAGAGTCCGGACATCGAGGACAGTGAGACCTGAGCCGGTGGCGCGCCGGGCGGGCTTCACCGGCCAAAAAGCTTGACAGTCGGGAAGCGTTGAGTTAGTTTTGCGCGAACAAGTTACGCGATTACGGGAGAGGTGGCCGAGTAGGCTGAAGGCGGCACCCTGCTAAGGTGTTGTAGAGGAAACTCTACCGAGGGTTCGAATCCCTCCCTCTCCGCCAGATATGCGGATGGACCGTTACGGTTCATCCGTTTTTTTATTATATGAGCAATATCGAGGTTTGTACCAGTTTTATCCGGTCAGGAACTTGAATCAAGGAATTGAAAGGTTATGTTTTTCATGTCCTTTTCCGGCTTGTGGAAAAGGACCAAAAGACGCTTTGGGGCCGTAAACTCGCACAGGCTATAACTCTTTTTCAACCTGCGGTGTACCCGCGGCTTCTGCACGCTGCCCGCTTTGCAGGGCGACGCTGGCGCTGATTGCCCGCCCGGCCGCGAGGGCTTGTCCAGGCTTGAGCGTGTCCGTAGCAATTACTCCGCTTTTTATGCGTGGCTCGGACATACGGCCCCGGACGGCCCTGAGCGGGCCGCTTGAAAACGAGACCCGAAAACCTAAGGCCGGAGAGCCGGAAAAAGTCTGTCTCTTCCTGAGACTTTTGGCTTAGGATCACGGTGCACCGTGAGCGTAAAGCTCTTTTTGATACTACCAGCAATATCCTAACCGGACATCCATGGTTTTGTACTGGTTCCGCAGAGGTAACTGTGTTGTGCTCAAAGTAACACTGTAGCTCTTGCGCAGGGTATTCTGAAAGATATAACTCGGGGTTGTGATCCTTGTATGACGGGCATCCGGAGAATATGTCGCAAACTGGCACACCCCTTGCAATTCTATCGAGGCACGAACAGCGTAAGATTCCAGCGGTCTGGCGAAAGTTTTGTCGCATTCCGGTGGGGGGCCGGATCGACCGCTGGCTCAAGGCTCCGTTTGCTGCCAGGCGAAACGGAGCCTTTTTTGTTTTAAGAACGGCTACCTTTGATCGTTCGGGCGAAATCAGCTTTCCCGGCGATTAATCATACCGCTGTTTTCATTTTTCGCCTGACCGCTCATACTCGCGCATAAAATCGCGCAGAATTCCGCCGACATCTTCCATCCGGCCCCCATCGTAGAATCCCACCACTTCGCGGCAGTACCGTCCAGCCACCTCAGATGGCACGGGAAACGCGCCCCGGCTGAGGCTCCAGCGTTCCAGCACCTCGCGGTTGCGCAAATAGCGCTTTCTATCCGGCTCGGAAAGATCAGGGGAAGGAAGGGGTATGCTAAGAATGACGCCATCCGGAACGAATTCCGCTCCGTCCTTTTCCAGACGCATGTTTTCGAGCGCCCGCTCCAGCCGCTCGTCCAACAGGCTGTTCAGAGCGGCGCGCACCATGTTCAGATCATAAAGGTTGCCTGAAACGGCCGGTTCGTTTTCCGTTTCTTTATACCTGCCGCTGTCAGTCACGAGGAATAATCGTTCCACCGGCACCTCCAGCAGGACAGCCAGCTTTTCGCGCAGCTCCGGGTCACGGAGCTGCCCCCTGGCGACAGCCCCGGCCCGCGCCTGCGGTATCCCGAGATGCCTGGCCACGTCTTTCTGGCTCAGCCTTTTAATCCGCAGGAGCTGCCGCACAAAAGTGTCGTTCCAGCGCCCTCGCGCGATACGCGTTTCGCGAGGCAGACGGTCGAGGCCGGGAATAACTCCATGCTCGGGCGGCTCCAGGCCCCGTCCTAAAAGGAGCCAGTTGAGGTCCACTCCCCAGGCCAATGCCGCGGCCTGGGCCAGGGAGGGGGAAACACTGGAAAACTTGCCTTTGCGGAGCACGCCCGGGTGAACGCCCAGTATTTCAGCCAGATGGACATCGTCCAGCTCGAAGCCGCTGTCCAGATAACGGTTGCGCATCCGGTCGAGGAGCCAGGAAAATCGGCGTTCGATTTCCCCTCCGCGTGAAGGGAATGGTTCGGCGAGTCTTGGCCTCGGAGTCATGGCATTCTCGATATGATAAAATTATTGACAAAAAGAAACCGATATAGTAAAATAAGCCAAACAAAGAACAATAATAATGAATATAAGGCTTTCCTCATATCCATTAATAGGGTACGAAATGTCAGGAATCTTAAAAAATAAAGTCCTGAGCAACTTTAATCAATCGACAATAAAAAGTCAAGCCCGGTTGTGGGAATTGAATACAACTCATAAAGCCGCATGGGGGAGCCATGGGATTCGGTAAGGATGGTCTTGAATGGATTACGATCCGTGAAGCAGTTGAGCGCATGCCGGTTCCGGTCTCCAGGTCGACCCTGCGGCGCTGGGTCGAGGAGGGACGGCACGGGATTGTAGCCGGGCGGTTCGGGGCGCGTCTGGTGGTCCGCGCCGATACCCTGCCCTCGGTGGAACAGGAACCCGGACTGGGCGCCGACCCGGGAAACCGGTTTTTTTGACAAAGGCTTGCGCTTACGATACGGCGAATTGCGCCTTTTCGGCGTCCAACAGCTTTCGTTTCAGTTCCAGGCCGCCGCCGAACCCTGTCAGGCTGCGATCCGAACCGATCACACGGTGGCAGGGCACGATAATCAGCAGCGGATTAGCCCCGCAGGCCGCCCCGGCGGCCCTTGCCCCCAGTGGTGAACCGGCCAGGGCGGCCACCTCGCCATAGCTGCGTGTGCTGCCCGCGGGGATGCCGAGCAGGACATCCCAGATTCTGCGTTGAAAGTCTGTTCCGCCCGGATCGAGAGGCCTGTCATATCTCCCGGCCTTCAGCGGGGTGGCGATATATCTTTCCAGATAACGGACCGCGGGGGCGAGCGCGCTGTAATCGGGGAGGATTTCCACAGCCCCGAACCGGCGCTCGAGCGCAACGAGCATCCGCTGCCTGGAGGTCTTTTCGTCCTCGTTTCCCGCTTTCAGACTCACCCGGCAGAGTCCCCCTTCCGTGGCGGCGATCCAGAACTGTCCCAAAGCGCTGTTGAAGCCGAGCAGGCTGATTTTCTGCCGCATCATCATCTCCCATGTTTTTCCAGCCTTTGTTCCAATGCACTTGAAAACCCCGCCCGGTCCCCGTACATTGGTTTTTCAGGAACTGGGGGAAGTCTCTATCCGGCTAAACACAAAACGCTCAGGAGATAAGGTGATACGGTCAAGTCTTTTTGTCAACCTGATGTTTGTCGTAATATTTATGTCGAGGCCGTGTTTAGCAGTCGAGGGTGAATCGCGGCCCGGAGCGGTGCGTATATACAGGGGGCAGGTGGAGGTCCTGTCTTATGAGTTTTCCGGCCGTGAACTGGAGCCGGCCCTGTTCGCCAGTTCCACTCTGGAGGGTGATTATCCTCTGCCGCCGTTCCTGCGGCCGTACAGGAGCGCTACGCCTTCGCCAAGGAAGCACGAGGCGGTTTTCCTGGAGAATGAATACCTCCGGCTTACGGTGGTCCCGGATTTCGGCGGGCGGATCTACTCCTTATATGACAAGGTGAACAGGCGCGAGGTATTCTACAAGAACGACGTTCTCAAGTTTTCGGGTGTCAATCCGAAAAGCGCCTGGCCGGTGGGTGATATTGAGATCACCGGCCCGCATGACCATCATATGCTCACGGTGGACGGCGAACCGTACTGGTTCAGCCGGGCGCTGAGCCGGCCGGACGGGAGCGCGTCGCTGATTCTCAGTTCAATCGACCCTTATTTCCGGATGAAGCTGGATTACATTGTCACGCTGCATCCCGGCCTTTCCGCCATGCAGTTGACCATTAAGCTTTACAACTGCCGCGACGCCAGACAGCCTTTCATGCTCTGGGTCAACGCCGGGGTCCCCGCGGGACCTGGAACACGGTTTATCTACCCGATGGGGCGCACGATCGGCCACACCACCAGCGAGGTGGCCGACTGGCCCTACTACAACGGCGTGGACTATTCCTGGTTCAAAAACAACAAGCACATGCTGGGAGTTTTCGGCATAGACGTCTACGACAATTTCCTGGGCGCATACGATTACGACAAGGACTACGGTACGTTCCGTTTCGCCGACCGCCGTGTCACGCAGGGCATGAAAACCTGGACCTGGGGCATGAGCGGCCGCGCCGGATCGATAGAGCGCGGATATACAGACAATGCCGGGCCTTATATCGAAATACAGAGCGGGCGGAACGTGTGGGACGGGCATTACGAGTGGCTGCCTCCGCATACGCACGAGGGCTGGACCGAATGGTGGTTCCCTGTGTCCGGGATCGGCGGTCTGACCACCACTGTCCGGGACCTGGCGCTGAACCTGGAAGTCAAGGCGGATCCCAGGGGACGGAAATCCTCGGTCCGGCTGGGGTTGTCGGCCAACCGTCAGATAGACAATGCAAAAGTGCTGATAACAGCCGCCGGGACCGGTGCCCAGGTCACGCTGCTCGAACGCACGGCTGACCTGGCCCCGGGTAAGCCGTTCATCGCAGAGGCTAAAAACCTGGCCGCCGACAGCGCGGCGCTATCAGGAATGCGCGTTCAGGTCACAGACAGCGATGGTATTGCAGTCCTGGACTACCGCCGTCCCGACAGGGATCCGGGCCACAGGGAATACACTCCGTTCACCAGAAAGCTTGAAAAGCCTCGTAAGGACCCGCAGCAGATGAGTATCGAGGAACTGGTCCTGGATGCCGAAACCAGAATAAAGGAGATGCATTTCGAGACCGGGACAGCTTTGCTGCGAATGGCCTTGGAACGGGACCCCGGCTACTCGCGGGCGCATCTCTGCCTGGGTCTCTGGTTCCTGGATCAGGGACAGCCTGACAGCGCCGAGGCCCACCTGAAAGCCGTGGTGGAGCGCGATCCTTATAATGAAGAGGCTTACTACGGTCTGGCCATGGCGCAGCTTGAACTTGCCGACAGCGCCTCCGCCGAGCGCAACCTGTATTTTATCCCTCCCACGGGCGCCCTGTACGCGCAGCGTGAGCACCTTCTCGGAAAACTGGCTTTTCTGCGCGGGCGGATGGGCGAGGCGCAGGAGCGCCTGGAAAACGCAATCTCCGCCGATAGCCGTCAACTGTATGCCCGTAACCTTCTGACCCTGGTCTGCCGCCTGAACGGCTGGAAAGAGAAAGCCCTGGAGCAGCTCGACGCGGTTGAAAAGCTGGACCCGACCGATCGCTGGGCTATCGCGGAGCGTTTTTTCCTGAATGGAGATAGAGCGGCGCTTTCAGCTCTCGATTCGCTGCTTGGCGGGCAAAGCCAGGAATCGCTGGAACTGGCCTCGGTTTACCGGGAGCTTGGGCGCTGGCAGGAGGCTTTGGATATTCTTGAGATAACAGAAAAGAGCAACCGTGACCTTTATGGCACGCCGTCGATTTTCTGGTACACCAAAGCTCTTTGCCTGCGCCGTCTGGGACAGGCGCGCGAGGCCGGGGCCGCCTGCCGGAAGGGCCGGGAGAGCCGAAGTTCCATCGACCGCTTTCCTTTCCGCCGGGAGGACACGCAGGCCCTGGCCGAGGCCATCGTTTACGATCCCTCGGATGTATCTGCGCGTTTCCTTCTGGGCTGCCTGCAGTACTTCCAGAGGCGCCCTGCCGAAGCTATCAGCCAATGGCGGACAGCGGTGGAGACGGATTCTTCCGATTTCAGCACGAGGCGCGCCCTGGGGCTGGCCCTGGCCGAACAGGGTTTTGGCTTCGAGGCGGCCGCGGAGCAGCTCGAGGCAGCTATAAGGCTGAATCCCTCGCACACGCGCACTTTCGCCGACCTGAGCCAGCTTTATTCACGCGAGGGCGCTTTTGACCGTCAGCTTGCCCTTCTTACCCGCGCCATTGAGCGCTCACCCGGGGATGATGACCTGATCGAGGGCCTTCTTACCACGCACCTCATCGCCGGAAACTACCGCAGCGCGGACAGCCTGATCGCAAGCCATGTTTTCGGCCAGCGGCACCGCAACTACAGCCTGCGCGACAAATACAGGTTCCTTCGTTATGCTATGGGTGCAAAAGCATTCCAAATGGGTGATTATGCTGCCGCGCGTGGTGAGTTGGAACGCGCGTTGTATCCTCCAAGCTCGCTGGGCGCGGATGACTTCCAGTATCAGAGCGCTCCGCGGGTGCATTACTACATGGGACTGGCGCTGCTGAAAATGGGACGGAATAAGGATGCGCGCGCGGAGTTCGAAAAGGCCGCCGCGGGCTGGGAATTCCTTAAAGGGGACCGCGACAGCTACAACAGCGAGAACCTGTTCATGGCCCTGGCCCTGCGTGAACTTGGACAGAAAGAGCAGTCCGCGCGCCTTCTTACCGCGATGAAGAAGTTTGCCGAGAACGATCTGGAAAGCGACTATCGCCAGCATCAGGCCGAGGCGTATTATCTGACCGGTCTGGCGCTGAAAGTCGAAGGGCGGCGGGATGAGGCGCGCAAGATGCTTGAAAAGGCGGTCAGCCTGGAGCCATCGATGATCGGGCCGCGCCTGGAGCTTCGCGGGGACTTGATCGACATGGCGCCGTCAGACGTTTCCGGCAGTTCAAAATAGCGGCTTTCAGCATAATGCATTTGATGGTGATTGCCCGAGTTTTGTCAGATACATGCCTGAATCTCAACCTGGGAGTCTGTCATGGATCGAGCCTCTTTCCTCGGTTGCTTCGCTTTCGGCGCGGCGGCTGTCCCGGCTCTTGCTGAAGCGAAAACAAACAGCGCGGAGCCTTTCGGCGGTCTCGGCCAGGCCCGGACTTTTCCGGGAGATCAGCTCAGCGGCGTGCGAACCCTTACGGCTGACCGGAGTATAACCGTCTTCAAGGCCGGCCTGGAGCCTGCTTATCGTGTGGCGTTGGGAGAACTCGTTCTGATTGAGGCAAGTCATGGGATGCCGGGTCTGGTGACACGCGACGGACAGTTTCTTGAAGCGAAACCCGGCGACAGGATCAACCCGGCCACCGGCCCGATATGGATCGAGGGGATCAGGGCAGGCGATACCCTGGCCATGGATATTCTGGACCTGCGGGCAGGGGACTGGGGATACAGCGGAGGGAAGGTCTACGAGATACGGGGCGGATACCTGGCGCTGGAGGCCGGATTGCGTCTGCCGGTCAGCCCTATGCTGGGCGTAGCCGGAGTGGCCCCGGCCAGCGGGGAGATGGACACCAGAAGGCCGGGGGAATGCGGCGGCAACATGGACTGCAAGGAAGTGCGCGCCGGAAGCACGCTGGTGCTGAACGCACAGGTGGATGGGGCGCTGGTCGGGATAGGAGATGGTCACGCGGCGCAGGGCGACGGAGAAATACGGGGCCAGGGTATCGAGACCGATACGAGCACTCTGTGCCGATTCCGCAAGCTGCCGATGAAGCTATCCGACCGGCCTGTGATACTCCGTCAGGAAATGGTGGCTACTCTCGGTGCGCATGAGAACCTTACCGAGGCGGCCTGGCAGGCGACAGACGACATGACGCGGCTGATTCAGAAAGTCACCGGCCGGAGTGAGGAAGCTGCCAGAGCGTTGGTTAACGTGGTTGGAGACCTGCGGATAACGCAGATTGTCGATCCGGCCAAGGGCGCCCGCATGGAGGTCCCGTCCTGGGTTTTCGGAGTTTAGGACGGAGCGGAGATTTCATCTTTCTTTTTCGAGCGCCCTTGCCGCCAGGATCGCCGCGCCACGGACCACCGCGGCCTCGATGGGAGTGAGCGAGGAACGGCTGAGCGCCGCCCGGCGATGGAAACCGAGCGAGCTGATATCGTAGCCGCCCGAGGTGACCACCCGGTACATGGGACGCCCCACCACTGCCGCGACCTCCTGCGAAACATCGTGCAGGCAGCGCCGGTAGGCTGCCAGGACAGCGCAGAGCATTTCCTCCCGCGTTGTTTCCGCGGTGATCCCGCTGAACGATGCCCGCCGCGGTTCCAGGTCGTGACGCGAGCCGAACAGGTATGGCGTGAATTCCACAACCTCGCCCGGTTCATCGGCCACCATCTGTTTCTCCACCAGACGCTCCACTTCCACATCCAGACGCAGCACCCAGTCCCAGAACCGCCCCAGTGACATGTCACGGCAGAACCGGTCGTAGAACCAGATCAGGGTCTGGCCGCCGATCGGGCTGATCTTGGTTACAATCCAACGCCCGGCGGCCATGTGCGGGCGCAGAAGGTAAGAGAGGCCCGGAGACGGGAAACTGGCGCAACTGGCGGAGACTATTTCCGTGGTCCCGCTCATGTTCAGAGCGGATTCCGGCAGGAGTTCCTCGGCTGCGGTAAGCGCGGTGGGCACATCCGCGCCTCCGGTGACCACCGGGATGCCGGCGGTCAGTCCTGTAAGCTCCGCGGCTCCGGGGGTGAGCTTTCCGGCGAATGAATCCGAGGGGCGGATTTCAGGAAGCTGGGAGCGCCTGATTCCGAACTGCTCCAGCCAGTCATCGCCCAGCCAGCCGGAGGCGTGCGGCGTATCGTACAATCCGGTGTAGGCGGCCTGGGTCTGGTCAGTGACCAGGTTGCCGGTAAGGCTGTACAGAATTACGGCGTGAAGGTGAACCCAGTGCGCGGCCTCGGCTGTGACCCTCGGCCGGTTGGCGGCGAGCCAGCGATGCGCGGTAAGGGATATGCCGCCCGGAGCGGGAAGGTTGCCTGTGGCGGCCAGCCAGCGTTCCTGTCCTATGCTCTCGGTCAGCTCCTTTGCCTGCACCTGGCTGCCCCGGAAAAGATGGGTCAGCGCCGAATACAAAGGCCGCATGTGGCTGTCGAGCGCTACAAGGGCCGGGCAACAGGCCGTCACGCACAGGCATTCTATCTTGACATTCTCTCCGGCAAGCTCATCGGAGATGCGTTTGAGGAGTGAATGAACGCGCGTAAGATACGAACCCACATCCAGATGGCTGCGGTCGAAGTTCGAGGCTACCCCTTCTTCCTCCTCATCCGGAGCACTCGCCTTGTCCATCCACAGACGCAAAGGAGCTTTGATCGGGGTCGATGAGCCGGAATCCTGCAAGTATCCCTTGTCCGGGATCTCGAAAAGACCGGCTTTGATTCTTGTAGTTCCGCAATCCAGAGTCAATATATCCATTTATGCTTCCGGTTTTGAATTCATCGCAGACTGAAAACTTTCACCAGCCATTAAATATATACGAAAAGCCTCTCGGCGCGCACGTGAAAATTCAACCGGCGCTTTACAGACAGGCCGCAATCAGTTTATGGACGGGGGCAGATGTCTTACAAACCATTTTTGTTCATAGTCCTTATGGCTGCCGTGTACTTCAAGATGGTCAAGCCAGGGATAAAGGCGAATCTCTTTATCTTTTGAGGCCAGGCGCAGGAACATGCCGTAAATGGCAGGGGCGGGGCAGGTTCGGTCAAAAAGGCCGGCCGAGACAAGCGCCGGGGCGGTGATACGGTCCGCGAAATTCAGGACATCGGCATAGGAGACTGTCCGCAGCACCCTGGTCTTGCGGTCCGGGTGCTGCTCGATGTAGCGCACCACTTCACGGAACGGGTTTCCGGTCATGGTCATGGATAGAGGGAAATTGGTCAGGAACGGCACACCGGCCGAAACCGCGCGCACCCGGCGGTCCAGCCCGGCGGTCAACAGGGACAGCCCGCCGCCCTGGCTGCCGCCTGTCACTCCCAGGCGAAGCGAGTCTATTTCGGGGCGTGAGGCCAGGAAATCGATCCCTCGCAGGCAGTGGCAGACAATCTCACGGAAGACCCAGGTCTCGGGGGAGTCGATGCCGATTGTCATATACTGGCTGTCGTCCTGAGGGTGCTCTGCCCGGCCGGACTCATATCCGCTCACCTGAATGCTCAGGCAGGCCCAGCCGTGGCTGGCGAAGTATGTATTTGGCCTGACCAGACCTGTGCCGTACCCGGGAAGAGCTAAAAAAGCGGCGAACGGGCCATTCCCTCGCGCGGGAGTGGTCAGCCAGCCGTGTACTTTCACCCCATGCAGGCTCCGGTAGCTTACCCGCCAGACAAGGGCTTCCGGCGTGCAGAGCGAATCCTCTTTTATGCATTCGGCCTCCAGCGGCGCGGAGTGAAGGCTGTCCAGGGTCGCCTGCCAGAAACGGTCGAAATTCTCCGGGCGGTGGGGTGGAGTGTCGATCTTATCCACATCCAGCCCGAAAGTGAACTCGCGCCCCCCCAGTTCCCGGCCCTTGTCGAACGCCAGCACCCGCATGTCGTAAAAGCCCGCCTTGCCTGACAGGCTGTCGGCTTTCAGGTCCAGCTCAAGGCTCCCGGAGACGGGCAGGTCAAGCCGGAGGTTGAAATCCTGACATCCTCGGCCCTGAAAATCGGTGATGCCGGCATATATGAATGCGCCTTTCAACTCGCGGTCCAGTTTGTTCGTAATACGCAGCCGCAGCAGCGGACCCTCCCTGTCTGAACTCAGAAGGTGCGATGAATCCGGAATGAGCGGGGAGATTACCACACCCGGCCCGCCCTCGTAGGCTACAGTTCCGCGGTCCCAGGCCGCGGCCTGTACTGAGGCGATAAGAACAGCCAGAAACGAAACGGTGATGACAGAGTTTATCTTCATTTTTCTCCAGGCCGTTACAGTGAGATTCGTTCTGAACAGCACAACCATGGTCCTTGGCTGAATAGTAATCCAACAGTCCGGCCGGGTCAATAAGGTTTTTGCCAGGTATTTCCGTACAGGCAGACACTTGTTTCAGAAGGGGATAGGGGGGATCAGAGCCTGTCTGATGTAGACGATCAAAGTGCAAAATGTGGAAAAAATTATACGTATCCTTTCGCTTGATTTGGCGTTTAATATCCTGTACATTGAAACAGTATCTTCAAAATAAAGGCTACAACTTATTATGTTAATGTTGTAGCTCTCCAATACAGCGGATCAATCCGGCGGTTGTCTGGCGGTTATCCATTCAGAAAAGTATAGGCCTCTCCGGGAAGAGCACGATCTTTCCGGTGGATGACAGATAACGCTTTTATGAGCCTGATTGCCTGCATGGCAGCCTGGAAGAATATCCCGGATTTGAATTCAGGAAAAAATGCGGCTGCGTTTATAAAATCGGAAAGCTGTTTATGAAAACAAGACCTTTGACTGCCGATGATATCTTTGCTCTTCAGGCCGAGTTCTGCTCGATATTCCAGAACGCCAAACGCCTGAAGATTCTGTGGCGCCTGGGCGATGGCGAGATGACCGTAACCCGGATCGCTGATGAAGCCGGTATGTCGCTGTCCAATGCTTCGCAGCACCTCAGGGTCATGAAAGACCGCAGGATAATCACCTCGCGCAAGGAAGGGCAGAAGATTTTCTATCGTATAACGAATGACAAATTCATCCAGGGGCCTTCGCTCATCTGGCAGGGTGTGGCCGAGGAATATGGACTCGACCCGGATGAAGTGAAAAAAGCACTTTCCGGAGAGGCTGCGATCCGTCCCTGATATTGCAGGTCAGACGAAGAGTCCTGACCAGTAAAAATATCCGGATCAGACTGTCCGCAGTGAATGTGTTGTCCTGGTTCTATCGAACTGAATGAATGCTTAACCGTAACAGCGCCACAAGTTCAATATCACTCTCCCCTGGAGAATTGTTATGCAAAAAACAGCAGAGCATATCTTAAAAGCGTGTGTCCTGTCTCTGCTCATGGCTGTACCTTTGTTCGCGGATGCGGTGATCGAACTGGTGGGTTATTCGCCGCAACAGGTCGCCGATCTGCATCTGCCGACACAGCGTTCGATGCCGCTGAATGTGATCGGAATCGGCCAGCCGGTCTACCTGAACAGCGTGAACGCGGGCGCTTACACCTGGACGCTCACCACCAGGCCGTCTGGCTCCCAGTCCGCATTGAGCGGCGTCAGCAGCCGGGAAGTGCATTTTATTCCTGATATAGCGGGCACATATAAGGTCAGCCTGACCGTAAAGGACACAATCACCACGACCGCCGAGGCAACGATAATCGGCGCGAACTATGTCGGCATCGGCAATATCGGTGGGGCCTCGGCCAGCGCCGCGAAAGGACAGTGCGCTATCTGTCACGCCAATGTCGCGCTGACATGGGCGCAGACCGGCCACGCAACAACTCTTGAAAGGGCGGTCAAAGGGACTCTGAGCAGCCATTTCCGTCAGAGTTGCATCGAGTGCCATTCCACGGGTTATGACACGCTGGCGGTTAACGGCGGTTTCGATGACCTGGCGAAAGCCTCCGGCTGGAGCCTCCCCGCCGTGCTGAACAGCTCGCAATGGGACACTCTGCTGACAAAGCACCCGGCCGCGGCCCAGCTTGCCAACGTCCAGTGCGAGAGCTGCCATGGTCCGGGCAGCGAGCATAAGGGAGTCAAGTCCGGCATTACTCTCAGCTATGATGCCGGGGTCTGCGCCTACTGTCATGAGGATGAGCCGCACCACTATTTCCCCACCCAGTGGCGCAGCTCGAACCACGGGCTGGAGATCGGCTCAGGGGAAGCGTTCAACCGCGCCGGCAACACCTGCGTGCCATGTCATACCGCCGAGGGCTTTTTCGAGGTGAATGTCAAGAGTACGCACGCCGCCACCGGACCATACAAGAACGCCCATGGAGTCACCTGCCAGGTCTGCCACGATCCGCACGAAAAGGGGACCGAGCACCAGCTCCGCCTGGCCGAGGACTATAATTCCAGAGATTCGCTGGGCGTGGCCAAGTACAAGACCGATGGCACGGCGGCGCACGCCTGCGATGTCTGCCATCATCTGAGGCCTGGCACATCGACTGTCGGCGCTCGTCTGCACGAGTCTCATCAGAGCGACATGCTCGATGGCACGGTCGGCTACCGTTACGCCGGTAAGAAATACCCGGCTGGCCTGCACGGACGTTATGTCACCGGCCGCTGCGCCGGCTGCCACATGAGCGTGGCCTCATCGGAGAAAGCCCATTACGTGGGCGGGCATACTTTCGCCGTCAAAGCGGAAGTCACTGATTCAACCGGCCTGGTGCACGAGTATTACAACACCGAGGCCTGCACCGGCTGCCATGCCGATATGGGCGAGAATTTCGACTATCATGGCGTCCAGACCCGCGTGACACAGCTTCTCGACCAGATCAAAGCCAAACTGCCCAAGTCCAGTTCCGGCAGCCCGCTTTACAGCACGGCGGACTACAACTCCGGCAAACTGACCCTTCAGCAGTACCGGGCGGCCTACAACTGGTACATAGTCAACAACGACGGCAGCCGGGGGATTCATAATCCTGCGCTGGCAACAGCCCTGCTGGAACACTCACTCGAGGACCTGGGCGGGCCGGACACCCGGACCTGCGATTTCACGGGCGACGGCAGGAACAATATCAGCGATGTAATATTCTTCCTTCTGCTGCGCCGCGCCGACCCGGAGGACGCCCGTCTGGACTACGACAACAACGGGACGAAGGACATTTCCGACGCGGTGGTGTTGCTGAACGACATCCGCAACGGGACCTGCCCGAACGGCTCTACGCGGCTGGCCTCGACCGCCGGTGAGCAGGATATCCGGCCGTTTGAGGGGCTGACCGCCGGGGACAGACAGTATGTGGAGCAGATGGCCGGGCAACTGAACCTTAGCGATGAGGAAAAAGCCGGGCTCGCCCTGGCCCTGTACGGCCATTCCGGAAAGGCCAGCCTGCCGAAAGCGTTCGCCCTGGCCCAGAACAGCCCGAACCCGTTCAATCCCTCCACCACGATCAGCTACAGCGTGCCCGAGGGCCGGAGCCAGGTGCGGGTGAGCCTCGAAATCTACGACCTGCGCGGACGGCGGGTGCGCAGCCTGGTGGACGAGGCCCGTGACGCCGGTGTGTACACCGTGTTCTGGGACGGCCTGGATGAGCAGGGCGGCCGCGTGTCGAGCGGAGTGTATTTCTACCGCATGCGCGCCGGGGATTTTGTCCAGACCCGCAAGATGGTGCTGCTGAAGTAGTTTTTCGTGGCAGAAAGAGAAACCGGCTGTCCCCTATGGGGCGGCCGGTTTTTTCATATTAATCTTTTGCACAATAACCGAGGGTCTCAAGAGAGGTGTATTGCAGGTTGAACGATTTCCTGTTAAAATAAAAGACAGAACATTTGGTTTTTCAGGCAACTGATACAGGGGAGCAGGTATGGCTCATTCACAAATATCGTTTAATATACTGCTGAAGCAGGAGAATGAAATCTGGATCGCTCACTGTCTCGAACTTGATATCGTGGCGACCGCCGATTCATTGGAACAGGCGAAGAACGATCTTTTTGATTTGATAAAGGCTCAACTGGATTATGCGCTTGAGAACGACAATATGGCCTATTTTTATCATGCCGCTCCGCGCGAAATCTGGAAAGAATTTTTTAGTTGTCAAAAACAGGAGTTGTTTTCCTGTGTTCTTGGGACACCGGAGGACAGGGAAAGCATCGGCCCAAATCGGATTCTGGCTAATGCTTGTCTGAGTGAAGGTTTGTGCCATGCCTGAGCGGGCGGCTCTAAAATATCGCGAACTGCTCAAGCGCCTTAAGGGATTTGGAGTGGTCGAAATGTCACTCCAGCGTGGAAAAGGCTCCGAAAGAATTCTTCTCAAGCCGGTGGAGGCTGGCTCCCTGAAAGGTCCGCAATACTCGATTAAATGTCACGGCCCTGGGACGGAAATCTCTATCCCTGTGATTAATGCGGTTTTGCGGCGCTTCGGGATTGATGCAGAAGCGTTCTGGTCCTGAATACAGATTAGAAATAAAGAAGCGTTGCCATGGAAGACAATAAAGCACAAGAGTGTTTCGGAAGTGCCCGTGATAAGGAAGAAAAGTTAGGGTATTTTCTTACTGGAATGAGTTTTGCTTTTTTAGGTGCTGCAATTGAGACGTATCAACCCTGTAATTGCTTATGGATTAAGGTGCCGGAAGTAATCAGTTGGGGGCTGCTGCTGCTGTCCGGCGTAAGTGGAATAATGCTACTGTATTATGATTATCGCACTCTTCAAGAGGCTGGATTTTATTGGATGGCAGAAAGCAAAGAAGAAGAAGAAAGAATAGAACGTTTTAGTAAAATGAATCTTTTTTTGTCACGCAGAATGAAACTGACAAAAATAAGGACTGTTACATTTGGAACTGGTATTACTGTTCTAATGCTACTGCGAGCACTAATAGCTTTAAGTTGATCTATGTTATAATATAAGGGCCGTCCGGTATTCCGGGCGGCCCTGTTCAAATACTGGCAAACTCGCATCGGCTTATTTCCTCTCAATCTGTTTCAGCAGCATCACGACCCCGGCAATCACGGTCAGCAGCACCAGGGTCATGCCGCCCAGCCACCAGCGGCGCTTGCCGTGCTCGTACAGGGTCTGGCCGGCCAGGGAATCCACCTGCGCGGCCAGGAGCATTCCCGGGGCCGCGGTCTTGCGCACCTGGTCCGGGTCGAATGAGTGGATGCTGGTGCGGCTCTCGATAAGGCTCTGGCGGACATCGCGCAGGCTGAGCTGAAGCTCTGAGACCTCCATCCCGTGCTCATGCGCTTTCTGCACCCGCGCGGCAACCGAATCCATTTTTCCCGACAGGCTGTCCAGCACACCTTTCATCTCCAGGCCCAGGGCAAATCCCTTGTCATCCGCGCTCATCTGGTGGCATTTGCCGCAGGCGGAGCGTTCGCCTTCGCCCAGCATCTCCTCAGTGGGATGCTGGATTCCGTGGCTCCCGTGGCAGGTCGCGCAGCCGGATTCCCCGGCGGAATCGAATATCGGGGCGTGGAAACTGGCCTGGTACAGGGCGAAATTCCGCGCATGGCAAAGCCCGCAGACCTGCGCGACGTTAGAGGTTTCGGGCGGGTAAGCCCCGTGGTTGCCGTGGCAGTCGTTGCAGGCCGGGGCGCCGGTGTCATCGCGCCCCAGCAGGGCCTGGCCGTGCACGCTGGTCTGGTACAGGGCCATCTGGTTGGTCGGGATGCCATATCCGGCCATGTACTTTTCATCCGCATGGCAGGCGGCACAGGTGCCGGGAAGGTTGGTCGCGTAGACTTTCGAGGCCGGATCGCCTGCCTGGCGGATATTGTGCACGCCGTGACAACTCACACATTGGGCCGGTTTCGGGTCGCCCTGGCCCAGAAGAAGCTCGCCGTGACGGCTGGTGCGGTACTTTTCGAGCTGGTCCACCGGGAGGGAAGGGTTCTTGCCGCGCATATAGACCGGGTTGCCGTGGCAGTGGCTGCAGAGGCCGGGAATGTCCTGCGGGGCGGGCTTGCCCCTGAAATTCTGTTTCGGGTCCTTGCGGTCGTGATGGCGCGGATTCGAGGGGTCGCCGCCATGGCAATCCGAGCAGAGCACGCCTGCCTGGGAGTGGATATCGTCGTGATAGTTCTGGGCTGGCAGGGCGTATTTTTTCATCATCCCGGAATGGCAGCGTATGCAGTTGTTCACGGCGGCAGCCGGCTTTTCGCTCCCGGACTGCGCCGCGGCTGAAGCCGGGATGACGAGCAGCGCCATGAGGATAGTGAATCTCATCGGTTACCTCTCAGCCGTTGAAGGCGGGCCGCGGGCTGCGCGGCCGGTTATCGTTTCCGGACGCGCTCAGGCGAGCAGGTAGCCCAGGATTGTCATCACGATAATGTAGGCGACCACGAAAACGCCGAGCCAGGATATTAGTTTCGCTGCCCTGCCCCTGCCGCCGCTGCGGTCCCAGAATGGCAGGAAGAACCATATCACGCCTGCCAGATTGAATACTGTCAGCCCCAGAAATTCACCCTCCAGCGGTCCGACATGCGGGGGCAGGAACTTGAGGGTCTGGAACATGAACATGAAATACCACTCCGGCCTTATTCCGGCTGGGGCCGGGGCGAACGGGTCGGCCTTGACTCCCAGTTCCCAGGGGAAGAACACGGCCAGGGCGCTGATCACCGCCAGGGCGCACATCCAGAAAATGAACTCGCGCAGCACGAAATTCGGGTAGAACGGCATCACCGGCTTTTGCTCCGGCGGAAGGCTGTCCCATTGAACAGGCTGGCTCATGCCCTGGCGCTGCAGCAGGAACAGGTGAAAGCTCAGCACCACGGCGAATATCCCCGGCAGAATGGCCACATGCAGGCCGAAAAAGCGCTGGAGCGTGGCCCCGGTGACATCCTGGCCGCCGCGCACGATCTCGAGTATGTAATCTCCCACCACTGGGACTGTTCCGGCCATGTCCGTGCCGATCTTGGTGGCGAAAAACGCGAGCTGGTTCCAGGGCAGAAGGTAGCCGCTGAAACCGAAAGTGAAAACCAGGGCCAGCAGGATCATCCCGCTCATCCAGGTAAGCTCGCGCGGCTTGCGGTAGCTTTTAAGGAAGAAAACGCTGAACATGTGGATCAGCACGCACAGGACCATCAGGTTGGCCGACCAGGAATGAATATCACGGATCAGCCAGCCGAAATGCACCTTGCCGACAATGAACTGGAGGCTTTCGAAGCTGCTTGACGGGCCGGGGCGATAGTACATCAGCAGGAGACTGCCGGTGATCACCTGCACGATGAAAAGAAACAGCGACGCCCCGCCGAAATAATACCAGATCGAGGAGGAGCTTCGCGGCACTTCCTTGTGGCGAAGGAAGGAGAAGATTCCGTCCAGGCCCATGCGCTCATCAAGCCATCGATAAGCTTTCTCTTGAATGCTCTTGAGCGTCATGGTTCAGGCCTCCCGCGAAATGAATATCTCATCGTTCTGGATGTTCACCCTGAGCGGAGTGAGAGGGCGGGGCGGGGGTCCGGAAATGTTGATGCCGTTGAGATCGTATTTTCCGTTGTGGCAGGCGCACCAGATCACCTTGTCACCCGGCAAGTACTGCACCGTGCACCCCAGATGGGTGCAGACCGCCAGGAAGGCCTTTACTTCACCATCCTGACGCCTGACAACCAGAGCGGGTTCGTTCCCGAATTTCACTGTCTTGCCGCTGTTCCGGCTGTATTCACTCACCTTGCCCGCGCTCACGGTCTGGTCGCCGCTTTCCGCGGCCGCCGGCGGCGGGGTGAGGAATTTGATTACCGGATAGACCACTGCCGAGATGAATGTCAGCGATCCCGCGCCAAGAAATAGGTTGAGGAACCTGCGCCTGCCTTTGTCGCCAGTTTCCGGCATGGATATGCGCTCCTTTGCTGAAGGCGGACCGGATACGATTGTTACGCTCCGGAGTCCGAAAAGTCGGGTTTGTTGTTCAGACAGGCGCTGGTAAAGAACATTCCGCGATATGCGCTGGAACTGCTGGAAGATTATATATGCTACACTGTTACTACATGTTTGTCAATCCGTGGAGTGTCTTGCAACCGGTAAAGCGGATTTTTCCCTGTTTCCCGGCAACTGACAGCCGCTCAGTGGCATTGAGCGCAGGCCACGCCGCTGATGCCGCCGCTCATGTCCTGGCCGTGACATGGCATGCAGCTTGCGACTCCCTGCTGCTGGATGATCGTGCCGTGGAAGTTCTGACCGGCGTTCCTGTCCAGCCAGCCGTAAGGATGCCCGCTCGGGCCATCATGACAGGTGAAACAGCTTACTTTTGCGTAACCGCCGGTGAAATCCGCGCCGTGGCAGCCGCCGCAATATTGCGTGCCTGTCTTGGACAGGCGCACGCCATGGAATCGCGGGCTGGCTGCGTTCAGCCAGTCGGATACGGCCGGGTGGCCGCTGGGGCCGGAGTGACAGGTGTAACAGGAGGAGCCGGAAATGCCGCCGCGGAAATCGGCTCCGTGGCAGATAGCGCAATTCTCCAGCCCACGGCTGCTCGCGGACAGGCCGTGGAAGCTGGCGCTGGTCTTGTCCAGCCAGCCCGTGGCCGGGTGTCCGCTCGGGCCGTCATGGCACTGGTAACAACTGATTCCCGAATCGCCGCCCTTGAAGTCCGCCCCGTGGCAACCGGCGCAATAGTTCATGCCGGTGGCGACCATCCGGGTGGCATGGAATTTATCGGAGGCCCGGTCGAGCCAGCCGCTGGCGGGATGACCGCTCTTGTCCGGGTGGCAGGCTGAGCATGAGGTCCCGCTTATGCCGCCGGAGAAATCCTGCCCGTGACAGAGCGCGCAGTCCTCAAGGCCCCTTATGCTGGCATCCAGACCGTGGAAATTGGCGTTCGTTTTACTGAGCCAGCCTGTGGCCGGATGACCGCTCGGACCGCCGTGGCAGAGGTAGCATGAGGAGCCGTTGTTTTCCCGTCCCCTGAAATCCTCGCCGTGGCAGGCAGCGCATTCATCCATGCCGCGCGCGGCCAGGGCGGGCCCGTGGAATTTCGCCGAGGTCGTATCCATCCAGCCGCCTGGATGCCCGCTCGGGCCTCCGGCGTGGCACTTGTAACAGCTCACTCCGCTTGTGCCGCCCCGATGGTCGTTGCCATGGCATTCCTGACAGGAGATGAGGTTGATATTTTCCAGCTTGGCCCCATGAAAAGACGCGGAGGACTGGTCCATCCAACCCTCGACATGCGTCTGCGGGGCCTCGATCTCCTTGCGGTCGGCGCAGCTCACTATCAGGGCAAAGGCCGCGGCTGCGAGCGCAACGGACCATTGAAAGAGCCTTGAAGAACTTTTTCTCATCGGATGAAGCATACCCTTTTTGCGACTCCCTTAAGCCTTACTTTCCATGGCAGGCTGCGCAGACCGGCTGGCTGGACGGGTCATCCTCGTGACATGCGCCGCACTGCTCGATATTCATCCGGGCCTGGACCGCATGCGCTCCGCCGCGGGCGCCGGTCGTGGCCCAGGCGGCCCGCTGATGCGAACGCGGGTAAACCTGGCGTTGCGTATGGCATTCAATGCAGAAAGAGCGGCCCTCGTGACAGGCGTTGCAGTCCGTACGCTGTGAGCGCACCTCCAGCGGATGGTTGAATTCAAACCCCAGCGGGTGCACACGCGGCAAAAGATTGTCGCCCTGATGACATTCCTGGCAGTCGTTGCGGGCATGGCACATCGTGCAAGAGGCGGCGTCCGAGCGCGCCCGGTCGCCGTGCTGTTTGCTCCAGGCGGGCATCATATGGTCGGACGGGCGCGGCCCGCGAGGCTCCTCGTGACAGAGACTGCATTCCTTGTCCGCCTGGACCCCGTCATGACAGCTCATGCACAGGGCCATGACAGGCATATGCAGCGTGGAACTGGAGTCCGACTGGCTGAGACCCGCATGGCAGCGTTCGCAGGCGATCTCTTTCCTGGCGTGCGCGGAATGGTTGAATTTCGGGCTGTAATCAACGACCTTGCGGCCCATGCGGGGCAGATCGGCGCGGGTGGTCCAGGCTTTGAGGTCTTCCTCGCCGTGGCATTCAAGACAGTTGTCCCGGACCGGCATCAGGTCGTCTGTTCCGCTGAGGCTCGAATCGGCTTTCGCGTGACAGCTTGAGCATTCTATCCCCATTTTCAGATGCAGGTTGTGCGAAAAAACCACCCCGGCGTCCTCACGGCGCGCCGAACCATCCCCCAGGGCGGTCAAAAGGACCGGCGCTGATAGAACGACAGGCAGCAGTATTTTAAACTCAATTCTCATTCAGTCGCACTTTCTTAAAAGATCTGACTGTAATTCAGGGTGAATTTCAGCAGGACACGAAAATCCCTGCTGATAAAATCGTTGTTCATGTCCTGAAGCTCTATGCCGGCCAGGACGGTGCGATTCGGCCGCCAGTTCAGTCCGAACGCCGAGGAGAACACATAGTCGCGATCGAGTTCCTCGTAAAAGCGGTACAGCGAGTAATCAATGTCCGCGAACAGTTCCCATGACCCGGCGAACAGATAACTGCCGCTGACCGCGAAACCGTCCTCATCCCCGGAGGCCCCGGTTCCATGGAAATACGAGAAGGAGCCATACGGGCAGGCCGCTCCGAGGGTGATATAGCTGTCGTTTTCATCCTCGAAGAATACGCCTGTGTAGCTGGCGTCGAGGCTTACGCCCGGCCGCAGGGTGTAAGACACCCCCCCGCGGATTTGTTCGTTTCCTTCGAGATCGAAGCGTTTGAAATAGCTCTTGTCGATAAGGCGCGGCTGGTAATGGCGGTATTCGCCCATGAGGCTCAGGCGCCCGCTCACGCGCTTGCGCCCGGTCAGGACAGCTCTCTGAACACCGGCGTCCAGAAGGTCGAAATCAAGTCGGCCGAGGATGTCGAGACCCGCCGGGAGGTCCAGTTTGCCGTCCACTCCCAGTTCGCGGAACGTGGTCTTGCCTTTGTAGCTTTTCTGCTGGAACCCGAAACCGAAGCTCGCGTTTTTCAGGTTACGGGTGCGGACATGCAGGCCGCCGCTTTTTGCCCGGTCCCAGCCCTGAAGGCTGAAATGCCTGGAGTACGGGGTCTGAACGCCCAGGTAGCCTGTCACCTCCACCTGGCCGCCGAATGTCCGGCTGGCCTTGAAACCATCCAGTGTCAGGCTGGAGGGTCCCATCGTGATCCACTGACGGCCCAGGGCCAGGCTGGAGTTTTTACGCTTCCATTCCAGGTAGCCGTTGTACAGGCGGGACTCAGGGTCATCTGTCAGGTCCAGGCTCAGGTCGTCGCGCACCCGGAAGAAAGTATGAAAACCTATCTCCCCAACCGTGCTTTTGTCCACCATGTGCAGACCGAATGACTGGTAATAGCGGAAGCTGTCATCCGTGTCTCCGCTAAACGCGCCGGGAAAGCTCTCCCGGCTGTAGAACAGCGAGCGCGCGCTGCCGTTGAACCGCAGCTCGGCGGACAGATCGGCGGCGGCGGTCAGCAGGATGATAAAGGCGAAAGTCGCGGTAAGGGTCAATCTTCGAACCGGCATGTCAGTATCGGGTTGGAGTAAGGTATAACCGTTCATGGAGCAATGACATCCGGGATGCTGATTACATTAGAAATTGTAATTGCTTGACAAAATTCTGTCAATGGTTCGGTGTGGAATTCAAATCAGAACATCGTCCTCTGGCGTCCAGTGACAGTCACTGATACAGGCAGCTTTCATCCGGGCGAGAATAACAAATCTCCGCGTCATTCTCCGGTGCAGACGATAAACTGTCCGCACCCGCCGGAAGTTACAACAACCGATGTCATCCTGTCTGCAACCGCTGCCGGCGCCGCGCGCCTCGCGTTCAGAACGCCGACACGAAACCGAATCCCAGGCGGTTGTTCTCTTTCTCGAACTCGCGGCCGAATTCACCGGTAAGCCTGAAATTGCGCCGGAGCATGTAAGTCAGGTGAAAGCTCAGGCTGTGATAATCGAGATCATCCAGGCCGGAATCGACCCGGTTCCAGATGATAATGGGGAAAAAGCGGCTCTCATCTCCGCGGGGCATCAGCACAAGCTCGGCGAAACCGCCGCGTGTCTTGATCTCGGGTAGATCTCCGGCAGAGAAAAACGGATTGTCGTCCCGTCGCTCGATGTACTGGAGGTTAAGCTCCGCTTTGCCTGAGAAATCTAACGTGGCGTCCGGCCCGGCCATCCAGGCTCGGTTGACGTTGCCGTTCATGCGTTCGCGTCCGGTGAATGCGAAAGCCCCCAGACGGAAATGCTTGCCGATATCCTGTGAGATGCGGCCCAGGAAATTTTTGTATTTGTCCGAGTCATAGTTGCGGGATTCGTCCGCCTCGCCGATCCCGTTGCCGTTGACCACCTCCAGCACCAGGTCCGGACCGCCCGGCGCGCCGAACGTGAACATCACTCCGCGGTCGTATTCCAGGTTTATCCCGGACAAGCCTGGCGCGGTCTTGTAAATCTGGTAATCCTCGTAAGTCAAACGCGTTTCGCGTTTGAAAATCGGGTCGCAGATCTGGAACTGCCCGAGGTACATATCGAAATCCGCTCCCAGAAGGTTGTTGAACATGACATAGGCGTCCTCCACCCCGGCCACCTCGCCACGCTCGTTCATCAGAAAATAGAAATAGTAGGCCAGATGGTCGGCAAGACGCCCGCCGGAGAGGATTTTGATCACCCAGGGAGCGTCGAAATCGACTTTCTTCCCGGCGTAGTCGTTGTAAGTCAGAAACCCGTCGATCCGCGCCGCGATCGGGAATTCGCGGATAAGGGAGAGCATGTCATCGCCGGTGTCCACGAAATAACGCGCGTTCTCCTGGTCGGTCAGCTCGAAACCGTTGGCCGCGAAATCATTACCATAGGGTTTGAGCTTTGGTGCAGCGATATGACAAGTTTTGCAGCTCATCCTGTACTTGCGGGCAAAGGCCGGGATGGCCAGAAGGCTTTGCGCCGCCAGGATCGAGAGAAAAAGACTGATAACAGCCGAGGCAAAGAGCCGGTTGATTCTGATCTGAGTCATTGATTTGCTCCTGTCTCAGTCAAAGACCGTGATTTCGGTGGAGTGTTCGTTGATCCGGATGACCTTGTACTCATCCTCGGGCACGCCAAGGAATCGCGCCGCGGGTTCGACCAGCCGCTGATAGTTGATCACGGCCCGGACAGTCACTTTACCCGGCGCTATATCCAACGGCACGTTCCAGGAATAGGTCTCGGTGCGCGAACCGCGGGGCGGCAGACGGTAGTCCGTGCCCTGCGATTTGGTGTTCCACTGCATCAGGGTCATGCGGCCCTGCGGATCGAAATAGGGCTTGCGGTAGATGCGGTCTCCCACCGGGACCCCATCGCGCGGAAGGCCCTTGAACTGTGGATCGTCAAGCGGAAGTGCCATGTCCTGGTAGGCCAGGGCCTCGCTGCCGATATTGTACTCCTCGCCCTCGAATTTCAGAGGATCGACCGGCAGGTGGTATACTTTCCCCTTGGAGTCCGTGGCCTCGACATGCACCCAGACAATGCGGTCCTCAACGGAGCCGGTGGGTATCTGGTGGCCGGCTTTCTGATTGAACGCGGTCAGGGTGAAAATCACCTTGTCGCCGGGCTCGGTTTCCCGCGTGTTGGGATGGATGCGCAGCTCAACCGCTCCAGCCAGCTTGCCCTCGTCGTGCGCCCCGTGGAACAGGTGCTGGCGGACATCCTCCAGCCTTGAGCCCATCGAGGCGCGACGTCCCAGTCCGGCCGGCATGTGGCATTCCTGGCACACCACTCCCTCGGCGGCGTATGGCCCCTCTTTCCATTCCAGGTGCGTGGCCTTGACCCAGACGCCATATGGGCTTTTCTCGTTGTGGCAGGTCCCGCAGAACTCGGCGCTGCGGTGAAACTCGCTGGGACGGATTTCATGCTCCGGGCTGGTGACGCCCCCACGCGGTCCGTATTTGATGTTGCCGGGCTGGGAGATGTAGTTGAAATTGAAGGGCGTGTCTCCGGCGAACCCGCTGATCGTATGGCAGACATCGCAGGAAACCGACTCGTTCACCCGCTCACCTTTTTCCGGCAATGGCGGGGGCGTGTCGTTCGACAGAAAGGCCATCGGGCTGTGGCAGCCGTTGCAGCCGGCCTTGACTCCGGCCACCACCGGGTCTTTTTCCGCCTGCGGCACGGCCAGCTTGAAATACTCGATCTCATCCCAGTGATGTGTATACGCCTGGGAATGCATCTCCTGCTCCCACTGACGGTAGAAATCCACGTGGCAGCTCGTTCCACAGAATTTCGGCTTCTCAAAGTCCGAGTACTTGCGGGAGCCCAGGGCCTCCTCACCGGCTTTCTGGGCCAGAGCCGCCCCGCCTGCCAGGAGCAGGGGCAGGCAGACAGCTAAAAGCGGTTTTGCGTATAGCCTCATTTCAGCCCCCCAGGAAAGTGATAGTCGATAGCGCCTTCTGTTTGAAACATTACTATCTGTCTGGATGGACTTCAAGGTGGTAAAAATAATGTGCAAGTTTCACATTCGATGCTGAACGAACAGTACCAAGGATGAATTATGTTATCTGAGGGCGGCGTAACTATATGGGAAACCGCCATGGCTGGCGGTGATGGTGGAGGAAAAGCCGTAGAGTCCGGCTGGCCAGCCGGATGTTCAGAATGAATAAACGGTGGAAAGAGAAAAATGTTTCGAAGGCGCGGGATATCCCTGTCCTGAGGAGAAGACAGGTGGTTCAGAAAGTTTTTTCCAGGGCTATCATCATGTAAAGGCTGCTGTAATTGTAGTAGGCGTCATTGGAGTTGTTCCGTCCAGCGCCCATGGAGACCGAGAAGTTCATGCCTTGAAGGATACGGTTTCCGGAGCGGGGTATCCTTTTGGTGAAATCCAGCTCGAACAGGGCCGCCCGGTCAAGACGGCTTTCGCCAGAGGGTAGGAGCATCCCCACTTCATCCAGCGCCGGGCGGCCGCTGAAAAACCTGCGGCGCAGAGTGAACGCCGCGGTCAAGTCGCTCTGCCAGGGCAGGACCTGCCGGACCTGAAGGCGTCCCTCATGGCCGTTGTAGCTGTAATGGTCGTCGAATAGCTCCTCGTTGTTCAGCACGCTTTCGCCCAGGCCCGAAAGATAGCGGTTGCGGGCATGAGGGTTCAGTCTGGCCGTATAGCTGAAACTCAAGCCGGTGCCTTTCGCCAGGCTCTGGGCTACGGTCAGGCCGAGCCTGACCTGGTCCGTGCTGGGGAATTCGGCCTGCTGCACGGTGTACCAGTAGCTGCCCTCTGTGACAATGATCTCGGTTATTTCCATGTTTGGATTCATGAACCAGCCGCCACCCATGCCGCGACGCCGCATCTGCATTTTTTCCGCGGTCTTCTGCACCTGTTCCGCCTGGACAGGCTCCACATATACCGAATCGAGGCTCTGGATGCCGGTTGTGTAGTTCTTGTGATACAATGATCCGGAGAGCTGAATGGTGGTGCGGCTGGGAAGGAACCAGCTCGTTTGGAGCGCGAACACGTGCTCCACGTAATTGAACTCCGGGAACTCGCTGAACTGACGGCCCGCGAGATTGTACCCGGCTAACAGCATAAGGTCTTCGCGGAGATATTTTTTCCAGTTGGCGTAAAGCCCCAGGGAAGTGTAGTTATAGTAGTTGTATTCCGCCGGGTTGACCCTTGTTTCGACGTTGCCGCCTAAAGCCAGCCTGTCCCTGGAATTGGAGAACAGGTAGTTGTAATCGATCCCGAATTCATGGACCGAGAAATCCCGGCGGCTCAACTCGTTGAAGAAATAGAACTGACCGTTGTAGCCGAAATAAACCTGGTTCGAGCTTTCCTCGGGTGCGATCTGGTAGCCGAGAGAGGCGTAGGGGATGTTCACCATGTCCGACTGGCCGTAATAGTTGCGGAAAATGTTGTCATCCACCAGAAAGTTGTTCCCCACACGCAGATCCATCTGCGGCAGAGCCGCACCGGGGGACAGGATAACCGCCAGCGCCATTGCAGGCAGAAGACGTGCCATGTTGCCGACTCTCACTGGTTTCTCCCTTTTCTCATTTGCTCCATGCGCTGACGTCTGTCGTCGATCCCGTCCCCGTCCCGGTCGATGAAGCGGTCGCGGCCCGGCGGCTGCATTTCTCCCTGTTGGCCCATCATAATCCCGCCCCGTCCCGGCATGTCCGGTATGCCGTCCGCATTCTCATCGATGAAATTGCGCATCATCTCGCGGCGCTCCTCGTTGATGAAACCGAACTTGTAGCCGCGCAGGCTTTTCGTGTTGTACCGCATACCGGTGATGCCGTTTATGAGCTTGCCGCTGAAATCGATAACGTTGTCACAGACCCCGTCGCCGTCTTCGTCCACGAACTCGGGATTCAGGTCATTCACCCCGTCTCCGTCCTCATCCACGAACCTGTCGTTAATCCCGTCCTTGTTATTATCCGCGAAAGAGAAGCGGTGCGGGTAGGGCTTGCCGTCAACATCGTTGATCCCATCGCCGTTGGCATCCCGGAATATATCGTTGCGTCCGTCCCGGTCCTTGTCGATAAAGCCCAAAACTTTTGACTGGTTTATATTGTCCGTCCGTCCGCGTTGCCTGCGTTTTGCGCCCGCGTTTGCGGGAGATGAGTCCTCGGCGTTTTTTTTCTCGGCGCTGATATTCGTTCCGGAGCTTTCTTTTGTCTTACCGGCCTCTTTCTCCTGGGCCTGCAGCGAGTCTTGTGAGCAGAATAATCCCATGAAAAGGAAAGCGGTTATCAGGGCCATGTTTTTAAAGCTGCTTTTCACGGTATCATTCCCCGGCATACAGATACTGTCTCAAAGTCCACGTTTTTCTGTTTTACGAATCACTTTAGTCTTGAATCGCTTCAATTTTTAGCTGTTTTCCGTCTCTGCCGTTTAGTGACTGCGGCTCTTGAACTATTAATAGTCTTCTCTAAGATACAAGGGGGCACGGCACGCCGCGCCCCATCCATGACTCAGTTGTGAACATCGCCATCTGGAGACGAACTCTGCATTTACCGTGCGCCGCGTGCGCCTCTCATGCGCGATCCGGCTCTCGTTCCGGCGGACTCTCTGCCGGCGGCGCCGGGACCGGGCTGACGGTAGTACTTGCTGTCAGGGTCCAGAGCGTTGATAATCCCGTCGCCGTCCGCGTCTTCCATACGGTCGTTGACGCCGTTGGCGTCCTCGTCAACAAAACCGCGGCCGCTTGTGTTCGGAACACGGTAATACTTGCTGTCCGGGTCAAGATGATTCAGAACGCCATCTCCGTCCGAATCCTCCAGACGGTCGTTGACGCCATTGGCGTTCTCATCCACGAAACCCAGTCCCAGCCCGCGCCCCATCGCCCCGGTCTTGAAATATTTGCTGTCCGGATCAAGGGCATTTATAACCCCATCGCCGTCCGTGTCCTCGATCCGGTCGTTGATCCCGTTCCCGTCCTCATCCACGAACCCGCGTCCCTGGCCGGTGGCGTTGGCGCGATAGAGCTTGCTGTCCGGATCATGGGCGTTGATAATCCCGTCCCCGTCGGCATCTTCCAGCCGGTCGTTGACCCCGTTCCCATCCTCATCCACGAAACCGCCGCCCATGCCCCGGCCGAATCCCATCCGGTTCTGCACTTTCGTCTGCGTGGTAACCTGCCCCGCATCATCGGTCTGAGCCTGCGCCGGAGCGTTCAGCAATCCCAGCCCCGCCGCCAGCACCGCCACGGTGAACATCCGCGCGTTTCTCATCCTGCACCTCCCTCATCTGAATTAATAATGCCTGAACAACTTCCGATCAACCTTTACTGCGCGCGCTGTTCACTCTATAAACAAGTTACGTGCCAGAAAACGGCATAAGTTTTCGACATCTCTGAAAGCGTTGACTGTCAATGATATGACGAACGGTTGTTCTCGCCGGCTTCTGACGGTTCGAGCTTGCCGGACATTTAATCGACAAATCTGTCGAAGATTGTTCGACGAAATTGTCGAACCGATGTTTCATTTGATCCCGAGTTTCGTCATCCGGTAACGCAAAGTGCGTTCGGACAGCCCGAGCCTTTCGGCGGCCTTGACCTGCACCGATCCCGAGGCTTCCAGGGCTTCGAGGATCATCCGCCGCTCGAGGCGTTCCAGTGTTTCTGTCAGGAAGCCATCGCTCTCCGGGGAATCCTTGCCGGAGGCATGGGAGAACAGGCTGGCCGGAAAGTCGCCGGCCCCGATGACATCGCCCCGTGAGAGAACCATCGCCCGCTCGATGATGTTCTGCAGCTCGCGGATATTACCAGGGAAATCATAACGGGTCAGTATGTCCAGGGCTTCTCGCGAGAGGCTTTTTTCGCCCAGACGCTGACGGTGAAGGCTCAGGAAATGATCCACCAGCGGCCGGATGTCCTCGCGGCGGGCGCGCAGCGGCGGGATGTGTATGTTTACCACGTTGACCCGGTAATAGAAGTCCTCGCGGAACCCGCCCTCGGCGATAGCGCGGGGCAGGTCGCGATTTGTTGCGGTGATCAGGCGGACATCCGCCTTGAGCGTACGGTCCGAGCCGACACGCTCGAAAGTATGCTCCTGAAGGAAACGCAGCAGCTTGACCTGTATCTCCGGGCTGATCTCGCCCAGTTCATCCAGGAACAGCGAACCGCCGTCCGTGGCCTCCAGCTTGCCCTGGCGCTGGCGGATGGCGCCGGTGAAAGCGCCCTTTTCGTGGCCGAAAAGCTCGCTTTCGATCAGGTTGCGGTTGAGCGCGGCGCAGTTGACCACCACGAAAGGCTTGTCACGCCGCTCGCTGGCCGCGTGGATTGCCTTTGCCACCATTTCCTTGCCGGTCCCGCTCTCGCCGGTGATCAGGACCGGCGAATCGACCCGCGCCACCCGGGCGGCCAGGTTGAGCACTGCCTCCATGGCCCCGCTGACCGAAACAATGTCCAGCGACTGGATGCGTTCGGCTAATTTTCCACGCAGGTCCCGGTTTTCTTCCACCAGGCGGCGCTTTTCCAGGGCGCGCTCCAGGGAGATTTCCAGTTTTTCCAGGTCCACAGGTTTGGTCAGATACTCGTAAGCCCCCTGTTTCACCGCCTGCACTGCCGAGGGCACATCTCCGAACGCGGTGACAAGTATCACCTCCGTATCCGGATTACGCTCCTTGACTTTGGCGAGCAACTCCAGCCCATCGATCCCCTGCATTTTCTGGTCGGTGAGCACAAGGTCCACCCGGGTGGAATCGAGTTTTTCCAATGCCTCTTCACCCGAGGCCGCCTGTTCCACCCGGTAACCGCGCTTTGTCAGAAAACCGGCCAGAGTGACACGCTGACGCTCCTCATCCTCCACAACAAGAATGCTGCCTTTTTCCATCATAACCTCCAACTGCATCGCTCATCCAGTTGCTGTTTCAGTTTCATTGTGTCACGCCTGCCGCATGGGTAAGGCGAAAATAAACCTTGCGCCGCCGCCCGGCGCGTTTTCCAGGCGGATTGAGCCGCCATGCTCGTTGACTATGCGTTGCACGATAGCCAGTCCCAGGCCCAGGCCGCCGGGACGGGTGCTGAAGAAAGGCTCGAATACTCTTTCCGCCTCGGCTTCCGGAATGCCGGGACCGCTGTCCGTCACGCTGACCCGGTAATGCGTGTCCGCGCTTTCACCCTGGATATTCAGGCATCCGCCACCGGGCATCGAATCAAGGGCGTTGCGCACGAGGTTTGTCAGCACCTGGCCGATCTGGTCCGGGTCGAACAGGAAATCAGAGACGGTATCCAGCCGAAGGTCAAAGTTAACTCCGCGGCTTTCAATCTCTGGAGACAGGAACTCCAGGGTTTCCCGGATCAGTCTGGGCAGGGAGGCGTTGCGGAACCTGGGATCGGGAAAACGCGCCAGCCGGAGGAACTGCTCGACGATACGGTTCAGGCGTTCGACCTCGGCCAGCACGATGCCGATAAATTCATCGTATTCGGCGCGCTCATCCGGGGCGGGCGAGAACTCGAGGCGCAGGCGCTGGACGTTCATGGCGATGGAGTTGAGCGGATTGCGTATCTCGTGCGCCACCCCGGCGGATATTTCGGCCATGGTCTTGTATTTCTGGCTCAAGAGGGCCATCTCCTCGGCCCGGCGGCGGTCGGTCAGGTCGGAGAGAATGACTGTAGTATAGAGGCGATCCTCCACCCGCAGGGGGGTGGTGGACATAAGCAGAGGCACTTGTCTGCTGTTGTCCGGACGTTTCAGCTCCACCTCCGACAGGTTGGTCCAGCCGCCTCCCAGTACAGCGAGCAGGTCGGCCAGGGCGGGATTGATTTCGCGCAGGAGGCAACCCTCGACATCCTGGCGGGACGCGCCGCAGAGGTCGCGGCAAGACTCATTATACAACAGCACCCGCGAGCTGTCATCCAGCACTATCACCGCCTCAGCCATGCTTTGAAGGACACTGTCCGAGAGGCTTTTGATCCGGGCGTGCTCCTGTTCCAGAAGTATCTGACGGCGTCCGGCCAGGTAAAGGACTCCGGCCACTATCAGCAGGATGCCCAGTATCGCCATGCCCAATACGAATCTTTTACGGTCCATTGCCGCAATCGAGCGCACCTCGGCCGTGGACAGCCCGACCCGCAGGTAACCGTAGCTTTCACCGGCCCACTGGAACTGCGCGGCCAGTTCGTACACCTCCTCGCCGAAATAATCCTTATACCGGCCGCGAATCTCATCCGGCGGGATGGGGAAGAAGGGGTCCGAGGCCAGGCTTCCGATTTCGCGCACCTGGCTGGAGGCGGCGATAATGCCGAGCGTGTCCTGCAGGACCGCATAGGAGACGTCCTTGACCGAGGAAAGGTCATCCAGGATCAGGCCGATCCCCAGACGGCGGCGGATGTCGTACAGGGTCTCGGCGCGGGCGCAGACCACGGCCACACGGCCATCCGGAGAGCGTACTGCCGCGGCGTAGATTTCATTGTAAGTGTCGGCTTTGCCCGGTTCGGGCGGCTCATCGATAAACGCGGAGCTGTATTCCCAGGGTTCGTTCAGAGAAAGAAACTGTCGCGGGATGGATACAGGCGCGTGATCCGGGGCGCTGCTTACCGCGAGCTTTCCATCCGGCGCAAACAGGTCGATCCGCGCCAGATCATTTAAATCGACTGTTTCGCGCAGCCGGGTTTCCTTGGGATAATCGCCCCCGCCGGCCATGAGCACGCTCCGGCCGTTATCGGCCAGGCGCTCGGCAAGACGCTGGGTCAGCTCGTGGTCCGCCACCAGAGAGTTTTCCAGGCCATGCAGAAGGCTTTCCATCAGGGCCGTGCCCTTGCTGTAAAGCATGCGATCCAGGTTCTCGCTGTTGCTGCGGTGTTCCAGCCAGGCGACCAGCGGAACAGCCACGGCTACAAGAGCAACCACCGCTCCGGCGGCCCTCAGGGGGGTTAAACGCCATTTCATCGCTTGAGTCCGGCGTCGAAAGTCATCTGAAATAAAAAATAGCGCACGGGATAAACAGGTTATGGAGGGATTATACTGCAAATATTCTGCCGGGCCAAGTCCGTTTTTCAGGGGCGGACTGCCGTGTAAAGGAATGTCACTCCCCAGGTGAGAGGCTTTGCCTCCACCTGAACGAAACCGGCTGCTGAAATAGCCGCGCTCATCTGTTCCGGAGCAAGGAAAGCCTGAATCGAGGAGGAAAGGTAACCATAGGCGGGTCCGGAGCCTGCCAGAAGGCGGCCGGCCAGCGGTACGGCCAGTCTGAGATAGGGACGGTACAGGGTGCGCAGGAACGCTCCCCTGGGAGGCGCAAACTCAAGCACGGCAAGTCTACCGCCCATGTCGAGCACACGGTGAATCTCCGCCAGTCCGCGCCCGAGGTCCTCGTAATTCCGCAGCCCGAAAGCCACGCTCACGGCGCGGAATGAGCGGTCAGCGAACGGCAGCGCCAGGCCATCCGCGCGGACAACATCCCAGCGGTTTCCCGCCGGGGCGCGGCTTTTCAGCTTTCTGGCTGCGGCTTCGCACATCGGCCCCGAGAAATCCGCCGCCACCAGCGGGCGGTTTTGCGGCGCCCGGAGCAGCCACTGGAGGGACACATCCCCGGTCCCGCAGCACAGGTCGAGCACAGGAGAGCCGGAACCGGCGGCCGAATCCACCAGGATACGCCGCCAGCGGCGGTCCAGTCCCAGACTGAGCACGTGGTTCAGACGGTCGTATGGTTCGACGATTTTGTCGAACATTCGACGGATTTCGCCGGATTTTTTCAAGGATGAGGGGGCCTCTTACTGGCTTTTCAGCACATCCAGCATGGCCAGCATGTTCTCCACGGGCACGTCCTTGGGTGTGTCGTGCGCCGGACTGAACACGTATCCGCCGCCCGCTCCGATAATGTCGATCAGCCTGCGGGTTTCCTCGCGCACGTCCTGGGGCGAGCCGTAGGGCAGGATATTCTGCGTGCTCATGCCGCCGTAGAACGCGATCCGTCCGCCGTAGCGCTTCTTGATGTCCACAATGTCCATCACCTCGGGCTGGAACGGATTGAACATGTCCACCCCGATCTCGATCAGGTCATCGAAAATCGAGCTGACATCCCCGCAGGAATGGATAAGCACTTTCATCCCGGCGGCATGGCAGGCGCGGTACTCCTCGGCCGCGCGCGGCTTGATGAAGCGCCGCCAGAGTTCCGGCCCCATGATCAGGCCGTGCTGCTGGCCCCAGTCGTCGCCGAACAGGATAGCATCCACGGGATAGCGGCTCACGCCCTCGACAATTTTGAGGTTCCATTCCAGGATACGGTCCAGAAGGTCATCCACGAACTGCGGCCGCTCGACCATGTCCATCAGAAGGTTTTCCACACCGCGCAGGGTCCAGGCCCGCTCGTAAAGGGTGAACCCGAAATCGTTCACCCGGAAAAGGTCCGGGTTCTCGCGGCAGAACGCGGAGTGTCCCGCGAAACGCTCCCGGCTGAGCGGATCGGGGAACTCCAGGCGCGCCAGGTCAGGCTCTGGCAATACCAGGCGCGAGTGGTCCACATTGCCGATATCCTTGTCCAGTGTGCGGTCCCAGATCACGCCGAACTCATCAGTCCAGAAATCCGGCTCTGTCTCGCGCCAGGCATCCGGGGGAACCGCCTCGATCTTGGCGAAATGGTTGCCGCAGGCGTTCTCGAGGTCAGCTGTTCCCAGCGCTTGCGCCAGGCGCTCGCGGGCCGGGATGGTGAAACAGATATGCCAGGGGCAGATATCCGGCTGCTTGTGCGCCAGCGCGGCGAGCACTCTTTCCCGCGGTGTCATCATATCTCCATAAAAGACAGGTTCTATCTGACAAGCTTACTGTTCATTCAGATTTCTTTCCGGTCATGTCCTGAATTTCTATCCGCACCACGAGCGTGCGTTCCAGGCTTGGAACGCGGTATTCTCCGGCCGGGCCAGCGTAATGGCGCATGATCACATCCATGCCGCGGGCTTTTTCCGCCGGGTCCTCCACGATCACCGCCCGTCCGGCGGCGATCACGCTGCGGTATTTCATGGTCCAGTCACAGGCCTGTCCGGACGTGACCATGCGCGTATCCGCCTCGGCCACCACGCAGACCCGGCTGTCGCGGCGCAGGGCCTCTATCTTGCGCCCCTCGCGCGCGCAATGGAACCACAGGCGCCCGTCCTCGTAGCCGCAGTTGAGCGGCACGACATAAGGTCCTTTTCCGTCTGTCATCGCCAGATGGAAAATCGACGAGCGCCTCAGTATTTCCTCCATCTCGTCGCGGTCTGTGATCTCGCGCTCCCGCCGGCGCATCCTGCCTCCCTCTCCACGGTTCGCTTTACGTTGAATCGCCGGATACCAATCTACAGCCAGCGTTCCCCTCGCGCAAGGCGGCCCGGAAATCGAAAAATCCACCCTCCGGGCATTGCAAACTGAATCTCAAACCGATAATATTAGACAACGCAGCCCGTCCGGGCCTCGGGGAGGCGGCGGTGACAGCGATTCCATTACATCATTACCAAATCCACAAGCAGAAAAAGGGAGAATAGCATGTCCGAGCTGAAAGAGCTTTTTCAGAGCGCAGACTTCAAGGCTGAAAAGCACGCCCCGGTGATAGAGGCTCCCGATAAGGTTAAGAAAGGTGAGGCATTCAAGGTATGCGCCTCGGTGGGAAAGGAAATCGCCCATCCCAACACCACGGCCCACCATATCCGCTGGATCGAGCTGTATTTTCATCCGGATGGCGAGAAATTTCCTTACCAGGTGGCGCGGGCCGAGTTTGTGGCGCATGGTGAGAGCGCGCAGGGCGCTGACACCAGCACCATTTATACCGTGCCTTCTGTTACGGTCAGCCTGAAAAGCGACAAGAGCGGGACCCTTCTGGCCTCCAGCTACTGTAATATCCATGGTTTGTGGCAGGCTGCCAGGAAGGTGTCGGTGGAATAGTTCAGTGAACTGAGCTTTAGTGAAAGTTTAAACCGCCCTCTCCGGGGGCGGTTTTTTTATCTGACTATGGGACTTGAAATCGCTGCTTTAAATATGGCACATTGTAATGAGCAGGACCGGATAAACAACAATATTTATTTTGAAAAAATACTCAGGGGGCGACCCCCGTCATTTGTGATCTTTTGCCAGGGGGGAAAGTATGCAGTGGAAAGAAATGCTCAGAATTGAGCTGGATGGCGCATACCGGACCGCCGAGGGGCTGATTGACCTTGTGGATGAGAACAGCCTGGACTGGAAACCCTCGGCCAGGAACAACTGGATGACCACGGGACAGCTCCTTATGCACCTGACCAACGGCTGCGGGGCCGGAATGCACGGTTTCGCAACCGGCGACTGGGGTTTTCCGGAGGGCGTGGACCCGGCAAGTATCCCGCCCGAGGAGATGTTGCCGCCCGCGGAAAAACTGCCCGCTGTGGGTAGCGTGAAGGAGGCGAAGAAGAAACTGGCCGAGGACAAAGCCCTGGCCTTTAAAACCCTGGATAAGTGCAGCGAGGAGCAGCTTTCAACACAGATTGCCAGGGCGCCCTGGGATGAGAACGAGATGGTGCTGGGCCACCGTTTTCTGCAGATGGTGCATCATCTGAACGTGCACAAGGCGCAGTTGTTCTACTATCTGAAGCTTCAGGGACAGCCGGTCAACACCATGCACCTCTGGGGAGTATGAGCGGAAAGGGCAGGTTGCAAAGCCCGTAATGTATCGGGTCATACATAAACGAAAAAACGGGCCGCGGCGATCCACGGCCCGTTTCGCTTTCCCGGGCAGTCATTGCCTGCAATCATTCCACCTGGAGCAGCAGTCCTTTCAGGTACTCACCCTCGGGGTGGTAGATGCTGAACGGGTGGTCAGCCCCCGCGCCGAGCACAGCCAGGACCCTTGCCTGACGCCCGGCTTCCAGGGCCGCGGCGAACAATATCTGGCGGAAAAGCCGCGGGTCGATATGGCCGGAACAGGAGAAGGTGAACAGAACGCCTCCGGGGGCAAGCGCGCCCAGGGCCAGACGGTTGATGTCCTTGTAGGCCCGGCTGGCGCGTTCGATATGCGAGGAGCGCCTGGCCAGTGGCGGAGGGTCGCAGACTATCAGGTTGTAGGGACCGCTGTCACCGCGCATGTATTCGAAAGCGTCCGCCCGCAGAAACCGGTGCGTCTCCGGATTCAAGCTATTGAGCCGCAGGTTTTCGGTGGCGGCTTCGAGCGCCGGGGCCGAGGAATCGACTCCGGTGACGCTTGCCGCTCCGGCCGCGGCCAGGTAAACAGAGAAAGCGCCGGTATAGCAGAACAGGTTTAATGCACGCCCGCCCTGAGGCATCCAGCGCGCTGCCAGGGAACGGTTATCCCTCTGATCGATGAAGAACCCGGTTTTCTGCCCCCGGGACGGGTTCACCTGGAAACGGTGGCTGTTTTCGGATACTGTCACTGTGCCGGGACACTCGCCGAAAAGAGGGCCCTTTTCCTCAGCCAGGCCTTCCTCCGCGCGAAGGGGGCCGGAGCTGTTCTCGAAGATGAAATCCGGCCTGAGACGGTCAACCAGGAGACGGGTCAGCGCCTCCCGCAGGGAGACTGCCCCGGCGGTGTTCAACTCGACCACCAGCCCGGCGCCGTAACGGTCAACCACTATTCCCGGCAGGCCGTCGCCCTCTGAATTGATCAGACGGATGCAATCCGTACCGGAAGGAAGTATCCTTTTCCTGAGAGCGAGCGCCTGGTCCAGGCGTTCGACGAGGAGGTTTTCATCCCAGCTTTCTCCTGGATTGCGGCTCGCCACCCGGCAGATTATCTGCGAGGCGGTGTTGACATATCCCGCGGCCAGCCATGTCCCGTCATGTGAGCGGATATCACAGGCCGCGCCGGCCGGCGCAGCCTGTGGCTCCACTTTTTTCACTGCTCCGCTGAACACCCAGGGATGCCCGGTCAGCACCGGTTTTTCCCGTCCCCGGACGAGCGTGACTTGCACCCGCTCCATCGGCTCTCCAGGTGTCAGGCCTTGCCGGTGAAGACTTTTTTCATCTCGGCGATCCAGCGCGGTATGGCTGTGCGCGGATCCTCCTCGGCCTCATACTCCAGGGCGACCCAGCCCTTGTATCCGGCGTCCACCAGGAGCTGGCCGAAACGCGGAATGTCCACTGGGAAGGCTTTGCCCTCGTTGTCGTACATGTCTACTTTGATCTGCACGTTCACCGAGATACGGGCGGCCCGGGCCAGAGACTCCCATGCATCCTTGTGGTAGTTGCCGCCGTCAAGGTTGATCCCGAACCAGGGATGCTGCCCGACAGCGTCACAGATAGCCAGATGGTCCTCCACGAACTCGGTGATGCCGCCGTGGTTCTCCAGTCCCAGGAACACTCCGCGCTCGGCGGCGTAATCCAGGGATTTCTTGATGCAGTCGGCCACCTGGATTATCATCTGCTGCTTGTCCATCCCGTCTTTCAATCTTCCGGCGAAGATACGGATATGCGGGGCGTAGAACTCGGCCGCGTTGTCGATCCACTGCTTGACTTTCGCCACCTCGGCCTCGCGCTCCTCCGGCTTGGGCAGGCAGAAATCGTTGCCTATCGCCGTCCCGCTGATCACTATGCCCGCGCGGTGGGCATGGCGTTTTAGTTCATGAAGGTAGGCCTTGTCGAAGCCTTCCTTGAAGTAGTAGGAGGTCAGTTCCGCACCGGGGATATTCAGTTCTGCGCAGTAGTCGATGAATCCGAACATGTCGAGCTTGCCTACCGATAACTCATCGCGAAGGGAATATGCGGCCAGCGAGAGGTTCATGTTTTTTATCGCCGGAGCGGCCGGGGCCGCGGCGGTTTGATCGGTTCCGGGGGCGGGGGCCTGGCCGCAGGCGGCCAGAGCTGTGGCTCCAACAGTCAGGGCCGAGGCTTTAAGCATCTGACGGCGGGAGATGGTATTGCTGCTTTCTGCCGGTTTCATTCATGCCTCCTGGATTTTAGAAGAAGATCGGCGTATAGATGACAAATAATTCAGGCGTGTGGAGAATCCTATATCGGCAGGGTCCGGGTGTCAAGTTTTCAATCTGAGTTAATCCGTGCCCTTGCTACAGAAATGACACTGGTAGTAAATTTACAACGCTGTCCTTGATAAAACATTCCAGGGGAGGATAAATGTCGAAGCTGTCCGGACGGATCAGGGTGCTGAGTGACAGGGAAATGCAGCTTGTGCATTCCGCGGCGCTTGAAATACTGGAGAAGGCCGGCCTACGGGTGCACCATGACGGTGCGCGGCAATATCTGATGAGCGCCGGATGCTCCCTGGCGGTGGATGGACTGACCGTGAGATTTCCATCCGCCCTGGTCGAGGAAGCGGTCCGGAAGCTGCGGCGCGACCTGCTCGCTCCGGAGAGAAGGGGACTCAGACAGGCCCAGCGCTACTCCGAGTTCAGCTACTGGCGGAGGGAGGAGGAACTGCACCATGATTTCGCGGTCAATGCGGGCGGTTTCTGCGCCCTGCTTCTCGACATGCAGGGCGTAAGGCGCTATGCCACGCTGAAAGATGTCCATGACAGTTTCAAGCTGATCGACGCGCTGGATGAGATCACCTGGTCCGGCCTGCCCTGCTCGGATCAGGAGACCCCGCATGAGCTGAGATGCGTTAAAATGGCGGCGGAACTCGTGAAATACACCCGTAAGATCGGCGGAATCGAAGCCTGGAACGTGGCGGACATCCGCTATATCGAGGAGATAGCTGTCGTGGTGCGCGGCAGCCGGGAGGCGCTTCTGCGCGAGCCTGTGCTGGTGGGTTACGCCGAAACCCGCGCGCCACTGGCCCTGGACCCGAACATGGCCGAGATATTCATCGAGTATGTCCGGCGCGGACTGCCCCAGTCGCTGGATACCATGCCCGCGGCCGGAACGACCGCCCCGGCCACAGGCGCGGCCACCCTGGCCCTTGGCCTGGCTGAGACCCTGGCCGGTCTGGTGCTGGGCTGGGCGGTCAACCCTCAGGCCGTGCTGAGTCTGGATTTCACGGGCGGTTATTGTGACATGGGCACGCTCAGCTTCCCTTACGCCGGTCCGGACCGCGCCGCACTGTTAGGGGCGCGTATCCAGATTCTGAGGGAAATGTACGGCATCACCGCCGGGGTGCACGGCGGAAAGACCAACTCCTGCGAGCCGGGGTTCCAGGCCGGGATGGAAAAGGCCCTTTCCAGCCTGTTCCCGATCCTTTGCGGGGCCTGCGGCATCGGCACGATAGGCCAGCTCGAATTCGGGCTGACCTACAGCCCGGTGCAGTTGGCGCTGGACTGCGAGGTGACCGCCCAGGTGCGGCGGATGATGCGCGGTTTCGAGGTGAACGAGCAGACTCTGTGCCTTGACCTGATCGGTCAGGTGGGCCCCGAGGGGAATTTCATGGCCGCGGAGCACACGGCGGAAAATTTCCGCAAGGAGTTCTGGCTGGGCGGATTGAGTGAATGCCTGGCCTGGGATGCCTGGAACGCGAAAAATGTGCGCGGCATGGCCGCGCTGGCCCGGGAGAAGGCAAATGAGATAATGGCCCGTCCGCTGGAGCCGGTCTTGGATAAGGAACAGATCGCCGAGATCGACCGGATTGTAGCCGCGCATGCGCGAGAGGTGCGCGAGGGCCGGGGATAGTCGCCGCGCCTGGTCAGGCAGGAGACATCGCCTTGACCGTCATTGCATTGCGGCGTTTCCGCGCCGCCAACAAATCATTGCAAAAAGAACTGTATTCTACTATCTTAACTTTTTCTGGGGAATTTACGTTTAAGTGTCATTACTCATATATTCTTTCAACCCTGAATTGAGGAAAGCGCTCAATGGCGGATTCGTTCGTTTTTACTTCTGAATCGGTTACCGAGGGTCATCCGGACAAGGTCTGCGACAAGGTCAGCGACAGCGTGCTGGATGCAGCCAAGAGTTTTGATCCCGCGAGCCGGGTGGCCTGCGAAAGTTTGGCCACAGAGGGCATTCTTTTCCTGACCGGAGAGGTCTCGAAGGCCTGCCTCAATAACATAGATTTCGAGAAAGTCGCCCGCGATGCGGTGCGCCGGATCGGCTACACCGACCCCACAATCGGGTTCGACGCCGACACCAGCCAGGTGATTGTCAAGATGAAGCCGCAGAGCGAGGACATCTCGGTGGGCGTGAGCGGCGTGGGCCTGTTCAAGGAGATGGGAGCAGGCGACCAGGGCATGATGTTCGGGTTCGCCACGGATGAGGGACGCAAGGCGGGCCTGGACACAGAACTGATGCCTACCCCGATTTTCCTGGCTCACAAGCTGGCCATGCGTCTGACCGAGGTGCGCAAGAGCGGTGTCCTGCCCGGTCTTTATCCCGACGGCAAGACCCAGGTGTCGGTGGAATATGTCAACGGCGTGCCGAAAGCGATCCGCAATGTGGTGGTCAGCAGCCATCACCGCAAGGAATACAAGCTCGCCGACCTGCGCGCCGATATCCTGGACAACGTGATTATCCCCGTGTTGGGACCCACCGGGCTGATCGGCGAGAAGGACCTGGCCGTGGAGAAAGGCAACATCGAGAGCCGCAAGGTGTTTATCAACCCGACCGGCATATTCAGCGAGGGCGGACCGAAAGCGGATGCCGGTCTGACCGGCCGCAAGATAATCGTGGACACCTACGGCGGCATGGGCCGTCATGGCGGCGGCGCTTTCAGCGGCAAGGACCCTTCGAAAGTGGACCGTTCGGCGGCTTACATGGCGCGCTATGTAGCCAAGAACGTCGTGGCCGCCGGCCTGGCGGATGTCTGCGAGGTCCAGATCGCTTATGCTATCGGCGTGGCCGAGCCGGTTTCGGTTTATGTCTCGACCGTGAATGCCAGGTATGCGGATGACAAGATCGTGGCCGCGATCCGTCAGGTGTTCAACCTCAGGCCTGCCGGGATCATCGAGACCCTTAATCTCCAGCGCCCGATCTATGAGCCGACCGCGGCATACGGGCATTTCGGCCGCGTTGACAGTGTCGGGTTCACCTGGGAGCGCACGGACAAGGTCGCGGCGCTCAAGGCCGCGGTGTCCTGAGGTCAGGCGTTCTAAAGTGCGTTGAACGGTAAATGGTCCCGCAGGGGCACGGCATGCCGTGCCCCTCGCAATGGTTTGGATAGACAACTGTAGGGGCGGGTTTAAAACCCGCCCCTACGAGCAACAGAACATGAATTGACGGCGTTTTCCACGCGAACCGCCCAGGCGGAAACAAAGATGAAAAAAGAAAGAGTTCTCGTTACCAGCGCCCTGCCCTATGCCAACGGCCCGATCCATCTGGGCCACCTGGCCGGGGCGTATCTTCCGGCGGATGTGTTCGTCCGGTTCTGCCGTCTCAAGGGCCGGGACGTGCTGTATATCGGCGGGACAGACGAGCACGGCGTGCCCATAACCATCGCCGCGGACAAAAGCGGCCAGACCCCGCAGCAGGTGGTGGACCACTGGCATGCCCACATATCGGACTCGTTCCGCCGCGCCGGTATCTCGTTCGATCATTTCAGCCGCACCAGCCGGAAGATCCATCACGAGACGAGCCAGGACTTTTTCCTGCGTATTCACGAGCAGGGACTGATGACCAGGAAGACCGAGACCCAGCTCTACTGCCCGAGCTGCGCCCGGTTCCTGCCGGACCGCTACGTGGAGGGAGTCTGCCACCATTGCGGCGCACCGGGGGCCAAGGGCGACCAGTGTGAGGTCTGCGGCAAGCCGATCGATCCCCTGAAGCTCATCGGTCCGGTCTGCAAACTCTGCGGAGGGGTTCCCGAACCGCGTGACACCTGGCATTATTATTTCCAGCTCGATCGCATGCAGGAGAAGATTAAAACCTGGCTTGAAACCAAGGGCTACTGGAAAGAGAACGTGCTGAGCTTCGCCCGCGGTATGCTGACCGAGGGACTGCGCGAGCGCGCCGTGACCCGCGACATGAACTGGGGCATCCCCGTGCCGCTGCCCGATTCCGAGGGCAAGGTGCTGTACGTGTGGTTCGACGCTCCGATCGGGTATATCAGCTCCACACGCGAATGGGCCGCGGAGCGTGGAACACCGGAGCTCTGGAAGGATTACTGGCAGAACCCGGAAACGAGGCTCGTGCATTTCATCGGTAAGGACAACATCTTTTTCCACGTGCTGATGTTCCCGGCCATGCTGATGGCCTACGGCAAGTACGTGCTGCCGGAGAACGTCCCGGCCAACGAGTACCTGAACCTCGAGGGCCTCAAGTTCTCGACCAGCCGCAATTTTGCGGTCTGGCTGCACGACTACCTGGACAGCTTCCATCCTGACCCCCTGCGCTACTACCTGTGCGCCAACATGCCGGAAACCCGCGACATGGATTTCAACCTGCGCGAGTTCCAGGCGCACAACAACAACGAGCTGGCGGATGCCGTGGGCAACTTTGTCAACCGCACGCTCACGTTCGTGGAGCGGTATTACGGGAGTGCGGTTCCGGAGCGGGATAAGACAGGCGATCTCGACCGCGCCATGCTCGAACGCCTGGCAGGCGTGGCAGCACAGATCAGCGAACTGATCGACAGTTTCCGTTTCCGTGCCGCGGCGGACAGCTTCGCCGATTTCGCCCGTTTCTGCAACAAGTATTTCAACGACAAGGCCCCCTGGGCGAGCCGGAAGAGCGACCCGGCCGGCTGCGCCACTACGATAAACCTGTGCGTGCAGGCGGCGCATGCCCTGTCCATGGTGATGTGGCCGATCATGCCATTCTCTGCCGAGAACCTCTGGAAGCAACTGGGCGTTTCCGAGGATTGGCATGACCATCCCTGGGAGCAGGATTACGCGAACGCGATTCAGCCCGGCCATGCGATCGGCAAGCCGGAGGTGCTGTTCCCCAAGATCGAGGACGGCCGGATCGAGGACCAGGAGAAAGCGCTCCGGGAAAAATCCGCGCCAGTGGAGGCCAATAAAACTGTTACGGTGGAGCCGCTGGAGCCGCCGCTCGATTTCGGCGATTTCCGCAAGGTGGATATCCGCGTGGCGCTCGTGACTGCAGCCGAGCCGGTGCCGAAAAGCGAAAAGCTGCTCAAGTTGAGCCTGGACCTTGGTCCGCTGGGCGCGCGCACCGTGGCCGCCGGAATCGCGAAGCACTACAAGCCGGAAGAACTGGTCGGGCGCAAGGTGCTGGTGGCGGCAAACCTGAAACCGCGCCAGGTGATGGGTTTCGAGAGCCAGGGAATGGTGCTCGCGGCGGTGTCCGGAGAAACACTGGCCCTGACCGGCCTCGATACGGCGAAAGACCTGCCGCCCGGAAGCCGGATAAGCTGATATATTCATCCGAATGCTGATATGGTTTCCAGATTCATGTTATGAGGTTTTTCAGCAGGGGTGCGGCGCGCCGTGCCGTGCCCCTGCATAAAAGATCATTGATCAGCGATGTTTCTTTTCACATCCTCTGCGAATTTTCCTCGGTCAAGATAGCATTTGGGGAACATATTTAAAATTTGACAGTAATTAATGCATAAATCCACCGGTTCTGCTGAAAAGGCCAGTTTCCCCCCTCAACCGGATTGCACCGATGCGCAGCCTTAGGTCGACTTCTTTCCTGTGCGTTCTTCTTTTATTTTCCTTGTACTGTCCCGCCCGCTCCGCCCAGACTGCGGATGATTATTACCAGATGGCTGTGCAGGGATTCGCCGGGGCGGACTCGCTCAACGCAATGGCCCAGGTGAACCAGGCGATCCGTCTGGACCCCGCTCACGGCCGGGCGCGCATTCTCCGCGGCGATGTGCATCTTTTCATGCAAAGTTACAAAGAGGCCTGGGCGGATTACAGCCAGGCGTTCCGCGATGCCGACCCGGATGTCAAGACTCTGGCCTGGGCCGGGCTGTCAGAGACTTTCAACGCCATGCGCCGCCGCCGGGCTTTGAACGATAGTTTTATCGATGAAGCCAACCCGCTGGACCCGTCATACCCCGATGAGCTGTTCGCCAAGGCTCAACTGGCCTACACCTCCGGCACGCCCGAGGGCAACCGCATGGCGCGCCGCCTGTTCCTGCGTCTGGTCTGTTTCAATCCCGGCTACCGAGGTGTGTACGGTCTGTGGAGGGAACTGTTTCGCGACCAGAGCCTGACAGAGCGCCAGAGCCTGGACAGTTGTCTGGTAAATTTCCTGGCATCGAATCCGGACAGCACCGGGTGGTATCTGGAGCTGGCCCGCGACCGGTTCGTCCTGGGGAACACCGAGGACGCTCTGGCCGCGATTGACCGTCTGGAGGCGGCCAACCCGCGCTTCAAAAGCCCGGATGTGCCTCTTCTTCGCGCCCGCTGCAAGCTGGAGCAGGGGGATGAGCGTTCTTTCCAGTACCTCTATCTCAAAGCCCTGGACACTGCCGCGGAATGCGGTGACTTCTCGCGTCTGCTCCGGGAAGCCGAGGCGGTTTTCACGAAAAATGATTACGATGAATGGGAAAGCTTCGGCCGCGGCGGGGATAAGGCCGCTTTTCTGCGCCGTTTCTGGGTGCGCCTGAACTCCGACCCGTTCGAGACCCTTAACTCCCGTCTCATCACGCATTACCGCCGTCTGCGGCACGCCGAGCTGAATTACTCCCTGCGCAACCTCCAGAGCTTCGAAAACTACTCTAAACAGAGCGGACGGCTCGGGATACCGCAGCACGAACTGTCTGACCTGGGAGCGCCGGTGATCTGGGAACATGCGGTAAACTTGGGATTCGACCCGCGCGGCCTGCTCTATATCCGTTTCGGAGCGCCGGACTCGATGAGTATCACTATGCTCGAGCGTTTCCCGGCGGATTCGCTCCAGACCTGGTATTACGGCATGTTTCCCTTCTCTTTCCAGCGCCTGGGGCCGGATGAGGATTATGTGTTCCGTCCCTCCCAGTACGAAAAATCGCTGGCCGACATGATTAGGATGCTGCAGTCACAGCGCCTGAGCGACCCGCATCTGCACTTGGCGCGGGATTACTTTGTGGCCCAGTTCCTTTCCCTGGACAAACGGAATATAGAAGTTGAATTCTACCAGGATGAGCGTATTCCGGGGCAGAACGCTCCGCGCGCCGAGGTGGCGCTTTTCGATAACGGCTGGCGGCAGGTGCTGCGGCGCGAAAGCCCGGTGTATAGGGAGAACCTGGAAAATGAGCGGTTCTGGCTGGCCGTGCACCGGGTGACTGTCAAACCCGGTCAATACCGTTACGCTCTGCGTCTCAGTTCCGGAGCGGACAGATGGATCGCCCAGGGAGTTCTGGACCTCGATCCATTTCCCTCTGACAGCCTGTCTCTAAGCGCGGTAGTCCTGGGAAGCCTCCCCGAGGCGGGCCTGCCTGAGTACGCCCGCGGACAGACGCCGCTGGTGCCGAGGCCTTCCACCCGTTTCAGCTCCGGGGAAACGATCAATGTTTACCTTGAAATCTACGGTCTGAAACCAGGCCCGGACAGTGCGCGCGCCTATTTCGAGGGAGTGCGGGTTGAGCGGCTCCAGGAGGGCGAGAAAAAGATTCGTAAGTTCAAAGGCAAGACCAGCGCACCATTGGAGTTCGAGGAAAAAGCGACCCAGACCAGCCTGAATCACATTTTCCAACGGATCGTGCCTACCGCCGATGGTCCGGCTGTTGAGGTTTTCACCCTCGAAACCGAGGGCCTTCTGCCCGGCAGCTACCGCCTGGTGATCCAAAGCCTGGACAACAACGGCGGCGGCTGGGACATAGAAGAAACTTTCTTCGATATCGTGCCCGCCGGCGCCCAGGCCGTGCGTTGAAATAATTTTATTATCACGATTATCCGGCTTGACATTCCTCCTTCCCTGCCTTTATACTTAATTACATTCCTGATATTGAGATTAAACGTTGCGTCAACGTTTTTTCCCCGCCTTGCATTAACATTCAGCCGAGATGGAGACTGCCATGAGTTATCCGGACAGACTGCGGAATGCTGTTCACAGGATTGCCGGCATTGTCTTGCTGTCGTCATTTCTCATGGCTTCCGCGGTTCTGATAAATCCATGCCCGGTTTCGGCCGGAGAAGGCAGCGATGCGGAGCTGGTGAAATCTCTGCTGTCAGGAGCGGACACTCTGAAGGCGCTTGAGGTGCTGGACAGCCTGTTGAAAGTCTCAAAGGACAAAGCCGGGCTGTGCCTTCTGCGTGGACGGATACGTCTGGCCAGGGGAGAGGGCCAGGCGGCGCTGGAGGACTTTCGCGCGGCCGCCGGTCATAAGGACAAGGCCGTGCGCCTTCAGGTCTGGCTCGGCCTGGCACTCACTCATCGGACACTGCTTCATGAAACCTATCAGGCTGAACAGGCCTGCCGCAAGGGGCTTTCGATTGACAGAAACGATCCGGCGTTGCTGTTCGAGAGCGCCATGGTTGGTTTTGCCTATGGCGGAGCGGATGGTTATGACCAGGCGGTGAAGTATCTCTCGCGTGTGATCGAGATCGATCCGATGTTCAACAACGCATACGGAATATGGCGTGATTCCCTGCTCTATAATCCGGTCACTGACCCCGGACTGGTGAGACAGGCCATGAAACGCTGGCTCGAATCTCATCCGGACAAGGCTGCCTGGCGTTTGGATATCGCCTGGGATGAGTTCCTGGCCGGGAGGACCGATTCAGCTCTGGCCGTGCTGGAACGTCTGAGCGAGGTCAGCCCGGAGTTTAACAGCCCGGACCGCGAGCTTCTTTTGGCCCGCTGCGGGCTTGAGCGTGGTGACAGCGCGGTGTTCATGGAGCATTACTACAGCGCTCTGGACCTGGCGGCGAAGATAGATCAGCCAACGCGGGCATATGTAGAGACCGAGGTGATCCTGACCAGCCGGACCGCTCCGCGTTGGGAAGAGTGCGTGACCAACTGGGAAAAGGCCGCTTTCCTGCACCAGTACTGGCTGGATAAGGATGACGATCCGGTGGAGCCGATCAACCGCCGACTGATCGAGCATTACACCCGCATCCGTCATGCCGAGCTGAAATACTCACTGCGCAACCCGGGCAGCTTTTACCAGAATTCCGGGAATGCCAACCGCCTGCTGTCCCCGCAATCCGTGCGATATTATTACGACTCCGAAACCATGCGAAGACAGAACGCGATCCTGCGGCTCGATCCGCGCGGGATTGTCTGGGTGCGCCAGGGAGCGCCCGACAAGATCGAGAAGCATCCCGGCCAGTATAAAAGCAGATATGATAATACAAGAAACAGGTACATGGACTGCGAATTCTGGTATTATGGCAAGTGGGAGGCGCTTTTCGCTTATCTCGTCGGGGCGGGTGACTACGTGTTCATTCCCCAGCAGGAGGGGCTTTTCGTGGCGGACATGATGAGTATAATGGATACGCAATACTGGAGCGACCCGAGGGTGACTTATACGGTTGATTATTACATGGCGCAGTTCCTGGCTTCGAATTCAATCGACAACGAGGTGGAGTTCTACCAGGATGACCATATCCCGAAAGGTGATCGCCCGTCAGCCACGATAGCGGTGTACGACAGCCTGTGGAGCGAGATCGACAGGCGGGAGGGCGAGGTTTTCCGGATCGCGAAAGGCAAGGATACCGACCACTGGCTGGCCCGCCACCGCATTTCTGTCGTACCGGGAAAATACAACTATACCATACGCATGGCCTCGGGAGATGAAAAGTGGCTGGGCAAGGGACAGTTCGATTTCAAGCCGTTCGAGCCGGGCCGTTTGAACCTGAGCGCCGTGGTGTTGGGGGCCCCGCCCGTGGAGAACCAGGATAGCCCGGAGCGCCAGGGTGTGCATTTCGTGCCGCGCACCACGGTCCGTTTCGGCCGCGATGAGGAAGTGAAAGTCTATTTCGAGGTTTACAACCTTCAGCCCGACAGCGCCGGGGTGCGCGGCTACAGGGAATGGATCGACGTGATCAGGCTTAAGGAGGGCGAGGGCCGGATCAAAAAGTACGCCGGCAAAGTATTGCAGTTTCTCACTTTTGGCGCGGATGGCTCCCGGACCGCCCTGACTCACGTGTTTGACCGTCAGGCGGACTGGCGCGGCGACCGCGCCCCTGAGTCTTTCAGCCTGGATGTGTCGAGCCTGGAAAGCGGGAGCTACAGGATGGTGATCCAGGTGCGGGACAACGTCAGCGGAAGGTGGGACATCGAGGAAACCTTCTTCGACATCCAGGGGGACAGCGAACAGGCAACGCGCTGATACAACACATCCATTCAGTCATCCATGTTACAGACAGATCGAGTATGGCCACGGAGGAATAACATGCGGCGTGACAGGCAATGGACGGCGATAAGAGTATCAGGCAATCTGGCCGCTGTTTTCACATTTCTGTTTACGGTTGCCGTTTTCCGGGCATCCGGGGCGGATGAGGCCGAGCAGCCCCCGGCGGAGCAGTCCGCCGCGCTCCTGGCCCGCGGGGACACCGCCGCCGCGCTGGACGTTCTGGACCGGGCCCTGAAACTGGACAAGAAGGACGGGGCCGCGCGGCTGGCCCGGGCCGGGCTTTACTTTACGCGGGGGGACGGAAAGGCCGCGTTGCGGGATTACCGCGAGGCCACCGGGCTTGAGGACCGAAGTCTGCGCGTCCAGGCCTGGCTCGGACTGTCCCGCACCCACCGCACGCTGTTCCGCGACCGTTACCAGGCCGAGCTGGCCTGCCGCAAGGGACTGAGTCTTTCGCCGGACAACCCCGATCTCATGCTGGAGAAAGCCCTGGTGCAGTTCGCTTACGGCGGGGCGGACGGCTACAGTCAGGGGATGGCGGCCCTTGTCAAGCTGATCTGCCTCGATCCAGCATACCCCGGCGTTTACCGCATGTGGCGCGACTCGGTGCCGAACCCGGATTTGGGCCAGTTTCGGCAGGTGCGCCAGTGCCTGGAACCCTGGCTGGCCGCGCACCCGGACAGCGTTGGCTGGTGGATGGATCTGGCCTGGGACTGTTTCCTGGAGGGCGCGTCTGATTCCGCCCTGGCCATGCTGGAACGCCTGGGCCGCGCCTGTCCGGATTACAACAGCCCGGACCGCGAGCTGCTTGTCGCCCGCTGCAAAATAGAGAACGGAGACAGCGCCGCCTTCATGGAGCATTACAGCAACGCCCTGGACCTGGCTGTGAAGCTGGACCAGGATACTCGGGCTTTCCTCGAGACCGAGGTTATCCTGACCCGCGCGGCCGCGCCACGCTGGGGCGAGTGCAAGACCAACCGGGACAAGGCGGCGTTCCTGCGCTGGTACTGGCTGGACCTGGACGATGATCCGCTGGAGATACTCAACCGCCGCCTGATCGAGCACTACAACCGGCTGAACTACGCGCAGCGCAACTTTCTGGTCCGTTTTCCGCACAGCTATTTCAACACCTCCGAGGACTACAACCGTCTCCTCACCGCGCAGTCGATGCTTTATTACTACGACTCAGAGCCTCTGCGCAGGCAGACCGCCATCCTGGGCCTGGACCCGCGCGGCGTGGTCTGGGTGCGTCTGGGTCCGCCGGAGAAGAGGGAGACGCACTACAACGAAGGTAAGATCAGCGATCTGAACATCGCCCAGAGTCCACCAAAATTTGTACCTTTTGGAAAGAACGAAGGAAACGTTGTGAAAAAAGGAAATCAGATAATCGTGGAGGACGAGCACCGGAAATTCAAGTACCGTGAGAGCGATGTCCTCGGATACAATCACGAGTACTGGTATTACGACAAGGCCACGATGCTTTTCGTGGACTACGGGGAGTACACTTTCGTCCCGCAGCAGGAAGAAGGCAAGTATCTGGACATGCTTAAAGTTCTGGGCCGCGAGCGTTTCATCGATCCGAAAGTCAACTATACGCTGGAATACTACATGGCCCAGTTCCTGGCGGGCAATTCGCTGGACAACGAGATTGAGTTCTATCAGGATGACTGGCTGCCAAAGGGCGAGACCCCCACGGCCGACCTCGCGGTATACGACAGCCTGTGGGGCCTGATGGGACGGACCGGCGGGCAGGTGTTCAAAGTCCGCGAGGAAAAGGACCGCGCGCTCTGGCTGGCCCGTCACAGAATAACTGTTTTCCCCGGAGAATACCACTACACTATCCGCATGGCCTCCGGGGATGAAAAATGGCTGGGCAAGGGCGATCTGGAATTCGCGCCGTTCGAGCCGGACAGCCTGAACCTGAGCGCCGTGGTGTTAGGGACCCCGCCCGCGGAGGGCCTGGAAAGCCCGGAACGCATGGGAGAGAGGTTCATCCCGCGGCCCACCACCCGTTTCGGCCGGGATGAGGAAATGAAAGTCTATTTCGAGGTTTACAACCTTCGGCCGGACAGCGCGGGTGAGCGCAATTACCGGGAGTGGATCGATGTGGTCCGGCTGGAGGACGGGGAGACGAAGATCAAAAAATACGCGGGCAAGGTGTTCCAGTTGCTTGTGTTCAATTTCTCCGATCCCCGCACTTCTCTTACTCATATATTCGACCGCCGGGCGGACTGGCGCGGCGACCGCGCCCCGGAGTCTTTCAGCCTGGATGTGTCTGGCCTGGAGAGCGGGGCTTACCGGATCGTCATCCAGGTGCGGGACAACGTCAGCGGCCAGTGGGATATCGAAGAAACGTTTTTCGACATCCAGGGTTCGGGCGAAGCGGCGTTGAAGTAGTAGGTATTATTATCACCGGCAACCGGCAGGTTTAATACCAGTTTGACAACATTCGTAATGTTACAGGATTCGACCGAGTGGGGATGCAAGGTTCATCCAGCCGCAATCCTGATTATTCAGGTGTAGAATAGAACGCTGAAAGAGATTATTATCCAGATGGTTGGGTTTGTCGTAGGGGCGACACATGTGTCGCCCGTTAAAGGCGATGCGGGCGCGATAGATCGCGCCCCTACGACAGACTCGTGGTTGATAGTAGTTACAAGGGGCTGTCCCAAAAGTATAAAATGTAGGGGCACGGCGCGCCGTGCCCCTTGTATCTTGAAAAGAGATTATTAA